>JAEEXV010000334.1 GCA_016287975.1 Lentisphaeria bacterium | reverse complement strand
GGCAGGGCGGCGGGCGCCGCGAGGAGGCCGTCGGGGAGGATGGCGGCGGGTGCGGGCGGGAGGCACAGGACGGGGTGGCCGTCGTCCTCGTCGCGCCCGATGACGTTGGTGCCCGCGCCGAGGATATGGGCGCCAGGGACGGGGGCGTCGACGACCTCGCACCTGGCGAGGCCGACGTGCAGGGAGGTGAGCTGGTGCCAATAGCCGTTGTTCATTCGCGCACGCGTTCCCAGATGGAGAGGCATTCCTTCCTGGAATCGGCGAAGAAGCCAGTGGCGCCGAAGCGCGCGACGCGGGTGGTGCGCAGTTCGGTGGAGATCTCGCGGCCAGGATCCTGGGCGACGGCGGCGACGAGGGCGACGGTGGCCTCGTTGAAGTTGAACCTGGCCTTGGCCTGCGTCAGCAGGGTGAGGTCGAGCGAGTCCTCGACGGGGACGCCGTCGTTGTTCCAGGCGTCGATGGCCTCGCGCAGCAGGGCGACCTCGCGGGAGTCCTCGTCGAGGCCGAGATAGAGGGCGAGCTGGGCGTCGGAGGCGGAGTAGAAGTCGGGGCGGGAGGTGCTGAAGGTGTAGTTGAAGCCGCGCGGGGGGACGATGCAGAGCGGGTCGCGCAGCACTGCCTCCCAGTTGGGGAGCCAGTAGAGTTCGGCGCGGAACTCGATTCGGCCGTTGCGGGGGAGGGTCTCGTAGCCGTCGTTGGCGTAGTCGTCGCGCTCGTAGCCCTCGTTGCGGCGCAGGTCGTCGGTGTCGACGTAGTCGTTGTAGGCGTCGATGAAGGCGTCGATGTCGGTGATGAGGTCGGCGTCGTTGGAGGCGTCGAGGCCCGTTTTGAGGGCGGCGAGGTTGGTGGCCTGGGTGCCTGTTTCGCCGCTGGCGAGATAGACGGTGCAGAGTTCCTGCTCGAACTCGTGGGGGCGTCCGTCGAGCATCCAGGGGGGGAAGTCGGCGTCGGCGCGGAGGGCGTCGTCGGCGGTCTGCCCGATGGCGCGGTTGGAGAAGAGGCGTCGGTCGGTGAGATGGAGCCAGAAGGCGGTCTCGGCGGCGGATTCGGCCTGGTAGCGCAGGGAGGACTGGCGCGAGACGCCGAAGGATTCCTTCGTGAACACCTGGGTGAAGAACATCAGGTGCGCGATCATGACCAGGGAGGCCGCCAGCACGCCCAGGACCATCAGGAGGGCCATGCCGGATTCGGATGAGTGGCGGTGGGTAGGCATTGCGGGGTGGGGCTACAGTCCTGCGCCGGAGGAGTTGCGCTTGTCTTCGGAGAGGGGGTTCCAGGCGCCGAAGCGCTCGCGGAGGGAGTTTCCCATGGTGCGTCGCATCCAGGACTGGGTGCGTCCGTCGTTCCAGGTGATGGTGAGGAGGACGGCGAGGGGTGCGTCCTTGCGTTCGGAGTCCTCGGTCTCCCATTCGTCGAGCCAGAGGAGTCGGTCGGCCCATTCGGCGTCGGTGTCGTCGTTCCAGTCGGCGTACTGGAAGGAGATTTCGGCGACGTTTTCGGCGAGGATGACGGTCTGGGCGTGGTCGGCGACCTGGTCCCAGTCGTAGAAGGGTCGGTTGGCGTATTTCAGGTAGAGGGTTCCGTCTTCGAGGATGAACTCGGCGAAGCGGAGGGCGCCTTCGCCTGGGTCGCGGATGGTGTGGAGATAGGCGAAGCGGAGGCTTTCGGGGGTGGCGACGATGAACGGGAACTCCTCGTTGTCGTCGTCGGGGTTCTTCCAGACGAAGGGGACGAGATTGGAGAGGGAGCGGTCGATGACGCGGTCGAGGGCGAGGAGTTCCTGCACGCGGTTGCGCTCGGCCATGAGCTGCGCCCAGGCGGAGGAGACGCCGCTGGAGAAGCCGTAGAGCCCGAGGGCGACGAGCATGGTGATGGAGACCGCGATGAGCAGTTCCAGCATGGTGAAAGGATGGATGGCGCCGCGTCGTCTCATTCTGCCCCCAGGCTGTTGTAGCCCATGTCGTCCTCTTTCAGGATCTTTCGGATGCGCTGTTCGGCGACGACGTTGCCGTCCTGGTCGAGGATTTTGATTTCATATTCGCCGAGGCGCCATTCGGAGATGGATTCGAGTGCCTGGTCGGGGAGGTCCTCCTCGACGGAGCGGAGTTCGCAGGTCGCGGTGTAGCCTTCGGGGAGGAGTTCCTCTGGGAGCTGGCGGTCGGGGCCCGCGAGCAGCCAGAACTCGGCGGCGTTGACGAGGGCGTGTTCGCGCGTCCAGCGGCGGCGCTCGCGCAGCGCGTTGGCGCGCGCGGTGCCGATGATGCCCATGGTGGCGACGGCGCTCAGCGTCAGGATGAGCGCGGCGATCATGGTCTCAAGCAGCGTGAATGGATGGCGGATGGACATGGCAATCCACTAAACGGAGAAACGCCGGGGAAATTGCGGCGAAGCCTGCTGGCACACGGGGACCCGGAAGATCCGGAAGCCCCGGAAGATCCGGAAAGCCCGGAAGATCCGGAAAGCCCGGAAGATCCGGCTTTTACGCGCGGGTGGCGGTCAGCACGGAGACCTCGGCCGCGCCCGCCTGGAGCAGCACCTCGGTGGCGGCGGTGAGGGTGGCGCCGGTGGTGAAGACGTCGTCGATGAGCAGCAATGAGCGGTTGCGCAGCGCCTCGGTGCGGCGCGGTATGAAGGCGTGGCGGAGGTTGCGCAGGCGCTCGTCGCCGGAGAG
>JAEEXV010000333.1 GCA_016287975.1 Lentisphaeria bacterium | reverse complement strand
GCCGCGCAGGAGCGCGGCCCTCCCGTCGCCTCGCGAATCATGTGCCGCGTGAAGGCGTGGGCTGTCCGGCCGCGCAGGAGCGCGGCCTCCCATTATCGCGCGAATCCGGTCCGTGTGAAGGCGTGGGCTGTCCGGCCGCGCAGGAGCGCGGCCCTCCCGTTGCCTCACAGGAGGCAACCGTGCATACTACCTGAACCCGCTTTTGTCCATACGGGCTGAATGAACGCTTACAGGTCTATTTCCCCTCGGCGGGCGCCTCGCCCTCGGCGTTCTCCTGCGGCTTGTTCACGCCCGCCTCGAAACTGTATTCAATCCCAGGTATCACGCTCGCGTTCACCGCGACGCCCTTCGACGCCCCTTCCGCGGGGGCATTCCCCAGCGACACCGTGAACGGAATCCCGCCCACCCGCAGCGACTGCCGCACAAACACGTTGAACGCCGTCGACAGGTTCATCCCCAGGCTCCCGAACAACTTCTCCGCGTCCTTCTTCAACTCAGGATCGATTCGGATGTTCACATTCGCATTCTTCAATTCCATCGCTTGCTCTCCTCTGTTGGGGTTCTGGAACTGGATATAATCTAACACACATTCAAGAAAAATCAACACATTGTGCACACATTGTGCAAATATTCATCTTCCCTGGCCAAAAAATGGGCCGGCACGGAACGCTGGGGTCCCCGAAGTCGGGTCTGGGGTCTGAAGTCTGGGGTCATTTCCCTGCCAAAAATGAGCCCCCACGGAACGCGGGGATCTGATAGGTGGCAGTGGTCCTTTTCAGGTTCGCCATGTTCCCCGATATGGTCGGTAAAACCACCATTTCGGGAAGCAGAGCGACTTCGTGAAATCTGGCAATGCGCGGCCGCCGTGAAAATGGCGTGGCATCCCTGGCTTAGGAAGCCCCCCGTAGGGGGGCGTTGGAGCATAGCCAGGGGTGGGGCGAGCCGCGAAGCGGCGAGCGGAACCCCTGGAAGGGCGCCGAAGACAGATCGGCGCCCAGAAAGAGATGCCATTGTCGGGGGCGGGGGCGGAGGGAGGGCGGAAGCCCGACCGCAGCCTCCGCCCCCGACAACGACAGCCGTCCCAGGGCCGTACGGCGGCATTTTTCGACATTACCTCTGTTCCCCAAGAGGGTAGGCGTTTGCCTGGATGGTGCCCCGAAAATAGTTGCCACGGCGCGGCCGCCGTGGCGGCTCGGTGAATGGGCGGCAGGCGATTGCGGAGCCTTGGCTGCGTCTTGTGGCGTGCCTGATTGGATGCCGCAAGCTCGGCGGACCGCCACGGCGGGGCCGCCGTGGCAACAACTTCGGGCATAAAAATATCGGTTTTACCGACCATCTTGGGGAACAGCGCGTTCGGCATCTCCCGTAGCACGCATTCCGCCCGCCGCGACGGCGGCCGCCTCTGCAATGGGTGTCCGCCCATACGCGGGTTCCATCGGTTTGTCCCCCGCCCAGGGGTTTTGTTCGCGCCTTCGGCGCTCGCTCTCCCCCCCCCGCCTGTAGTCCCTGCCGCCCCTACGGGGCTCCTGTCGTTTTTTCCCGCCCCCAGGGGTTTCGGGCGCTGACGCGCCCTCCACCCCTGGCTATGATCCCTCCGCCCCCTACGGGGGCTTTCTGAAACAGGCAGGACGCGCATCTTTTCGGGGAGCGCGCCGTAGCAGCCCCAGCGGGGTTTGGGGGCTCCGATGGGTCTGAAGTCTGGGGTCCCTGAAAGATGGCCCTGAAATCCGTTGCCCCGTCGTCCGAACTGCGCGCCATGTGCTACAGTAAAGTGGATTTCCTGAACCCCTCGACACCCAAAAACCTGCCTGCACTTTCGCAGGCGCAATTCCCACCATGAAAAACCTTGCATTGACATTCGCGATGCTGGCAAGCCTGGCATTTGCGGCGGACATTCCCTTCACCCCCTTTGCCACTGTCGCAAAGGATATGCGCATCCAGCCCCAGCCTGCGGAAAGCAAATTCGGCGCGACCGCCGCTCTGGAATTTCCCGCCATGCCGAAGAAGCAGGGCATGACTGCGGTGCTCAAACTCAACCAGCGCATCGCCCAGAACCGCCATTCAGGCTGGAACCGCGGCGCCTGCGTCGTCGAAATCAACGGCAGGGAACTGGGGCCGCGCACGCCAGACGGCAGCCCGCGCCTGCTGTTCCGAGGCGCTGCCATGCGCATGAACCATCCCCGTGAGACCAGCCTTCCCTACTGGAGCAGATACCGCGGCCACGACGCCATGCCATCGTTCTTCGCGCCGACCAACTCCGAGAATCTGGATCCGCGCGCGCTCGACCGCGAATTCGGCTACGACCTCTACCTCGTCGTCGAGGATTTCGTCAGCGCATCCGAGCCCAACAAGCTGCGCATTCTGGACATCCTGCCGAAGCACATCGTCGACCTGCCGATGTTCGTCAAGGAGGCCACCCTCGGGTACATTCCAGACAGCGCGATCGGGCGCAAGCCCCGCAAGGCGGAAGTCATCCAGAACGGAGTCCAGGAAAAGGGCCGCATCCCCTTCACCCCCGTGATCGCCATTGTGAAGGATGTCACCATCCCGTGCGGGGAGGCCCTTGCCTGGTCGGACAGCTTCGAGTTCCCCGCCGTCCCCCAGAAGAAGGGCATGACCATCGTCCTGAAGGTGAACCAGCGCATGCTGAGCGCGCCCAATGGCGGCTGGAACCGCTATTGCGGCATCGAGATCAACGGGACGGGCCTGCGCAATGTCACGGCGCGCAACCTCCCCCGTCTGCTGGGGCGCGGAAACGCCATGCACACGTCGCACCCCAAGGAGCCTGAAGTCCCGTATTGGCTGATCTCCTCGCGGTGCTTCCTCCTCTCCATCTTCGGGCCCGCCGACAACGAGAACGTCGACAGACGCATCACCGACCGTGAATTCGGCTACGACTACTACCTGGTCGTGGACGACGCCGTCAACAAACTCATCATCGGCGCCGACGACCGCGTGGAGGGCGACAAGCCGAACCGCATCCGCTTTGCCAACGGCCTCCCCAAGCGCATCGTCTCGACCTCCCTCTATGTCAAGGAGGCGGTCATCGGCTACGTCCCGACCGATCGGATCAATGAACTCGCGGGGGTCAAAATGGCCTCGCACCAGCCGATCTCCTCCCCTGCGGCCGTCGTCAAGGGAAACGGCTTCGCCCTGAAGGTCAGCAGGAGCGGCGGCATGGAACTCCAGGTCGGCGAGGGCAGGATCTTCTTCGAGACCCTGTTCAGCTATCCAAGCACCCCCGCCATGAAGTTCAACCGCTTCGGCGTCGAGGGCGCCGAAGGCCAGCCAGGCATCTCCGCCCAGGTCGGCAAGGACGGCACGGTCCATTTCAAGACCGCCGGCCTGGACATCCACCGCGCCATCACCTCCTGCGGCCATTACATCCGCATCATCGACAAGATCCAAAACGTCTCCAAGGCCGACCTCGGCCTGATCTGGAAGAACACCGCCTGCTACAGCGGCGCCATGCCCGAGACCTGGCGCCTCTCGGGCGTGACGGGCAACCCCCTCTCCAACAAGCGCGGCGCCGCCAACCCCACCATCTTCCTCTCCGACAAGAAGACCCACGGCGTCGGCATCATCGCCGAGGACACCATCAGCCGCAATCTGATCGACCTGCGCATCGACGGCAATGTCGTTACCCTCGGCTCCCAGGGCGTCGGCATCGAGGCGGGCAAGACCCTGGTCGTCGACTGGACAATCTATCCGCTCTCTGGCAAGGAGATCGGCTATTTCGACTTCATCAACAAGGTCCGCGACGACTGGGGCGTCAACAACACCATCCCAGGCCCCTTCACCTTCGGGCTCAACCGCCGTCCAGGATTGAAACTCAAGTTCGCCTTCCTCGGCGACTGGCACTACTACGGCGGCGGATGGAAACTCACCGACGAGCAGTATCTTCAGGACATCAGGACAAAGGCCGCCGCCGCGCGCGCCGAATACCCTGGCATCAAGCTGCTCGGCAAAGTCGAGACCAACCTGGTCCCCTTCGACGTGAAGGACTTCCCCATGAAGGACAGGCTCCCGCTGACGCGCGGCGACCGCAAGCACCCCAAGACGAGATACGGCCAGTACCTCCCGCCTGACGTCTCCAAAAAACTGGTCGAGGCGACCCCCTACCGCGATTCCATGCTCTGGAACGCCAGCAAGGGCGTCATGATCGACAACTACTACACCTACAGCAACTACGACACCATCAACCTCATGGTCCAGGTCGAGACTGGCAACCGCCGGTACCAGAAATTCATGGAGCAGATCGAACTGATCATGGACAAGGGCGGACTGGACGGACTCTACATCGACCAGTTCAACCCGACCGTCAGGGACGGCATCGACTACAGCAAGTGGGACGGATACAGCGTCGTGCTCGACAAGACAGGAAAGATCACCGCGAAGTACTACAACTTCGCGATCACTGGCGCCGAGGGGCGCATGAAGATCATCAAGAAGATCGTGGACAAGGGCGGCATCGCCTTCACCAACGGCCACCCCGTCACCCGCGAGGAGCAGAACAGCGGACGCCTGAGTTTCGCCGAAATGGAAAACGACCCCGTCGACCCCGCGACCTACCTCGACGGCATCCCCCCCGAGACCCTCTACACCGCCAGCGGGCATCTCGCCAGCCCCATCATCCTCAACCTGCGCCCCAGCCGCTACACGTCAATCCCCGCCGACGATCCGAGGAACCCCCGCGCGCGCTACATCACCAAGGGCATGATCCTGGCGCTCCGCAACGGAAACATCCCGTACTACTACTCGACCGACATCCCCCTGACGGGCCCGAACGCGGGCAGTTTCGAGATCACCAACTGGTTCATGCCCTTCACCCCCGTCAAACTCGGGGAGGGCGTCATGGTCGGCAAGGAACGCACCATTGTCTGCGTCTCCGGCACCTATGCCGTCAAGGGGGCGAAAAAGCCCGACGTCGCGAAGTTCGATTCCTTCGGCCGCCCCGTCCAGCATGACTTCGCAGTCACGGGCAAGCCTGGCGCCTGGACCGTCAAGGTCACGCTCAACGACTGGAACGAAATCGCCGCCATCGTCGTGAAGGACTGAACGGCGTCGGCCACGCGTCCCATGGCACCGCGGGCCATGGGGCGCGGGACGGCCGCCAAAATCGCCGTCTCCCCCTCTGCGGCACTGGGGAGAAAAGATATATTAAGCCGTTTGCCATTTCATCTGCGTATTTTTTCACTTTCACGGGAGCATCCACACCATGTCCAGCGCCACTGAACCGCTGCCCGGCACCTCCGACTTCTGGGAACCCGAAGTCCTCGAATGGCGGAAACTCGAAGCCACCGCCCGCGACATCTTCGCGCGCTACGGATACACCGAACTGCGCGTCCCCGTCTTCGAGCGCACCGAGGTCTTCGTGCGCGGCCTCGGCAACGAAACCGACGTCGTCCAGAAGGAGATGTACACCTTCCAGGACCGCGGCGGGCGCTCCCTGACCCTCCGCCCCGAGGGCACCGCGGGCGTCATGCGCGCCATCGCCAACCGAGGCCTCGCCACTGGCGAGGAGTGCCGCGTCTTCTACATGGGCCCGATGTTCCGCGGCGAGCGCCCAGCCCAGGGCCGCCGACGCCAGTTCCACCAGGTCGGATGCGAGGCCGTCGGATGCTCCTCCCCCTGGATGGACGCCGAGGTCATCGCGATGCTCGTGCACTTCCTCGACGAACTCGGCCTCAAGGGCGCGCGCGTCCGCATCAATTCCCGCGGCCTCCCCGCCGACCGCCCCGCCGTCGCCGAGGCTCTGCGCGCATACTTCCAGCCCCATCTCGCGGAGATGTGCGAAGACTGCCGCCGCCGCTTCGACACCAATGTCTGGCGCATGCTGGACTGCAAGGTCGCCGCGTGCCACGCCCTCGCCGAGAACGCCCCGCGCATCACCGATCTCCTCGGCGACGAGAGCAAGGCCTTCTTCGCCAGCGTCTGCGCAGGCCTCGACGCCCTCGGCGTCCCCTACGAACTCGACCCGCGCCTCGTCCGCGGCCTCGACTACTACGTCCACACCGTCTTCGAGATCACCCATCCCGCCCTCGGCACCGACGACGCGATCGCGGGCGGCGGCCGCTACCAGATCACCCTCCCTGGCACCAACACCCCCATCGAGGGCATCGGCTTCGCAGCAGGCTGCGAGCGCCTGCTGCTCGCGCGCGCGGGCACTGGCATCGCCCCCGCCGCGCAGCCCCTCGCCGACACCTACATCGTCGCCATTGGCGACGCCGCCATCCCCGCTGGCCTCCGCCTCGCGGGGAAGCTCCGCGCCGCCGGCGTCGGCGGCCGCGTGCACGCCGACTTCACAGGCCGCTCGATGAAAGCGCAGATGCGCACCGCCAACAAGATGGGCGCCTCCCGCGTCCTCATCCTGGGCGACAACGAACTCGCCCAGGGCGTCGCCGCCTGCAAGGACATGAGCGGCGGCGAACAGCAACTCGTCCCCCTCGACGCCATCGCCGAATGGCTCCAGCGGTAACCACTCCATCCCAGGATTTCCGAACCATGCTGAACTCCAAGCGCACCCACACCTGCAACGAACTCGGCCTCCAGAACGCCAACCAGCGCGTGACCCTCTGCGGCTGGGTCAACTCCTCCCGCAACCTGGGCGGCATGCTCTTCATCGACCTGCGCGACCGCGAAGGCATCACCCAGCTGGTCGTCGACCCCGCCGCCGTCCCCGCCGTCGCCGAGGCCGCCAAGCCCATCCGCGAGGAATGGGTCATCCAGGTAAGCGGCATCGTCCGCCCCCGTCCTGAAAGCATGGTCAACGCCAAGCGCGCCACGGGCGCCATCGAGGTCGCCGTCGAGGAACTTTCCATCCTCAACCAGGCCGCTCCGATGCCCTACAACCTGGAGGATCCCGCCGCCTCCGACGACCTCAAGCTTAAATACCGCTATCTCGACATGCGCCGTTCAGGCCTGCTCAACACCCTGAAACTCCGCCACCGAATCACGCAGGGCATCCGCAAGAGCCTCGACGACAACGGCTTCATCGAGGTCGAGACCCCGATCCTCACCAAGTCCACCCCCGAGGGCGCGCGCGACTATCTCGTCCCCTCCCGCGTCCGCCCGGGCAACTTCTTCGCGCTGCCCCAGTCCCCCCAGCAGTACAAGCAGCTGCTGATGGTGGGCGGCGTCGAGCGCTACTTCCAGATCGCGCGCTGCTTCCGCGACGAGGACCTCCGCGCCGACCGCCAGCCCGAGTTCACCCAGGTCGACTTCGAGATGAGTTTCGCCTCCGAGGAGGACATCCAGGGCGTCACCGAGGATCTGCTCAAGGCCGTCATGAAGGATGTCAAGGGCATCGACCTGGCCGCCCCCTTCCCGCGCATCACCTGGAAGGAGGCCATGACCCGCTACGGCTCCGACAAGCCCGACACCCGCTTCGGCCTTGAAATGCACGACGTCACCGCGATCTTCGCGGCCTCCGAGTTCAAGCCCTTCCAGGCCGCCGTCGCCGAAAAGGGGACCATCGTCGCCCTCAACGGCAAGGGCCTCGCCGCCGCCATCAGCCGCAAGGGGATCGACCACCTCACCGAGGAGGCGAAACTCCTTGGCGCCAAGGGTCTCGTCTCCCTCAAAGTCGGCGACGACGGCGCCCTCGCAGGCCCCGCCGCCAAGTTCCTGACCCCCGCCGAGACCGCCGCCCTCAAGGCCGAACTCGACGCCGCCCCTGGCGACATCCTCTTCCTCGTCTCCGACATCTCCTTCCGCACCGCCTGCTTCGCGCTGGGGCGTGTCCGCCTCGACCTCGCCGCCGAGCACAACCTCATCCCCGAAGACAAGTTCAACTACCTGTGGGTCGTCGAGTTCCCCCTCTTCGACTGGGACTTCAACGCCCAGCGCTGGGTCGCCGAGCACCATCCCTTCACCCGCCCCATGGACGAGGATCTCCCGCTCCTGGAGAGCGCCCCTGGGAAGGTCCGCGCCCGCGCCTACGACGTCGTCCTCAACGGCGTCGAACTCGGCGGCGGCTCCATCCGTATCCACGAGCCCGCCCTCCAGCAGCTCATGTTCAAGACCCTCGGGATCTCCGACGAATCCGCCCAGAACCGCTTCGGGCACCTCCTCGCCGCATTCTCCTACGGCGCCCCGCCCCACGGCGGCCTCGCCATCGGCCTCGACCGCCTCGTCATGCTCCTCACGGGCATGAAGTCCATCCGCGACACCATCGCCTTCCCCAAGACCGCCAAGGCGCAGTGCCTCATGATGGACGCACCCAGCGACGTCGCCCCCGACCAGCTCCAGGAACTCGGCATCCAGCTCCTGCCCACCGCACAGCCCGCCCAGTAAAATCGGCGGCCGCGTGGCCCGTGCCAGGCCATGCTTGACCTGGGTATCCGCTCCTTTTCCGCCATGCCCCAAGCCCTCCGCGCCATCCTGCTGCTCTGGCTCGTCGCCGCGCTGCTGGCGGCGCGGGAGGTCGCCGTGCAGATTTTGCACACCACCGACCTGCATGGCGAACTGGATGCCGCCGCGCCCGCCTCCATGCAGCGCATCGGCGCGCGCATCTGGGAACTGCGCCGCGAATTCGGCGAGAGCCGCTGCCTGCACATCGACACTGGCGACACCATCCAGGGCTCCCTCGCCGCCACCATATCCCGCGGCGAGGCCCCCCTCCAGATGCTCCGCGCCATCCGCTGCGACGCCTGGATCCCAGGCAACCACGAGTTCGACTTCGGCTCCGCCCGCTTCGCCGAACTCGCCGAGACCATGCGCCCGTGGATCATCTGCGGCAACCTCCATCCCAAGAGGCCAGGCACGCCCCCCTATCCCGCCTGGAAAATCTTCGAGATCGACGGCGCGCGCATCGCCGTCATCGGCGCCACCGCCTCCTATCTGCGCCAGTGGTTCGCCGCCGACCTCGACCAGCTCTTCCGCGTCGAACTCGTCGAACCCCAGTTGAAGCGCATCCTCCCCGAAGTCCGCGCCGCCAGGCCCGACGCCATCGTCCTCGCCCTCCACCAGGGCTGGACCATCCCGCAGCAGGACCCCCGCCACGTCAACGAGGTCGCCGACCTCGCCGACCGCCACCCCGAACTCGACCTCATCCTCGGCGGCCACACCCACCGCAACTTCCCTGGACGGCGCATCGGCGAGCGCTCCTGGTATGTCCAGCCTGGCGCGCACGCCGAATACCTCGCCCGCGTCACCCTCTTCATCGACACGGAGAAGCACTGCGTCGACCGCATCGAATCCCGCCTCGTCCACCCCGCCGAGACCATCCCGCCCGCCCTGGCGGAGGCCGCCTCGGGCTGGCTAGCCCAGACGCGCCTCGCCGCCGCCGAGGTCGTCGCGCCCCCGCCCGCGCACGCCATCACCCCCGCGGGACGCCCTGGCATCAACTGCCAGGTGAGCGAACTCCTCGCCGCCGCCCTCGCCGAGGCCGCCGACGCCCCGCTCGCCCTCCACGGCATCCTCTCGCAGGCCGCGCTGGCACCCGACCGCCCCATCACGGGCGCCGACCTCTTCGCCCTCATCCCCTACGAAAACACCCTCGTCACCTGCGAAGTCACCGCCGACGAACTCGCCGCCATCATCGCCGAACAGTGGTCCATCCGCGCCAACTACACCTACTCGGGCATCCACGGCGCCTTCGCCACCCTCAATCCCGACGGCTCCGCCATCGTCACCGCCATCGGCCCCGACCGCGCGCCCCCCGTCCCTGGAAAGCGCTACCGCCTCGCCCTCAACTCCTTCACCGCCGCAGGCAGCGGCCGCCTCCCAGTCCTCCGCTCCATCCTCCGCCAGCCCGACGCCCGCCGCAAAGACACCCGCCTCTCCACCCGCACCGCCCTCCACCAGTATCTCGCCCGCCACCCCCGCCTCGCCATCACCCCCACCCGCTGGCTCACCAAATAGCCCCAGGCAACTCGCTTCCCGAAAGCGGGAACTGGCTTGCTCGGCGGAGGCGCCACGGCGGGACGCCGTGGCTACGATCGCGAAAGCGCGGGCTTTTCCAGGCCCCGCATTTCCCCAGCGTGTGCCGGCGGGCTTGCCCGCTGGATGGCTTTCCAGATTTTCCAGGCCCTCCCCGTTCTGTGGCGGGCCGTTCTCGGCCCGCAGTCTCTCGCTTCTCTTTGGTTGCTTCCACAAAATAACCCCCCCTCCGCCACCGTTTATCATGGTGACGCGCACATGGAACAGGCCCCTCTCGCCAATCTAACCGATCCGCAACTCATTGCACTCTGCCTACAGGGGCGCGACGGGGCCTTCGACATACTCTACAACCGCTACCGCCTGCAACTCTACTCCTACCTGCATCGTTTGCTGCCCCACGCCCGCGACCAGGTCGACGACCTCTTCCAGCAGACCTGGATCAAGGCCACCCGCAATTTCGCGCGCTACTCCGACCAGCAGCGCTTTCTCGCCTGGCTCTGCCGCATCGCCCACAACCTGGTCATGGACTACTTCCGCGCCAGCGACAACCGCCCCACCGAGGAGATTCCCGAGACCATCGCCGCCGACCTTCCAGACCCCGCCCAGGAGATCCGTCGGCAGCAACTTGAGACCGCCCTCCAGGGCGCCATCAGGCAACTTTCCTCCGACCAGCAGGAGGTCATCCGCCTCCGCAACGACGGCATCCCCTTCAAGGAGATCGCCGCGCGCCTCGGCATCAGCCTCAACACCGCTTTAGGGCGCATGCACTACGCCGTGCTCAATCTTCGGCGCATGCTCGCCGACTACCTATGAGGACACCCATCATGAACTGCCAGGAAATCCAGCACAAGCTCTTCGAGAACCTCCCCCTCGACCGCGACGAGGAGGCTCATCTCGCCCAGTGCCGCGAATGCCGCGAGACCGCCGCGCTGCTCGCCCCGAGGCCATCCTTCGCCCTGGATCTGCGCGTGCGCACCGCCTGCAAGGCGCAGCTGCGCCGTTCGCACTTCCTGCGCCGCCTCCTCTGGCCCGCCGCCGCGGCCGCCGCAGTCGTCCTCTTGACCGCAACCATCTGGCGCGCCTCCCTCTTCCGCGCGGACGAGCGGACCGCGCCGCATGTCGCCTCCTCCTCCGCCGTCCACGCCCCCGCCCCGCGCCCCGCCGCCGCACGGGAGACCGCCGACGCGCAGATCGCCCGTTCCCTCGACTTCGACGCCAACGTGCAGATCGTCAACTCCGAATGCAACAAAATCCAGCTTGAACTTGATGTCCTCGCCTGCGGAATGTAACCCCATGAGACACGCCTTCCTGACCATCTTCGCCCTTTCCTTCCTGCTCGCGCAGGCCATCCCCGCCGAGGACGCCCCCAAGCCCGCCGCCAACACCACCGCGCCTGCGGCGGTTCCCGCCACCTCCGCCACGCCCCGCAAGCCGCCCAAGCCCCATGACGGACAGCGCCACGGCGGCCCCCGCGGCGGCCACCGCCGCCCCCCGCGGAATGGCACGCTTCCGCCCAACCAGTGGCACTATTTCCAGCGCCTCCGCGAGGAAAATCCCGCCGAATACAATCGCCTCCAGCGCCTCCGCGCCGAAAACCGCGAGGCCTTCATGGCCGAGGTCGCCCGCCTCTTCCCCAATCCCGACCGCGACTTCATGGAGCGCACCCGCGAAATCGAGCGCAAGTGCTGGGAACTCGTCCGCCAGCTCCGCGCCGACCCGCCCCCCGCCAACGCCAAGGAACTCCAGGAGCAGTTGACCGCCCTCGTCAACGCCTCCTACGAACTGCTCGTCGAGCACAGCCAGAAGCGCATCGAGGCCCTCCAGAAGCGCCTCAAGGACATCCAGGACAAGCGCGAGACCATCGTCCAGCAGCGCCTCCAGTTCTATCTCAACGCCCCCCCGCCCCCGCCGCCCCCCAGGAAAAAATAGCCTTGCCCGCGCCGTTTCCACGACGGCGCCAAATCCCCGCATCGGGGATCAATAGGCGCGGGTGTTGATGTTTTCGACGTAGTTGACGAGGGCGCGGTTGACGACGCGGTTGCCGCCAGGGGTGGGATAGTCGCCAGTGAAGTACCAGTCCCCGGTGTGGTCGGGGCAGCAGTGGCGGAGGCTTTCGCGGGTCTGGTAGACCACCTTCAGTTCCGCCTGGAGGCCTGCGGGCTTCAGGTGGCGCGCGACCTCCTCCTCGAGTTCGTGGTGCCCGAAGCACTGGTAGAGCGGCAGCGCGCGGTTCTGCATGACCGCATCGGGGCCGCGCAGATCCTCGCGGGCCAGTTCGACCGCCAGGCGGAAGAGCTCCAGTTTGTCGTGGGCCTTCAGCAGCGAGACCAGCGCCTCGAAGGCGACCAGGTCGCCGAACGAGGCCATGTCGATGCCGTAGCAGTCAGGATAGCAGATCGGCGGCGCCGAACTGCATACCACGATGCGCTTCGGGCGCAGACGATCCAGAATCGGCAGGATGGCGTTGCGCATGGTATTGCCGCGCACAATCGAATCGTCGATGATCACGAGGTTGTCGATGCCAGGGCGGACGATCCCGTAGGTGACGTCGTAGACGTGCGGGAAGAGTTCCTTGCGCTTGTGCGCGTCCGCGATGAAGGTGCGGAACTTGGCGTCCTTGACGGCGATCTGGGCGAAGCGCAGCCCCGTGGCCCCGCAGAGTTCGACGAGACGCGTCAGCATCCCGTGGTAGCTGATGAGGGCGGTGTTGGGGATGTAGCTGAAGACGGTGTTGTGCACGTCGCCGTCGATCGCCTCCAGTACCCTCGGCACGAGCGCGGCCCCCAGCGCGCGCCGCTCCCGCTGGATGTCGGCGTCGTTGCCGCGGCTGAAGTAGATCCGCTCGAAGACGCAGCGGCGGACGGGCGCTTCTGGCAGATAGCGCTGCACCTGGCAGTCGCCTGAGGCCAGCACGGTCAGCAGATGGCCTGGCGGCAGTTCGGGCACCTCGGTCGGGGCCAGGTCGAAGGTGGTCTGGATCGCCACGCGCTCCGAGGCGACCACGACCACCTCGTCGTCGACATGGTAGAACATCGGGCGGATGCCGTGCGCGTCGCGGAAGGCGAAGGCGTCTCCGTTGCCGAAGACGCCGCAGATGGCGAACCCGCCGTCCCAGCAGCTCGCCGCATCGCGGAAGAGCGCCTTGAGTTCATCGTGGGTGTAGCCGCTGCAGTCATGCCCGCTCTTCTCCAGATAGTGGACCAGCTCCATCAGGAGCATCTCCGAATCCTGGCGGCTGCGCGGGTGGTGCCCCTGGCGCACCAGTCCGTCGAAGAGTTCCCCCGTGTTCGTCAGATTGAAGTTCCCCGCCAGCAGCAGGGTGCGGTTCCGCCAGCTGCTGTCGCTGGCCAGCGGCTGGCACGCCGCCAGCGTCCGCCCCCCGTACGTCCCGTAGCGCAGATGCCCCAGATAAAGTTCCCCGTAGAACGGATGGCTCAGCGCCCCCGACGACGCCGACGGCGCCCCCGACTGCGACATCTCCTCCCCGATCCGCGTCAGCAGCTCCGCCAGCGGCAGTTCCGCGCACGACTTCTCCAACTGGTAGAACGGCTGCCCAGGAGGCACCTCCAGCCCGACGCACGCCACCCCCGCCCCGTCCTGACCGCGGTTGTGCTGCTTCTCCAGCAGCAGCGACAGCTTCTCATAGCCATAGTAGCCCGTCCCGTAACGCTCCACATAATACGGCAGCGGACGGCGCAGGCGTATCAGCGACACCCCACATTCATGCTTGACTGGATCTGACATCGAACGATATTCCTCCCACGGGTCTATATTCTTTATTAGCATAACACGTGCCAAAGACCTGGGGTCTGAAGTCTGGGGTCCCCGATGGGTCTGGGTCATTTACCGGCCCAAGAATGGGCCGGCACAGAACGCTTGGGTCTATGGTCTTTGGTCTGGGCTCCCCGATGGGTCTGGGGTCTGGGGTCCCCGATGGGTCTGGGGTCTGAAGTCTGGGGTCCCCGATGGGTCTGGGGTCTGGGGTCCCCGATGGGTCTGGGGTCTGAAGTCTGGGGTCTCCGATGGGTCTGGGGTCTGGGGTCTAAAGTCCCCTGTTTCAACAAAATTGTACTTCGTCACTCCGCGCTTTTTACAATTTTGTCCCATTCCCCGCTCATACTAAGGAATCTCATTCTGAAAACCGTGAAAGACAACGCGGGACTTGAGACTTGCGGAGACCATCAGACCAAGGATTTGACGTCTCCCAGATACTCGTTATATTATCGTTGTTTTGTGAATACTCCACCGTAAACAGGAAAAGGCGCCAGGGAAAATGGAAAAAGTCGACTCAAGCATTAAAAACACGCAGGCGGCCATCGCAGACGCCTCCTCCTTGCTACGGGATTTTGTGACGTTAAAATTAGGCGGTGATTTGCGGCAGTTCAAGGACTTTGACCTGGAGGAACTGAAAGACGACAAGCGCTTCGGCTGCGAGAATCCCAGGCACTTTGACTGCGACAACACTTTCATCATGCGGGCGGTGTATGTGCTGCTTTTCAGCCGCGCGTTTCCAGATATGACGGACTGGCGGGAAATTGATACTGGAAAGCCCTATCGGGGCGACACCATTCACACGTTCCACACCATTTTCGGGCGGGCGAATCCAGAAAAACCAGGCTGTTATTACGGTATCGACCGCTTTGCCCCCATTGAGAAGGCATTGTATGACCGAATCCGCCGTTTTCACAAAATGGCCCATACGCTTGGCAACTTTGTGGTTCTGCCCAATGCCGCAGTCCAATGCAACATGCGCTCCCAGACTTTGAATACGTATCGCGGAACCAACCACTGGCATGATTACTTTGACCTGTTTTTGCTGGCACTGGAACCATGCCTGCGCAATCGCGCGAATGCGGATAACGTCCTTTTCCGCCTCGTCCACGAGCGGAATGAACATGCCTTTGGACAATACACATCCCCGGATGGATTCACCCGCCTGGCAAAAAACCTGCTATTGGATGACTTCCTCGATGAAGACGGCCATGCCAAAAACATCTTCTCGGACGCCAATGGCAGAGTGCGTTTCCATTGGGAAAAGCCGCAGCCTTCCAGAAAAGTCTATCTTGAGGGGGTGACAAACTACCTCGACCATGCCGAAAAAATCATTTCCACCAGAGCCGACCGCATGACCGAAATGCTCAAGCAGTTCTGCTAGACACCGCGCCGAAACCGGCGCTTCCGACGACTCGTCATCTTTTTCAGCCCCCCTCATCCACGCCATTATCCCGCTTCTGTTCGCCGCCTTCTCCGTTTTCGCCGCCACACTGGAGGCCCTGCCCATCTCATTGCGAACAAATCACAAGGAGGTTTGAAATGAAGAAAACGTTGTTATCCGTGGCACTTATCGCATTGACCATCAGCAGCAGCGGATGCTTCTATACGAAAGAGGCTATGGTCTGTGATATGATAAGTGATTTCAGGTACTACCATGGGGCAGAGGTAAATTTCCAACGGATCCTTGAGCAACATGGTGCGTTCATTAAACAATACGGAGTGGACAAGGCACAGGCCATGCTGGAAGAACACATTGGCATGGCGAAGACCAGACTGAAAAAAAGCGAGCAGGCGCTGGAGAAGGCCAACGATGATTATGAAAGCGCGAAACGCAACCTGGAATATTGGGATGAATTGCTTCTGCTTCTACGGGAATGGCGTAAAAGGGAAGGCATTTAGCAGGCGGGGGAGTTCCGGTGCATCTACGGCTCCCGCGCCAGGAAGATCCGCGTCTCGCCGCGTTTCATGCGGAGGGTGACTTCGGTGGTGCCTGCGGGCCAGTCGCGTCCGCCGAGGATTTCGCGCGGGGCGCAGGGACGTGGGAAGCGCAGGCGCTTCTCGCCGTCGGAGTGTGCGTGGATGCCGATGAAGCCGCAGCCCGCGTAGATGCCGTCGTTGGTGTCGGCGAGGACGGGGATGCCGCCGCGGCGCGCGAGTTCGCGCAGGACGGGCGGCTTGAGGCCGGGCACGGCGCTCCAGAAGACCTTGCAGTCCGTGCGCTCGCGGTAGAGCGCCGCGGGGGTCCCGTCCAGCAGTCTGGCGATGGGTTCGTCGGGGGCGGTCCGTTCGGGCAGGAGCACATGCGGGCGGAGCAGTTTGTCGGTGACGCCCCATCCCACGCCCTGGATGGCGGGCCAGGCGCCCGTGGCCTCGCAGCGCAGGAAGAGCCCCTTGGTTTCAAGGCGGAACGGCTGCCCGAGGAGCGCCTCGATGCGGCGCGTCGTGAGGCCCTGCGGGGAGAGCAGCCCCGCCGGCCCCATGAAGATGGACAGCCGCCCCTGGGTCAGCACCTTCCGCTTCAGGAAGGCGACGGTCTCTTCGTCCATTCGGAAGAGGTTCAGGAACATGAACGCGCCGTAGCGCTGGAGTTCCTCGTGGCGCATGAGGTCGGAGAGGAGGACGCAGCGCCAGGGGATTCCCGCCATCGTCAGGTTCATGAGTTGGAAGTAGACGAGTTCGTTGCCGAGGGGCGGTCGGTCGGTCTGGAAGCGCCCCATCAGCCGCTCGTCCACCACGACGAGCAGATAGTCGCGCGCGGGGAAGTCAAAGGCCTGGAGGCGGTATTTGCCCAGCAGTTCCTGGCACTGCCGGACGATGCGGCAGAGTTCCTTGTCGCCGAAGGTCCAGCCGCGGGAGAAGTCGTAGAACTGGATGGCGTTGCCCTCGGAGAGGTTGCGCGCGAGTTCGCGCCAGAGCACCTGCTCGGCCTCCTCGCGCGTGTCCACATAGTAGTGGTCGGTCTTCGGCGCGCGGTGCGTGCGGAAGTCCGCGTGGTTGAAGAAGAGCTTGCCGTTGACATTGCAGCTGTAGGCCGTGCTCATCGTGTTGGTGGTCGTGGCCGGACGCCGACCTGAATAGGCGACCGGCGCGACCAGGTAGTCCACATCCGGGCAGTCCAGCACGCTGCGGACGTCGAAGTGCCCGGTGGACTGCCCGAACTCCGCGTCGTGCAGGAAGATGGTGTAGCCGAAGAAGGCGCCCGCAAGGCTGCGGCCCTCCGTCTCCTCCTTGATGACGTGCGCCAGTTCGCGGATGCAGCGGCTGATTGCCCAGTGCTGGTAGTCGTGGTAGTCGAGGATGTCGCGCTCGGCGCAGGGGTCATAGTAGCTGCCGTTGGCTGCGTGCAGGCGGCGCGCGCCGGCGGGCACCGCCGCCGTCGCCAGCGTGACATCG
>JAEEXV010000332.1 GCA_016287975.1 Lentisphaeria bacterium | reverse complement strand
GCGGGAGTGAGAAGGGTGGCGTCGCCGCGCTTGCGCAGGAGGTAGGGGCCCGCGGCGGTGATTTCGGGGAACTCGAAGGGGACACCGCCGCCGTTGACGTAGGTGTACTGGCTGCCGGAGGAGTAGTCGACGCGGCGTCCGTCGACGAGGATGGAGTACTGCAGGAGTTCGTCTGGGCGCTGGGCGTAGTGTCCGGAGGGCGGGAGGACGAACTCCTCGCCGTCGACCTCGATGGTCCAGTTGCCCTCGGCGGCGCGGTTGACCCAGGTCTCGAGGCCGTTCTGGTAGCGGGCGTAGATGCGGTTCTGGGAGGTCTTGCCGGCCATGAGCATCTCGGAGCCGGTCATCAGCTTGCCGTCGACGAAGTACTTGATCTCCACGACGGGGGAGGCGCAGAACTGCTCCTGGATCTGGCGGATCATGAAGTAGCTCTTGAGGAAGAGGTCGAGTTTGGACTTGTCCTGCCGGGTGGTGAGGCCCTGGCAGTAGTTGCCGAAGATGAGGTGGCCGATGTTGCCCTCGGCGATCTCGGTGGCGACGAGGCGGTCGGCGTCCCAGCCGGCGTCGACGGGCCAGTCGGCGCCGTTGTAGGTCTCGAGGGGCAGAATCTTGCGCAACTTGAAGTCGACGATGAGGGGGAGGCCTGCCTTGGTGTCGTTGGAGACGGCGTAGTCGGTGTCGAGGAGGCCGGCCCAGAAGTAGGCGGCGCAGCCCTCGCTCCAGATGGGGCCGTTCACGAGTTCGCGGGAGAGGAGGGCGACGGCGCCGAAGTCGCGCAGCACCTGGGAGTAGGTGGCGGCGCCGGGGACATTGGCGTCATAGTCGACGTCGCCCCACGGGGGCGCGTTGGTGAGTTCGTCGAGGTATTCGGCGTTGTAGGGGTACTTGGCGAGGAACTCAGGGAGGAAGTCCTGGTAGAGTTTGAGCATTGTGGCGGGCTTGGGGCGGTAGCAGCCGTCCCAGCCTTCGAGGAACTGCCCGTTGCGGATGCTGACGAGGGAGTAGTCGAAGAGGGGGTCGTTGGGGTGGATGATGCGGTTGTCCTGGTAGAAGCCGACGCGGGGGTAGATCTGGCGCAGCCCGGAGACGAGTTTGACCATGATGGCGTCGCCGCCGTTGGACCTGGAGCCATCGAGGGAGAGGGTGGTTCGGTTGTTTTCAAGGGGGGTGCGGTATTGTCCGGCGTGGTAGCGCAGGAAGACGTCGGTCATGCCGTATTGCTTCATCAGGGTCCAGAAGGCGAGTTCCTGGTCGCAGTGGGCGGGCTGCCCCTGGAGGGAGTACATGCGCGTGAAGCAGACGAGGCGGCTCATCTCGTCATAGAACTTCGCGCGGGGATTGGGGATGGAGGGGAGGGTGTCCTTGAGGTCGGTGGAGACAGTGATGATGAAGCGCTCGTGCAGGGGGTTGAGCTTGCCGTCGGTCTTGGGGACGTAGGCGTTGCCGCCCATGAGGCGGGCGCTGTCGGGGCCGAGGACGGCGGCGCCGGGCAGGCCGCAGCGGCCGACGCCCTCGATGCATTCGGCGGCGTGGGTGGTGTACCAGTCGCAGAAGACGGAGAGGATGAAGTCGGGGGTGGCGAGGAAGCGCGGGTAGTCCCAGCGGTTGTGGAGGTAGGTGCAGCCGAAGAGCTGCGGCTTGCGGACGCCAGAGGCGACGCCGGGGTCGAAGGCGGTGATGACGAGCTGGGCGGAATCGGCCTCGACGACGAGGGACTTGCCCTTGATGGAGAGGCGGTAGGTGAAGTCGAGGGACTGGCCGTTCTTGGTCCAGTTCCAGTCGGCGACGAGTTTGCCGTCGACGAGTCTGCAGGAGTGGAGGATGGGGGCGATGGCGGTTTCGCCAGGGAGGAATTCGACGCCCGCGACCTTGGCGCGGGGGCCGCCGTCCCTGGCGGGCTGGAAGGGCTTGCCGCCGTTGATGGTGGCGGTGATGTCGCCGAGGGAGCCGTCCTTCGGGGCGTAGCGGTAGGTGACCTTGGCGTCCTTGCCCTTGTAGGTGAAGAGCCAGGCCTTGCCGTCACGGGCGACGGCGTTTTTGGCGCCTGGGGCCATGGAGGCGGGGAGGATGGTGTCGGGGGTGGTGGGGAAGCCGAGGTCCATCTTGCGGGTGTCGGGGATGGCGACCGGCGTGAGTTTAAAGGCGTTCAGCTGGTCGAAGCAGAAGAAGTCGGAGGGATCGGTGGTGACGGGGCGCAGGTAGCCGAAACTGACGAGTTTCAGCGGGCGCTTCATGTCCTTGGGGAGGATGCAGGCGGTGGTGCCCCACCAGCGGTTTTTGGCCCAGCGGCTGCCGTTGCCGACGGGGTTGACGCGGCGCTGCTTGCCGGCGGCGTCGACGAAGAGCATGGTGACCTGGGGCTTGCTGCCCTGGCCCTTGTTGGCGGGGCCGAAGAGCCAGAGTTCGATGCCGTCGGCGTCGGCGGGGATGGCGATGGGCTGTGCGGGGGTGACGGTGAGGGAGGGGCCAGTCTTGGTGTAGGTGACGCGGGCGACCTTCTCGCCCCAGAGTTTGGTGAGGTCGGTGGTGTCGAGCGTCGCGCCGCAGCCGGAGACCTTCCAGCCGGCGATGCCGTCCGTGTCCAGGCGCCAGAGCTGGACGCCGCGGGGCTTCAGCCCCTGCAAAATCTCCCAGGGGCGGATTTGCCATTCGGGCTTGGGGGCGGCGAAGAGCGCCGCGGACAGCAGCGCGCAGAGCAGGGTGATACGGGTTTGCAGAGGGGGGGATGTGTTGGGGGGGGGGGGCGGCCGGGCCAAGATGGCCCGGCACAGAACAGATCGGGGGGATGGCGCTGGTGGCGCGCGAACGCGCGCACACAACGGGCGGCGCACATGCGGGCGAGCGTTGCGGGGCTGGGTTGTGTTGAAGGCTGGTGCCTTCTGCCACGCACGCAAACGACGGGGGGCTCCGCTTCGCTTCGCCCCCCGCACCCCCCAGGGGCGGCACGCGGGGGCAGCCCCCGTGCGGCGCCGCTTGCGGCGCCGGTGAGCAGCCCTCCTATTTCAGCAGGTAGTGGAATGCCTTGCCGTCGAGGGGGAGGGTGCCGGAGAGGGCGATGGGTGCGGCGATGGGCTTTTCATCGGGGCCGCAGGGGATGGCGGCGGAGAAGCCGGTGGCCTTCACGGTCTCAGGTTGCTGGAAGGGCACGGGGGTGAGGAGGGTGGCGTCGCCGCGCCGGCGCAGGAGGCAGGGGCCGGCGGCGGTGAGTTCGGGGAAGGCGAAGGGCTTGCCGCCGCCGTTCATGTAGGTGAAGATGCGCCCCTTGGAGTAGTCGACGCGGCGCCCGTCGACGAGGATGGAGTACTGCAGGAGATGCCCGGGGCGTCGGGCGAAATGTCCGGAGGGGGGCAGGATGTAGGTCTTGCCATCGACGGTGATGGCCCAGTTGCCCTCGGCGGCGCGGTTGACCCAGGTCTCGAGGCCGTTTTCATAG
>JAEEXV010000331.1 GCA_016287975.1 Lentisphaeria bacterium | reverse complement strand
GCCGCCGCCACGCCGTCCGCGCCCGCAGGCGGCGAGGGCATCCAGAACCCCGAGGACCTGTTCGCCTACATCCACGGGCTCTACGGGCGCGGGTACCACGGCCTCGCCCTGGAGCAGACCGAGATCTTCCGCCAAAACTACCCCGGGCATCGCCACGCGATGGATGTCGACATCATCCGCATCCACTGCCTCCAGGTCCGCAAGAAAATCCCCGAGAGCATCGCCGCCATCCGCGAGTTCCTCGGGCGCTATCCGAAGGCCCCGCAATGCGAGACCTATCGCCAGTTCCTCGCCAACACCCTCTTCGAGCAGCAGGACTTCCAGGGCGCCGCCGTCTATTTCGAGCCGTTGCTGAAGTCCCGCGACGAGGCCATCCGCGAAGAGGCCGAGTACAATCTCGCGCGCTGCCTGTTCCAGCTGGGCCGCGCCGCCGAGGCGCGCCCGCACATCGAGGCCCTGGCCAAACTGCCGCCCCGCACCGACCGCCTCCCGCGCCTCCACGCCCGCGTCTTCAAGGCCCTCGACCTGCAGTCCTCGGGGAAACACCGCGAGGCCATCCGCATCTTCCTCACCCTGCTCGCCCTGGATTCGCTCCCCCCCGCCCTCCGCGAGGAAATCCTCACCCGCGCCGCCCTCATCGCCTACAACGACCTGCGCGAATACGCCCTCGCCGTCAACTTCAGCGGCAAGCTAACCGCCGAATTCCCCTCCTCGCCCGCCGTCCCGCAAATCCGCAGAATCTTCCTCCTCTGCAAATACCAGCTCAAGGAATACGAGGTCTTCCTCCAGGCCGCCGAGGAATACCGCGCCAGATTCCCCAAGGAAGCCCAGGGCGACCTCACCCTCGACTGGCAATGCGCCCAGGCCTGCATCGAACTCAAGCGCGAAGCCAATGCCATCCCCTTCCTCGCCCGCCTCGTCGGCTCCAAGGAACTCCCCCCGAATCTCCGCCAGACCGCCATGCGGCAACTCTTCTCCTGCCGCATCACCGCGGGACAGGACCAGGAGGCCCTCCGCGCGGGCGAGGCATACCTGGCCGAATACCCCAACGCCGTCGACCGCCCGCAGATACTCCTCGCCCTCGCCGCCGCCGCCGAACGCCTCAAGGACCTCCCCAGGGCCATCGGCTATTATCGACAGGCCCTCGAACTGCTCGCGGAGACCCCCGAGGCATACCAGGCCACGGGCCTCCACCTCGCCGCGCTCCTCCAGCAGCAGAAACAGTGGCACGCCGCCGCCGAAGTCCTCGCGCGCATCGCGGCCACCGCCACCCCCGACCAGCGCGCGCTGCGGCTGCTCCAGGCCTCCACCTGCGAAGCGCAGATCCCAGACTGGCCGCACGCGCGCCAATACGCCGAGCAGGTCGCCGCCGAGGCCGCCTCCAACCATGACCTCAAGGCCAAGGCGCTCGCCTGCCTCTACAGCTACGCCATCTCCCAGAAAGACCACAGCGGGGCCATGCTGCGCGCCAGACAGCTCGCCGACGTGACCGCACACGCCGAACACGCCAACTGGCTCAACATCCTCGCCGCCCTCCAGATGGGGCGCAAAGACTACGAAAAGGCCGCCGACACCCTCCAGCAGCTCATCCGATTCCCCGAAACCCCGCCCGACCTCCTCAAGACCGCCCTCCCCGTCACCGTCCAGCTGCTGCTCTATCTGCGCAAAAACGACGACGCCCTCCAGCTCGCGCCCAGGCTCCTCGCCCAGGACACCCCCGTCCACCCGCAGATCCTCCAGCTCCTCGGTGCCATCGCCGAACAGCACAACGACTACGGCACCGCCGCGGCCGCCTGGCGGCGCCTCGCGGAGGCCCCTGCGGAAATCCCCGACGCCCAGCGCGACGACGCCCGCCTCCATCTGGCCGCCTGCATCGCCGAAAACCACCTCAAGGAGGCCCGCGAACAACTCCGCCTCCTCGACGAGGCCCGCCAGCGGCGCTCCGCGCCGCCCATGCCCGACGCCGACGCCCTCGCCGCCGAACTCTCTGCGGCCGTCGGCGACTTCGACGCCGCGCTCTTCCAGACCGACCGCGCCCTCACCCATGCCGCCGAGGCCACTTTCCCCGCCACCATCGAACGCGCGCAATGGGTCAAGGCGCGCATCCTCTACGAGCGCGACCACGACCTCGACGGCGCCTTCAAGATGACCACCCTCGTCTTCATCAACGGCAAGACCCCGAAGTACATCCGACAGGCCCTCGCCCTCGCCGCCAAGATCTGCCGCGAACAGCACCGCGACACCCAGGCGCAGGAACTCGAAAACGAACTCCAGCGCCGATTCCCGTGACCGCCACGCCCCCTTTTTTCCTCCACAGCCGAAAAAATCTTCCCGTTTGCTTGGCGAAATTCAAATCTGGCATTACGCTATAGCATATCGCGGGATCCACTGAAGCAGACGCCGTCCGCCACCCTTTCCTTTCCCATCGTCCAAACTCCCGTTCCACCTAGAAACATACATCCAACGCATCTATCCATGGGCACTCCAAAACTTTTCATCCTCTCCGAGCAGATGCGCGGAGCATCCTTCTCCCTCACCCTCGACAAATATACCATCGGACGCGCCGACGACTGCGATGTCTGCGTCTCCGACCCCACCATCAGCGGACACCACTGCTTCCTCGTCAAAGTCGACGGCGACAGCTACGCCCTCCAGGACAACGGCTCCACCAACGGCACCAAGGTCAACTCCCAGCCCGT
>JAEEXV010000330.1 GCA_016287975.1 Lentisphaeria bacterium | reverse complement strand
GGGTGCCCGGCGCCAGGTGGCAGGACCCAGGACCGAGGACCAAGGACCCAGGACCCAGGACCCAGGACACAGGACCCAGGACCCAGGACCCAGGACCCAGGACCCAGGACCCAGGACCCGGCGTGCTGTGCCGGCCCATTTTGGGCCGGTGAATGACCTTGAGCCCGCTGGCGGGATTTCGGGGGATGTGACAACTTAATGTAATGGCGGAATGTCGGGCGGGGCGGGGAATGGCGCGGCGGCGTTTTATTTTTCGGGTTGATTTGCAAAACTCGTTTATGGCGTTATAGTATGCACTCGCCTTTTTCATGGCAGGCATTCCGAGGGGATCCTCGGAGTGGATGGACACAGGAGCAGCGTCTGCTGGGAGAACACCTGCCAGTTCTTACCAGCGGGCGCGAAACAAAGGTGCAACACTATGGCAAAGAAAGTCACGGGTGTAGTGCGGCTGCAGATACCCGCCGGCGCTGCCAACCCGGCCCCCCCCGTGGGACCGGCGCTGGGCCAGGCTGGCGTGAACATCATGCAGTTCTGCAAGGCCTTCAATGCGGCCACGCAGGCGCAGTCGGGACTCGTCATCCCGGTGGTGATCACGGTCTACCAGGACCGCTCGTTCACCTTCATCACCAAATCCCCGCCTGCCGCGGTTCTGTTGAAGAAGGCGGCCGGCATCGCCTCTGGCGCGAAGACCCCGGGTGCCGAGAAAGTCGGCAAGGTCACGATGGCCGACCTGGAGAAGATCGCGGAGACCAAGAAGGCGGATTTGAACTCACGGACTGTCGCGGCTGCGGTGAAGATCATCGCCGGGACCGCGCGTAGCATGGGGATTGAGGTCGTCGATGAAGCGAAGAAGTAAACTTTACAAGTCCCGTCTGGCGGGGCTGGACGCGACCCGGAAGTACCCCTACGCGGAAGCGGTGCAGGTGCTCCAGGCGATGCCGAAGGCGAAGTTTGACGAGACGGTCGAGCTGGCGTTCACGCTGGGCATCGACCCGAAGCAGAGCGACCAGATTGTCCGCGGCGCCGTGGTTCTCCCGCGTGGCCTGGGCAAGACCCACAAGGTCGTGGTGGTCGCGGACGGCGAGGCGGCGGAAGCCGCGAAGGCGGCCGGCGCCGACGAGGTCGGGACGAGCGAACTGCTCGCCAAGATCAAGGGCGGCTGGCTGGACTTCGACGTGCTGATCGCGACGCCAGCGGCGATGAAGGAAGTGCGTACCCTGGGCCGTGTGCTCGGTCCGCGCGGACTGATGCCGAACCCGAAGACCGGCACCGTCACCGACGACACCGCGACTGCGGTGAAGGAGGCGAAGGCGGGCCGCGTCGAGTACCGTTGCGA
Organism: Lentisphaeria bacterium; assembly: GCA_016287975.1. The sequence goes on along the minus strand of JAEEXV010000330.1, from coordinate 25,273 downwards.
CAAGACTGGCGTGGTGCAGATGCCGATTGGCAAGATCTCCTTCACGGCGGAAGCCATCCTGGAGAACCTGTCGGTGGCGGTCACGACCATCGTCAAGGCCCGTCCCGCGGCGGTGAAGGGCGTCTATCTGAAGGGGCTGTCCCTGGCCTCGACGATGAGCCCCGGCATTCCGCTGGAAGTCACCGGAAAAGAGAGGTAACGAGCGATGAGATCAGAAAAACTCCAGATGCTGGAAGTGGTCAAGGGACTGCTTCAGGACAAGCCGGCGCTTCTGATCGGCTTTGATGGGCTGACCGTCGCCACCTTCAGCGCCTTCCGCGGCAAGCTGGCTGAGATCGGCGCAGAGTGCCATGTGGTGAAGAACACGCTGTTGAAGAAGGCGGCCGAGGCCCTCGGCTACGATGGGCTGGCGGAGCTGAAGCTGACGGGGCAGACCGCCCTGGTCAGCGGCGACGGCGACGTCGTGGCGATGGCGAAAGCCATCAAGGATTTGATCAAGGAAAGCGTTGGCGAGGACAAGAAGCCGCGGGCGTCGATGAAGGGCGCTCGGGTGGACGGTCAGGTGCTGGGTGCCGTCGACATGGCGGCTCTGGCGGACCTGCCCCCGCGCGAGGTTCTTCTTGGTCAATTGCTGGGCCTGCTGCAGGCTCCGGCCGGTCAGATGGTTCGCGTCCTCAACGCGAAGTTGTCGAGTGTGGTCTACGTGTTAAATGCTTTCTTGAAGAAGAAAGAGCAAGCCGCGTAAAAACTGAGGAAAAGAAGGAACTACAACAATGGCTGATGAGAAAGTTGAATTGACTGCCGAGATGGAGCAGTTTGTGAAGTACATCGAGGGTCTGACCGTTCTGGACCTGTCGAAGCTGGTGAAGGCCCTTGAGGAGCGCCTGGGCGTCTCCGCCGCCGCTCCCGTCGCGGTTGCCGCTGCTGCTGGCAATGGTGGCGATGCCAAGCCCGCCGAAGAAGAGAAGACCGAGTTTGACGTCATCCTGACCGAATTCGGCGCCAACAAGATCGCCGTGATCAAGGCCGTGCGCGAGCTGACTGGCCTGGGCCTGAAGGAAGCCAAGGACGTGGTCGAGGGCGCCCCGAAGCCCGTGAAGACTGGCGTGAGCAAGGACGAGGCCGCCCAGCTGAAGAGCAAGCTCGAGGCCGCCGGCGCGAAGGTCGAAGTGAAGTAAGCCTGCGTTTTCGAGCGCAGCCGCAGAGTCCGAGACGGCATCCTTCCCTTGGGGGGATGCGGTTTCGGACTTTGTGTCGAATGCCGTGGCCGCTGGCCGTTTTCGGGTTGTCTTTCTGCGGAAAGCCAGGTGGTGAGACTAAATAGATCACCTGGAGAGAGTATGGCTTCCGAATCGGTGCGGCGGCGTGCGCGGCGGGTTATTGAAGTCTTTTTGTTTTGAATGGTGGCGCGTCGGGGTTCGGCGTGCCGAGTGGGAGCAGTTTCAGGTAGCCAGGGGAAAGCGATGAAAGGCGAACGCATCAGTTTCGGCCGTTTGAAAGAGGTCTTGCCGATTCCGGATTTGATCAGCATCCAGACCAAGTCGTATTCGGACTTTCTGCAGCGGGACGTGCCGCCTGAGAAGCGGAAACGCCAGGGGCTGCAGGCGATTCTGATGGACACCTTCCCGCCGAAGGATTCCGGCAGCCCGAACGCCTTCGGGCTGGAGTTCATCAAATATGAGATCCGCGAGCAGAGCTCGGATCTGCAGGAGCTGCTGAAGTCGGGCGGGACGTACCAGGGGGACATCTACGTGGACTTCAGGATGCGCGGCGCCAGCAGCAAGGAAATCCATGAGGAGACGATTCGGATGGGGCACATCCCGCTGATGACTCCGAGCGGTTCGTTCATCATCAACGGCAGCGAGCGCGTGATCGTGAGCCAGCTGCACCGTTCCCCCGGCGTGTGCTTCGAGAGCAACCGCCATCCCAGCGGGCGGATGCTGTATTCCTACAAGATCATCGCGGACCACGGCTCCTGGCTGGAGGTCCAGTTCGACACCAAGGGCCGCATGCAGATCTACCTGGACCGCAAGCGCCGCCGCCGCAAGTTCCTGGTCTCGACCTTCCTCTTTGCCTTCGGCTACAACGGCACCCGCGAGATCCTGGACGCGATCTACGGCGTCGAGACGAAGAGCATCAGCGAGTTGTCCGCCCTCGCCGACAGCGCGCAGTACAAACTGGCCGAGGAGATCCAGGATGCGGACGGCGTGGTGGTGTCGCGTGCGATGGAGACGCTGACCGCCGACATCCTGAAGGCGCTCAAGAGCGCCGACATCAAGGAGGTGCCAGTCTACCAGCAGGGCATCTACGGCGAGAGCTTCTCCGAGTGCCTGAAGGACATCGTCTATCCGCCGCCAGGGGATGAGGACAAGCGGATCCTGACCTGCGAGGAGGCGCAGAAGCAGATCTACAAGAAGATGCGCCCGTCGGATCCCGCGAGCGCCTCGAACGCGCGGGACCTCTTCCAGAAGATGTTCCAGGACGAGCGCCGCTACGACCTGGGGCTGGTGGGGCGTTTCAAGATGAACCAGCTCCTCGGCATCCATGTGGATCCCAATGTCCGCACCCTGACCAAGGAGGACATCGCGGCGGCCACGCGCAAACTGATGGAGATGAAGGAGACCAACAAGAAGGAGGACGACATCGACCATCTCTCGCGGCGCCGCATCCGCACCATCGGCGAACTGCTCCAGAACCAGTGCCGCGTCGGGCTGATCCGCGTCGCGAACGCGGCCCGCGAGCGCATGAGCAACGGCGAGGACAAGACGATCGCGAAGCTGGTCACCGCGAAGTCCTTTGAGAGCGTGGTGACGGACTTCTTCCAGCACAACCAGCTGTCGCAGTTCATGGACCAGACCAACTGCCTCTCCGAACTCACCAACAAGCGCCGCCTCTCGGCGCTGGGCCCTGGCGGCCTCCAGCGCGACCGCGCGGGCACGGAAGTCCGCGACGTCCATTCGAGCCACTACGGGCGCATCTGCCCGATCGAGACGCCTGAAGGCCCGAACATCGGCCTGATTTCGTCCCTGGCGCTGTATTCGCAGATTGACGAGTTCGGCTTCATCATGACCCCGTACTGCAAGGTCAAGAACGGCCGTGTGGAGACTGGGCGGGACGGCAAGCCGAAGATCGTGTACATGAAGGCGGACGAGGAGGAGGATCACGTCATCGCGCAGGCGAACGCCCCGCGCGACGAGAAGGGCGCCTTCGTCAACGACTATGTGCTGGCCCGCAAGGGCGGCGAGGCTGGGCAGTATCCGAAGGGCGAGGTGGAGTACATCGACGTCTCGCCGAAGCAGATGATTTCGGCGGCGGCGAGCGTGATCACCTTCCTGGAGCACGACGACGCGAACCGCGCGCTGATGGGCTGCAACATGCAGCGCCAGGCGGTGCCGCTGATGAAGCCCGAGCGTCCGCTGGTCGGCACGGGCATGGAAGGGGTCATCGCGCGCTATTCGCACGCGGTCCAGACGGCGACGCGGGACGGCGTGGTGGCCTGGTCGGACGGCTTCAAGGTCATCGTGACGCCCGACGGCACGCTGCCGAAGGGCACGACGCAGGCGGACTACACGGCGAACCTGGACACTCCTGAAATCCAGGTGTACATCCTGTACAAGTTCCTGCGGTCGAATGCCTGCACCCTGGTGAACCAGCGTCCGCTGGTGCGTCCTGGCGAGGCGGTGAAGGCGGAGCAGGCGCTGGCGGACGGCTCGTGCACGGACGAAGGCGAGCTGGCGCTGGGGCGCAACGTCCTGGTGGCCTTCATGAGCTGGCATGGCTACAACTTCGAGGACGCGATCATCATCAGCGAGAAGCTGGTGCAGGACGACGTCTACACTTCGATCCACATCAACCTGCAGGAGGTGGAGGCGAAGGAGACGAAGCATGGTTCGCCTGAGGAGATCACGCGGGACATCCCGAACGTGTCCCCCGAGGCGCTGTCGAACCTGGACACGGAGGGGGTGATCCGCATTGGCGCGGAGGTGCAGCCTGGTTCCGTGCTGGTGGGCAAGGTCTCGCCGCGGAACGAGAGCGACCTGACGCCCGAGGAGCATCTGCTGAAGGCGATTTTCGGCGAGAAGGCGTCGGATGTGAAGGACACCTCGCTGAAGACCGAGAACGGGAACGACGGCGTGGTCATGGATCTGCGCATCAAGCGCGCGCAGGATCCGAAGAAGGTGCAGATGACCAAGGCGGAACTCAAGACCCGCCAGGCGGAGACGCGGGCGAAGTACAGCAGTGCGCAGGCGAGCATCCTGGACGAGATCGTCAAGGAGCTGGGGGACGAGTTCCTGCAGCAGAAGATGCACTCGGCGGTGACGGTCGAGAATCCCGAGACGCACGCGATCGAGGAGGTGATCCCCGCGGACCGCAAGGTCACGAAGCTGATGCTCGGGCGTCTGGCGCAGAACTACGACAACTGGCAGATGAAGGACTGCGACCAGAAGACCAAGATCGAGGAGATCATCAAGAAGTACCGCGTCAAGTTGAACAACAACAAGCTGTGCTGCGAGGAATCGCTGGAGCTGCTGAAGAAGAACGACGGCAGCGATCCCGGCACCATCAAGTCGGTGATGGTCTACATCGCGAGCAAGCGCCGTCTGTCGGTGGGGGACAAGATGGCTGGACGCCACGGCAACAAGGGCATCGTGTCGAAGGTGGTCCCCGTGGCGGATCTGCCGTTCCTGGCGGATGGCACGCCCGTGGACATCATCCTGAACCCGCTGGGCGTTCCGTCGCGAATGAACATCGGGCAGGTCTTCGAGACGCACGCGGGCTGGGCCGCGAAGGTGCTGGGCATCAACATCGCGACGCCTGCCTTCGACGGCCTGCCAGAGGCGCGCATGGCGGATCTGCTGGAGCGCGCGCGGCTGGTGAAGATCGCCGAGGCGGCGCACGCGGCGGTCCCTGAGAGTGTGATGAAGGGGCTGCGGCAGGTGGACGGCAAGGCGGTCGAGGAGGCCAAGCAGAGCCTCCGCAAGCTCATCTCCGCGAAGGGCTGGCAGGTCGGCGAACGGGATGATTCCAAGTCCACGGGCGGCGTCGTCATCGACGAGAACGGCATCGACCGAACGGACGACTTCATCGACATCGACGGCAAGACGCGCGTCTACGACGGCTTCACGGGGGATGCCTTCGCGCAGCGCGTCACGGTCGGGCAGATCTACATGCTGAAGCTCGACCACCTGGTGGTGAACAAGATCCATGCGCGCGCCGTGGGGCCCTACTCGCTGATCACGCAGCAGCCGCTGGGCGGCAAGGCGCAGCAGGGCGGCCAGCGCTTCGGCGAGATGGAAGTGTGGGCGCTGGAGGCGTATGGCGCCGCCTACACCCTGCAGGAGATGCTGACGGTGAAGAGCGATGACACGCTGGGCCGCACGAAGATCTACAACTCCATCCTGGCGGGCAACAACGAACTGGAGCCTGGGGTGCCCGAGTCCTTCAACGTCCTGACGCGTGAAATGATGAGTCTGTGCCTGGATGTCCGCATCAACCACGCCAATTCGAACATGGCATAGTGTTCGGAAGGCGGTCCCGCCGCTGGGGCGGCGGGACCGTTCTCCACAAACATTCTCCACCAAATCAACTTACTAGAGGGAAGCGAAAGTGAGTGCTACGATGAAAAAAGGCGGGTCTGCGGACGAGATGAGCGCGATGTCGGACGAGGCGTTTGTCTCCATTGGGGTCGCGTCCCCGGATGTCATCAGGGGCTGGAGCCACGGCGAGGTCAAGACGCCTGACACGATCAACTACCGCACGTACAAGCCAGACAAGGGCGGCCTCTTCTGCGAGAAGATCTTCGGGCCGGTGAAGGACTACGAGTGCTCTTGCGGCAAATACAAGCGCATCAAGCACAAAGGTGTGATCTGCGAGAAGTGCGGCGTGGAGGTCACGCAGTCGCGGGTGCGCCGTTCCCGCATGGGGCACATCGAACTGGCGGTGCCCGTGTCGCACATCTGGTTCTACAAGTGCGCGCCGTCCCGCCTGGGGCTGATGCTGAACATGCCGCAGAAGCACCTGGACGAGGTGCTCTACTATGAGAAATACGTGGTGCTGAACGCGGGCGGCGCGCCGGACGTGCGCGAGGGGGAGGTCATTGACGCGATGCGCTACGAGGAGTGCGTCCGTGACTATCCCGAGTTCCGCGCGGGGATGGGCGCCGAGGCGATCCAGGAGCGCCTGAAGGCGATTGACCTGGACAAGGAGGAGGCCCGTCTGAAGGAGAGCCAGGCGACCACGAAGAGCGCGCAGGGCCGCAACACCATCATCAAGCGGATCCGCCTGATCCAGGGGTTCAAGAAGAACAAGATGCGTCCCGAGTGGATGGTCCTGGACGTGCTGCCCGTGATTCCGCCGGATCTGCGGCCGCTGGTGTCGCTGGACGGGGGGCGTTTCGCGACCTCGGACCTGACGGACTTGTACCGCCGTGTGATCAGCCGGAACAACCGCCTCAAGAGCCTGAAGGAACTGAACACGCCTGAGGTCATCATCCGCAACGAGAAGCGCATGCTTCAGGAAGCGGTGGACGCGCTGCTGGACAACGGCCGCCACGGGCGTCCCGTGACGGGGACGGGCAACCGTCCGCTGCGTAGCCTGACGGACATGCTGAAGGGCAAGCAGGGGCGTTTCCGCCAGAACCTGCTGGGCAAGCGCGTGGACTACTCGGGGCGTTCGGTGATCGTGGTGGGTCCTGAACTGAACATCCACCAGTGCGGTCTGCCGAAGGAGATGGCGATGCGGCTGTTCGAGCCGTTCATCATCCGCCGCCTGCAGGATCTTGGCGTGGTGCGGACGATCCGCAACGCGAAGAAGATGATCGACCGCCGCGAGAAGGTGGTGTGGGACATCCTGGAGGAGGTGGTCTCGGGCCATCCCGTGATGCTGAACCGCGCGCCGACGCTGCACCGTCTGTCGATCCAGGCCTTCGACCCGATTCTGATCGACGGGCAGGCGATCCGCCTGCACCCGCTGGTCTGCGCGGCCTTCAACGCGGACTTCGACGGCGACCAGATGGCGGTGCACGTGCCGCTGTCGAACGAGGCGCAGCTGGAGGCGAAGTTGATCATGCTTTCGGCGAACAACATCTTCTCGCCCGCGAACGGCCGCCCGCTGACGATTCCGTCGCATGACATGGTGCTGGGGGTCTACTACCTGTGCTACGAGGATGTGGACCGCAAGCAGGCGTTCCTGGACCTGCCGTCGTACAAGCAGCCGTATTACAGCGACCTGGCGGAGGTGCTGCGGGCGATGGAGGTGCACCAGCTGGCGGACGAGATGAGCCACAATTCCCGCAAGCCGAACCACACGGGGCTGGGGATCCACGACTTCATCAACTTCAAGAACCCGTACTACCGTTCGCCCGAGGAGGAGAAGCGGATCGCGGCGCTGCCCGCGGATTCGGCGGAACGCAAGGCGATCGAGGCGGCGGACAGGAAGATGGTGTGGGGGCGCGAGCTGCGGTCCCAGAAGTTCATCCAGACGACGCCTGGACGGTGCATCTACCATGAGATCTGGCCTGAGGAACTGGGCTTCTGGAACAAGAAGGCCGTCAAGAAGGACATCCAGAACATGATCAAGCAGTGTTCCGAGCACTGCGGCCATGACGCGCTGCTGACGCTGCTGGACCGTCTGAAGAACCTCGGCTACAGCTGGGCGACGCGCGCGGGCTTCTCGATCGCGATCGACGACATGCTGATTCCTGAGAACAAGCAGGAGTTGATCAAGAAGGCGGAGGAATTTGTGGCGAAGAAGCGGAAGGAGCACGTGGATGGCGCCTTGACGGACAAGGAGCGCTTCAGTCTGACGGTCGACCAGTGGCGCAACACCCGCAATGAGATCAAGGAGGCGCTGAAGGTGACCCTGGAGAAGAACCGCGGCCGCCAGGAGATCAACCCCGTGTGGGCGATGATGGATTCCGGCGCCCGTGGTTCGGAGGACCAGGTGACTCAGGTCGGCGGCATGCGCGGCCTGATGGCGAATGCGAACAACGACATTCTGGACACGCCGATCATCCACAACTTCCGCGAGGGCCTGACGGGGCTGGAGTACTTCAACTCGACGCACGGCTCCCGCAAGGGTCTGGCGGACACGGCTCTGAAGACGGCGGACGCGGGCTACATGACGCGCCGTCTGGTGGATGTGGCGCACGATGTCATCTGCACCTGCGAGGACTGCGGCACTACCAACGGCATCGACGTGGAGGCGATCCGCGACGGCAGCAAGGAGATGATGAAACTGTCCGACCGCATCGTCGGCCGCTTCGCGGCGGCGGATATCTACGGCAAGGACGGCAATCTGCTGGTGGCCGCGGGCGAGGAGATCACGCCCACGGTGGCCGCCGAGATCAGCAGCATGGGCAGCGGCATGAGCCACGTGCGCATCCGTTCGGTGCTGACCTGCGAGGCGAAGCAGGGCATCTGCGCGAAGTGCTACGGGCGGAACCTGGCCACTGGCGAACTGCCGCTGGAGGGTGATGCGCTGGGCATCATCGCCGCGCAGTCCATCGGCGAGCCTGGCACGCAGTTGACGCTGCGTACCTTCCACACGGGCGGCACGGCCTCTGGCGCGGGCGCCTCGAACAAGATCGTGTGCAAGTGGGACCATCTGCTGCCTGAACTGCAGAACAAGGTGACCCGCCTGGAGGAGCAGGCGAAGCGCAGCGGCTGGTCGGACGACCGTCTCGCCAAGGAGCGCGGGAAGTTGCTTGAGACCGAGAACATCGGCTTCCTCTTCTTCGAGAACACCGAGACCATCGTCCGCAAGTCCGACAAGGCGGTGATCGTCATTTCGCACGACGCGCACGCCAAGATCCTGGGCGTCTCCTTCATGCGGGACCGCAAGGAGCACAACCAGACGGAACTGGCCTCCTTCGACATCCCGTACGGCGCGGAGCTGAAGGTGAAGGAGCGCGACGTGAAGAACGGCGCGTATGTCGTCCCGAACCAGGAGATCGCGAAGATGGATTCGACCTCGACGCCGATCATCGCGAAGGAGGACGGCATCCTGGAGTTCAGGGATCTGGTCACGGGCGTCACGATGAAGCGCGAGAAGAACTCGGAGACGAGCAAGAGCGAATACATTGTGCAGCCCTATCCTGGCGACACCCATCCCGCCCTGCGGATTGTCGACGCGGACGACACCACGACGGTGCTCCAGACGGAGGAACTGTCCGAGGGCGCCCGCATCATGGCCGAGGATCGGGTGGAGGTGCATACGGGCGACACCATCGCGCGTACGCCGAAGACGCAGGCCAAGAGCAGCGACATCACGACGGGTCTGCCGCGTGTCGCCGAGTTGTTCGAGGCGCGCCGTCCGCGTGACGCGGCGGCGATCGCGGACACCTCCGGCGTGGTCACGGTTTCGCAGAGCAAGAGCAACAAGGTCACGGTGACGATCGAGGATCTGGAGACGGGCGAGAAGGGGGACGCGATCCCGATCCTGACTGGCAAGCACCTGATTGTGAAGACGGGCGACTTCGTCAATGCGGGCGATCCGCTTACGGAGGGTGCGCCAGTGCTGACCGACTATCTGCATATCTGCGGCCCCGACAAGCTGCGCACCAAGCTGGTGGATTCGGTCCAGCGCGTCTACCTGTCGCAGGGCGTCGACATCAATGACAAGCACATCGAGATCATTGTCCGCCAGATGCTGCGCAAGGTGCGCATCAAGGAAGCGCACGACAGCAGTTTCCTGGCGGGCGAGATGGTGGACGAGCGGACGCTGCGCGAGGAGTCGTCCGCGTTGACCGCGGCGGGCAAGACCCCTGCGGACGTCGAGCCGATCCTGCAGGGCATCACGAAGGCCTCGCTGGCGACGGAGTCGTTCATCAGCGCGGCGTCGTTCCAGGACACGCCGAGGGTGCTGACGGAGGCGGCCACGGAAGGCAAGAAGGACCGCCTGGAGGGGTTCAAGGAGAACGTGATCATGGGTCACCTGATCCCCGCCGGCACTGGCTACTGCAAGGTGCAGAAGCCCGAGTTGTTCTCCGTGGACGAGGACGGGAGCGTGCATGAGATCACGGGCGAGGGCCGCCATGTGGTGTCGCCTGGCCGTGACGACTTCGACGACGACTTCCCGCAGTCCGAGACGGCGATCGACGAGGCGGATCTGGCGGAGAACGGCCTGGGCATCACCACCCAGAAGCGCGGGCGGGGCGGCTCCACCACGGATCTGCTGGATGCGCTGCGGTAAAAGGCTGGCCGTCGGCGCGGGCATCCGCGCCGACGGCGTGGTTTCGGGGTTCGTGCACAGGTTCTGTCTGGAATGAATGTCACGATTCAAGAGAAGTCGATCCCGACGCTGGCGCCGCTGGGTCTGGTGCGTCCGTGCGGCGAGTTGAAGCTGTGCGGGCGGAGTTGGCGCGAACTGGTGCGGCACCGCTGGGTGAGCGCACTGGGGCGGCTCAACGAGTTGACGCTGGCCACCGACCTTGACTTCTGGCCGTCCTGCGAACTGCTGGAGCGGCTGCAGGGGCTGCCCGAGGGGTTTCAGGTCGTGGACGCCTCGGGGCGGGTGCTGGCGGAAGGCACGCACGTGCCGTACCGCAATGCGCTGGGGCTTTCGGTCAACGGTTCGACGGGGGCGGTTCGCCACCGTCGGGTGGCCTCGGCGAAGCGGGTCGAGGTGGACGCGGGGAGCCTGGTGGTGCGCTATCCGTGGGATTTGCTGAGCATCCAGGAGCAGGTCTTGAGCGGCGCGCCGCATGGCGCGATCAACGGGACCATCCACGAGACCTCGGTGATCGACGGCAACCTGGATCTGGGGGACGGCTCGATGATCCTGCCCGGGGTCTACATCACGGGCACGGTGGTCATCGGGCAGAACTGCCTGGTCGGGCCGAACTGCACGATTCGTGGCTTCACCGCGATCGGCGACGGCTGCCGAATCGGCCAGGGCGCGGAGATCAAGAACTCGATTGTGATGGACGGGGTGAAGGTCAGCCACGTCAGCTACATCGGGGATTCGATCATCGCGTCGGGCGCGGACATCGGGGCGGGGACGATGATCGCGAACTTTCGGCATGACGGCGGGCGGCACCGCAGCATGGTGGAGGGGCGGCTGGTGGACACGGGGCGCGACCACTTCGGCGCGGTCATCGCCGAGGATGTCCACACGGGCGTCAACACCTCGATCTACCCTGGACGCAAGATCTCGGCGGGGGTGACGACGCGGCCAGGCGCGGTCGTCCAGCACGACCTGTAGTCTCCGCGCTTGAAGATTTGCATTTCTCGGTTATATTAAGCAACTTTCATTTTCGAGGCTTTTTGTTTCGCATACAACCCATAACCCCTTAGGAGTTTACAGCAATGGCACACAAGAAAGGGCAGTCATCGAGCCGCAACGGGCGCGACAGCAATCCGCAGTACCGCGGCGTGAAGGCCTACGGTGGCGAGAAGGTCACCGCCGGCAGCATCATCATCCGCCAGTGCGGCACCAAGTTCGCGGCGGGCAAGAACTGCGGCATGGGCCGCGACTTTACGATCTTCGCGCTGTGCGACGGCACGGTGAAGTTTGTGAAGTCGGCGCGCAAGATCGAGATCATCCCCGCAGAGGCGGAGGCTGCTGCGGAATAGTTCTCGGGGCACGTTGGTTTGCAAGGAGAGCCTGCAGCACTGCGGCTCTCCTTTTTTTTTGCGGAGGCGGGAAGTCAAAAACGGGAGGAACGGGACGATGAAGCTGTGGTGCATTGGATTGTGCTGCGTGTTGGCGCTGCTGTGCGGTTGCGGCGGGGAGGAGGAGGCGGCGACGCCGATGGCCGCCCTGCCGATGGCGGGGATGGACAGCCGCGAGGCGGTCGGGAAACTGCAGGTCGTGGACAAGGGGGCGCAGCCTGGAGTCTGGACTTCGGACTGGGACGCGGCGGTGAAGCTGGCGACGGAGAAGCGCGTGCCGATCGTGGTCTTCTTCGCGGGCTCGGACTGGGCGCCCTCCACGGGGCTGATCATCGAGAAGATTCTGCTGGACGAGGAATGGGCGGCCTACGCGAAAGGCGAGGCGGTGCTGGCATTCCTGGACCTGCCGCGCAATACGCCCGAGTTCCCGAAGGAACTGAAGGCGCGCAACGAGGCGCTGCTGCGGGGCTGGGGCGTGCGCCAGGTGCCCGCCCTGATGCTCTGCACCAGCGACGGCAAGTCGCCCTGGGGCATCCTGGATGTCAACGCGCAGCCCTCCGCGCATGACGCGGTGCGCTGGGCGAAGCGGGTGGCGTGGCAGATGCCGTCGGTGGTCGAGCGGCATGTGGAGGGGATGAAGGACGCGAAGGTGAGCGCGGACCTGGCGGCCTGGCAGGCGGCGCAGAAGGCCTTCGAGGCGGCGCAGAAGCAGCTGGCGGATCTTGACAAGGCGCGGCTGGAGAAGTTGAACGCGCTGTCGTCGGCGCGGGAGAAGTGGGTCGTCGCGCACGGCACCGCGGAGGAGCAGAAGGCCTACGCGGCCGCGCAGGAAGCGCTTCAGAAGGCGCTGGCGGCGCAGAAGGAACTGCAGCAGAAGGGAGGGCTGGAGCAGCCTGAGCAGCAGAAGCGCTGGCAGGAACTGCAGCTGGAGATCCAGAAGCAGGCGTTCATCATCCAGGAAATCGTCATCAAATGACGGCATGCCCAGGGCGTCTGTCCATACCTTCGGGTGCCGCTTGAACCAGGCGGATTCGGCGCTGCTGGCGGCGGACCTGGCCGCGCACGGCTTCGAACTGGTGCCGTGGGGGGAGGAGGCGGATCTGTTGGTCGTCAACAGTTGCGCGGTCACGGCGACGGCGGTCCAGAAGGCGCGCCAGGCGGTGCGCCAGGCGCGTCGGCGCGCGCCCGAGGCATACGTGGTCTTCTGCGGCTGCGCGGCCTCGGAACTGACGGCGGCGGATGCGGCGCTGGCGGCGGAGATCGACCTGGCGCTGCCGAATCCGAAGCCGCCGTCGCTGGCGGCGCTGCTGCCTGCGGATTTGCGGCATGGCGGGGGCGCGGCCCTGCCAGGGCGCGCCTCGTCGCAGGCGGCGGGGTTTCGGCTGCCAGGGCGCGGCGTCTATCCCGAGCATACGCGGGCGAACCTCAAGGTGCAGGAAGGATGCGATTTCCACTGCACGTACTGCATCGTGCCGCAGGTGCGCGGCGCGGCGCGTTCGCGGGACTACGCGGACACGCTGCGGGAGGCGCGGGAACTGCTGGCGGCTGGCTATCGGGAACTGGTGCTGACGGGCGTCAACATCGCGACCTACCGCGATTCGGGGCGCGATCTGGCGGGGCTGCTGGCGGGGCTGCTGGAACTGCCAGGCGACTTTCGGCTGCGCCTCGGTTCGACCGAGCCAGGGCCAGTGCTGCCGAAGATCATCGACTTGATGCGCGCCGATCCGCGCCTCTGCCGCTTCCTGCATCTGCCGCTGCAGTACGGGGAGGACGGCATCCTCAGGCGGATGCACCGCCACTACACCTGCGCGCAGTATGCGGCGCTCGTGGAGCGCGCGGCGGCGGAGCTGCCTGGGGTGTGCCTCGGGACCGATGTCATGGTGGGCTTCCCCGGCGAGGACGACGCGGCGTTTGACGTCTGCCGCGCCTATCTGGAGCGGCTGCCGTTCGGGCTGATGCACGTCTTCTGCTACTCGCCGCGCCCTGAGACGCCTGCCGCGGGATGGCCGCGTCCAGAAGCGCGTGTGGCGCAGTCGCGGGAATCCGAGTTGCTGGCGCTGGCCGCGCGCAAGGCCGCCGCGTTTGCGGAGGCGCAGGTCGGCGCGCGGGTGCGCGTGCTTCTGGAGCAGGACGCGCCCGCGCCGCAGGGCTGGTCGGACAATTATCTCAAAGTGCGGCTGCCGAAAGGAAGCCGCGGCGTCGCCAACACCTTCCGCGACTGCCGAATCACCGCCGTGCTGGACGCGGGCGAACGGCTGGTCGCGGGGGAGCCGAACAAGGAGGAACCACGATGAAGCGTCAGGAGTTCACGGCATTTCTGGATGAACTGTTCCGCGAGGTCAAGGCCAACGACTACTCGAACAACGGGCTGCAGGCGGAGGGAAGGGACGAGGTGCGCAAAGTCGGCTTCGCGGTGGACGCATGCGTGCAGACCTTCGAGATGGCGCTGCAGGCGGGCTGCGACTTCCTCTTCTGCCACCACGGCATCAGCTGGGGCGGCGGCATCCAGCGCTTCACTGGCTACCAGGCGGCGCGGCTGCGGACGCTCCTCGCGAACGGCCTCTCGCTCTATGCGATGCATCTGCCGTTGGACGCGCATCCCGCAGTGGGCAACAACGCGCAGCTGGCGGAACTGGTCGGGATCCCAGTGGAGCATCGGCGCGCCTTCGGCTTCTACCAGGGGCAGTCCATCGGATTCGGCGGGGAACTGGCGACGCCCGTCTCCTGCGACGACCTGGCCGCGAAACTCGACGCGGCGCTCGGCGGGACCAGCCGCGTCTTCTGCTTCCGCGAAGACCGCATCCTGCGCAGCATCGGCATTGTCTCGGGAGGCGGCGCCTTCGCCATCGACGAAGGCGCCGCGGCTGGCTACGACGCGCTCCTGACGGGCGAAGTCTCCCATCAGCACTATCACTACATCCGCGAACAGGGCTTCTGCGTGATCGCCTCAGGACACTATGCGACCGAGACGACTGGCCCCAGGGCCGTGCAGCGCGCCGCGCAGGCGCGCTTCCCCGAACTCGAATGCATCTTCCTGGATGCGCCGACCGCGCTGTAGTTCGCCGACCGATGCCTCCTCCCGCCGCAAGAATGCGGCGGCACAGCACCACGGGGGATGGTATGGCGCAGGCGGCGCGAAAACAGCGGGGATGGCGCGCAGGCGGGGGAAATGGGCCGCGCAACCCCCGATCCCCCCATATCCGCGCAAGCATCGATTCCCGCTCGGCGTGTGCCGGCGGGCTTGCCCGCCGGGAAAGCACCAATCCCCCGCTCCATGGCCGCGAAAGCACCGATCTGCGCCCCGCATGTGCCAATTTCCGCCGCAAGAATGCGGCGGCACAGCACTGCGGGGGATGGTGTATGGCGCAGACGGCGCGCGAACAGCGGGGATGGCGCACAGGCGGGGGAAATGGGCCGCGCCACCCCCCGATCCCCCCATATCAGCGCGCGCCGCGCTGTTCCTGTGCGCGGCGCAGGGCGGACGGGGTGCTACGGGGCGATTTTGGTGATGGCGACGTCGCAGTGGGAGCGGCTGGTGCCTGGCTGGTAATAGATATACGCGTCGGAGGCGACGGCGGTGCTGTCAGGGAGGCTGCAGATATGGAAGTTGCCGAGGAGGCCGTCCTTGCCGTCGCGGGGTTTGCGCGGGAAGAGGTCTGCCTCGGTGGCGTGGACGAGGCAGGGGCCGCCGTCGGGGTTGACCTCGGCGAGGAGGATGGGGGCGCGGAAGCGCATGAGGTGTGAGTTGGTTCCGAGGTCGCGGGTGTAGGCGAGATAGAGGCGGTCGCCGACGACGGCCCAGTGCTGCTGGGTGGTGTCGGTCTTGACGGGGGTTCCGTCGTCGAAGACCCAGGGCTGGGGTTCGGGCCAGTGGAGGCCGTCGTCGGAGACGGCGACGTAGGCGCTGCCGTCCTCGGCGCGGATGGTCAGATAGTATTTGCCGTGGAACTGGACGAGTGATGGCTCGATGAAGCCGCGGCCGATGTCGTGGCGGAGGATGTTCCCCCAGGCGACGGGGCGGAGGGCGCCGTCTACGAAGCGCGCCTGCATGGTGCGGACGGCGAAGCGGGGGGACTGGTAGCCGTAGTGGTCGATGAGGTCGCCGAGGCGGAAATGGCAGGGGAAGAGCCAGTCGCCGTCGGGGGTGAAGGCGACCTGGGCGCAGGTGATGCGCCATTCGTGTCCCTCGGGGACTTCGGGGTCGCGAAGCATCTGGCGCGGGCCGAAGGCACTGGCGGCGATGTCATAGACGGTGTAGTAGGAGGCCTTGACGCGGCGGGCGGGTCTGGGCGCCTGCTTGTCCCAGGCGATGTTGCCGTGCGGGGTGTAGACGGTGTCGCAGCCGATGACGACGACGGACTTGCCGTCGGCGGAGAGGAAGGGGCGGACATCGGCGACTCCGAGCTGGAGGCCGTCGTTCAGGGGTTCGGAGTGGAGCGCGTCGATGGGTGCGGGTTCGCCCCAGGTGCGTCCGCCGTCGGGGCTCCAGGCGGCCTCGGGGGCGCCGTAGCAGTCGGATTCGAGGAAGCGCTGTCCCGTGAAGAGCCAGCGTCCGTCGGGGAGGGCGGCGACGGCGGGGTGGGAGAAGGCGCGGGTGGCCTTGACGACGGGAGGCACGGGCAGGGGGATGAACTTCGGCATGGCGGCTATTTGTCGGCGAAGGCCTTGGCGAGAAGACGCATGGAAGGTGCGGGGCGGAAGGAGTGGTCGGGGACGTCGACCTGGTACCAGTCTTCGTAGAGGGTCTTGAAATCGAGGCCGAATAGGGGGACCTTGGCTTTGCGGGGCGGGGTGTCGGCGAAGCGGGGGTAGCTGTTGATGGAGAGGTGGTCGGAAGCGCCTGCGGCGGCGTAGCTCTGGCGGACCTTCTCCAGATTTTCGTAGGCGCCGCCCTCGTTGATGGCGAGGTATTTGGGGGCCATGGCGGCGAGGAGGTCGGGGAAGGCGAACTGGCTCCAGTGCCCGGGGACCTGGTGCCAGTTGCCGCCGTCGTCGGGGGTCTCGAAGTCGGTGTGGGAGCAGAAGCGGCGTCGCTCGTCGCAGAGGAAATCGTTGAAGACGACGGCCTTGACGTCGTCGCGGAGGAGTCCGACGCACATGGCGGGTTCGGAGCCGAGGGAGTGGCCCATGACGGCGAGGCGGGAGGCGTCGACGCCAGGCATTTCCTTGAACCAGTCGAGGAATCGGAGTTTCTGGAAGACGGAGACGCCGAGGTAGGTGGTGCCGGCCTCGAGGTAGGCCTGCACGAGTTTGGTGCGCAGTTCCCAGTTGGTCTCCTTGCCGCCATCGCCGAGTTCGGCGAGTTCGGCGGTGCCGGGGTTGTCGAAGGCGACGGCGATGTAGCCCTGCTTCACGCAGTGCAGGGCCTGGGCATTGCGGTCGGTGAACTTGTAGTTGCGGCAGTTGGGGTTGTCGGGCATCGGTTCGCCCGCCAGCAGTTCCTTGGGGGAGGCGGAGCCAGGGCAGCACAGCACGCCTGGCGCGGGCGCGGCGAGGCCGTCGGGACGCAGCAGCAGCACCGGGACGGCGCTGTAGCGGTCCGGGTAGAACTCCCAGCGCTCGAGGTGGTAGCCGTCGCGCGGCTCGCTGGAGACCAGGGCGGGGGCGGGCTGCGGCTGCTCCTCGACGGGCATGCGGAGCAGTTCCGCCAGTTTTTCACGCACTTTCTGGCGCCACGCCTGGAAGACCGCGGGATCCTGGCAGGCCACGGGGTCGTAGGCGAGCGCGGGCTTCAGGTCGCGGAGGCGGGCGTACATCGCGCCGAGGCTGCCGATCCAGCGGCCATCCGGCCGCTTGCATTGAAAGTCATTCTTCCAGGTGAACATGGTGGTAAACGCCAGGCCGCAAGCGGCCTGGCACGGGGTGGGTGGTGTCGGCACGAGGGGCGCTTCAAGGGCGGGCTGGCGTTGCGGGGCGGGGCTAAGTCGCGGGCGGGTGCCTTCTTCCAGCCATGCAAACGACGGGGGGCTGCCGCCCCCCGCACCCCCTGCTCGACGCAGGGCTGCGCCCTGCGGCACGCCGAGCGGGGGCTTGACGGGGCAGCCGCCCCCCGCACCCCTGCCCGACGCGGGGCGCGATGGAATCGCGGGTGGCGTGGGGGCACGCGGTGGGCTATTTTGCGCCGAGTTCGTCGAGGAGCTGGTAGAGGGCCTTGCGGTTCTGGTGGACGGAGGCGTTGTCGTGGTTGAAGACGCTCATTCCTGTGGCGAATCCTGCGCGGATGGCGTCGAGGCGCTTGCGGAGGGCGGGGGGATTGCCGGCCTTCTCGATGAGCTGGTCGGCGAGGTGGTAGGCGGCGTAGTCCTCGATGCCGTCACGCATGGCGTGGGCGCGGCGGGAGGGGTATGCCTGGCAGTTCTCGCCGGGGTAGAAGAGGGCGCCCATGCCGTTGTTGTCGCCGTGGGTGGGGATCCAGAGGCTCCAGTCGATGGGCGACTTGCCCTTGAGGTGGTTGTTGCAGCGCCACATGTGGATGTCCCAGTAGAGGAAGCCGGTGATGTGGGGGAAGGTGATGGGTTCCCAGAAGAAGGCGCGGGAGTTGACGAGGGGCTGGTCGACGCGCTCGAAGTTGCCGTAGGGGTAGTATCCGCCGCCGCCGACGTAGGTCCAGAAGCGGGTGCCGTATTTCTTGTTGATGCGCACGTCCTCGCGCGGGAGGGCGTAGGCGTTGGAGGGGCAGAGGAAGTCGAGATGCTTGAAGATCTCGGGCATGGCCTCCGGGAAGCCGGCGGAGGTGAGGGAGAGGACGTCGGGGAGAAGGCGCTTGAAGTTGACGAGAGAGTCGTAGACCTGCCGGTTCAGATGGGCGCCGACCTCGTCGTAGCCGTAGGCGAAGATGGGGATCTTCTTGTCGCCGGCGGCTTTCTTGAAGGCCTGGTAGCGTTTCCGCATGGCCTCGGCGCCGTTTTCCATGTGGCGGTTGACGAGGCGGATGGCCTTGATGTCGGCATTGGCGGTGTCGAAGAGGACGGAGGCGCGGTTGCGGTCATCGCGAAGGGAGTCGAAGGCCAGGGATCCCTCCCGCTTGAACTCGGCGAAGGTCTTGGCGGGGTTGGTGTCGGGCTGGAGGAAGCGGACGGCCTTTCCGTCGGTGGCCTTGCCGTCGGCGAGGGTGAGTTTGACGGGCGCGCCCTTGCCGGGGATGATGGTGAAGAAGGTGTATCCGGAGCGGTTGGACCAGCCGCGCGTCTCGGAGTAGTGGATCTTCAGGTAGCGGTATTTGGCGGTGGACTGGGCGGGGGTGACGACGAGGTCGTGGTCCGAGAGGGGCTCCTTCGGGTCGCGCGGCTGCAGGGCGGCCTTGGCGGGGATGACGGTGAACTCCTTGCCGTCGGCGGAGCCGAGGAGCTGGATGTACTTGACCATGCCGGGCTCGGGATGGGCGAGGTAATGCAGGACGCTTCCGAGGTTGAAGAGCTGGACGCCGTTGGCCACGGCCCAGTCGAGGTCCTTCGCGATGGGGGTGAAGACGTAGAGGTCGAGGGGCTCCATCAGGCAGTCCAGGAGTTCGCGGGAGAGGTTGCGCCGCGCGAGGTCGGGATTCTCGGGATACCAGGTGTCGAAGGAACTCGGGCGCATGCCCGCCATGTTGGGGAGGGGGCGCTCCGGAATCGTGAAGGCGTGGACGTTGACGGCGAGGGGCAGGGTCGCCGACTTGCCGCCGCCCGCGACGGTGACGGTGTATTCATAGCGGCCGGGCCTGGCGTCGCGCGGGGCGCGGAGGAGGACCTGCACGGCGCAGTTGGCGTAGGCGCCCAGGTCCACGGGCTTCGTCAGCGGGATCAGGACGTCGGGCATGCTGCTGTCGCCGGCGTGCGAGAGCGGGATCTGCGGGGTGATGGTCTCGGTGACGGGGATGTATTCGGTGCGGTAGAGGCGGACGGCCGGTGCGCCGGGAGTCTTGGGCGTCACGGTGACGGCAAGTCCGGCGACGGGCTGGAAGGCGGTGGAGAGGACGAGCTGCGCGTCTTCGGCCTCGCCGCGGCCGAGTTCGAGGGTGCATTCCTTGGAGAGCATTCCGGTGGCGCCGGCTTTGCTGTAGATGTGCTCGAGCGGGTCGGCCCAGGCAATGCTGAAGAGGCCGCCGGCGTCGGCGCCCTCCTGGAAGGAGGCGTTGGCGACGCGGCGGGACTGGGCGACGAGGCGGTCGATCTTGCGGGCGGCGTCGAGAGTCTGGAAGACGGCGCCGTGGCCGCCGAGGTGGGAGAACCAGGTCTGGCGGAAGACGCCGGAGAAGTATCCGCCGTCCTCGGGGTATTCGCGGGCGGCCATCCAGATCAGTTGGGCGTAGCGGTCGCGGAGGATGGGGTCGGCGACGAGGACGCTGGCGAAGCCCTCGGCGCGGGCGTCGGCGGCCTTGGCGAGTTCCTTCAGGGAGGATTCGAGGAACTCGAAGTTCTTCTGCCAGCCGCGTTCGCCGTTGTGGGCGCCCCAGCGGACGCGCAGGTACTTGAGGTTGGCGGCGTAGAGTTTGCGGGCGCGGGCGAGTTCGCGCTGGGCCTCCTCGATCCAGCAGAGCTGGGAGGCGTCGTCGGCGATGTAGATCTGGCGGACCTTGAGGGCGGGGGTGCCGTTGGCGCGCAGCAGGGTCATGCCGGTGCCCTGGAGACCGCCCTCGACGAGGAGGACCTTGCCGTCCTGGCCGCGGAAGGCGACGCCTGTGCCGTGGGCGGCGCAGGTGAGTTTGTCGCCTGGGATGATGAGGCGGCGTTCAAGCTGGTCGGGCGTTTCGCCTGCGGAGATGCGCCAGGTGCCGTTGGCGTGGACGGCGGTGATGGTGTCGCCTTCGGGCCACTGCCAGGCGGCGGCCTTGGCGGCGGGGGCGAGTTCGACGATGTTCAGGCCGAGTGCGCCGTGGTCGAGGAGGCGCGCGAACTTCTCGTAGGAGAGCGGATTCGCCCACTTGAAGTGCTTGAAGGCGCCTGGCTGGATGGTGTAGCCCTTGAGGCCTGGGCCCTCGGGGGCCTTGGCGGGGACGAAGGTGCTTTTCGCGGCGTCGACGACGATGCATTCGAGGTCGACGGTGCCCTTTTGGAGACCGCCCAGAATCAGGAAGGGGCAGACGCTGCCGAGTTTCGCGGCGTTTTCCGGGAAGTCGGTGCGCTTGAGGTCGACCATGAGGCTGATGCTCTGGTCGGTGCCGGGGACGACATTGAGGGTGACGCTGGGTGATTCCTTGAAGAATGTGAGCCAGTTGCCCTTGGCGTCCTTCGCGCGGGCGGTCATGAGCATGGTCGCGTTCGGGCCGGCGTCCGCCGAAGACTTGAAGCGCGCGGTGATATGGAGGATTTGGTCGGGCTTGGCCTCGACCTGGCCGTAGGCCTGCAGGGAATAGGGCTTCGAGGCGTCCGGCAGGAAGCGCAGCGCGCCATGCGGATATTCCCCGCCTGGCTTGATGCGCTGGATGTCGCCCGCGTGTTCAGGGCGCTTCCAGGTGTTCCAGCCCCAGACCCGGATGGTCTTCGGGGCGGCGAAAAGGGCAGTCGACAGCAGCAGCAGCGAAAGAAGGGCGGGTTTCATAATAGCGGGCGGGCTTTAAAGGGGCTTGAAGCAGGGATTCAAGAGATTCAAGGGATTCAAGGGATGTGCAGGGGGCCAGGGATAAGCGAAAACCGCGCATAAGCGGGAGGGCCGGGCGTGAGCAAGGAATATTGAAGGCGGAACGACAATGCAGGTGCGCCCCGGCGGGCAAGGGCCGGCCGGGGCGCGAGGGGGGGGCTACTGCTGCTGTTTGATCAGGGCGACAGTGCAGTTGTTATAGGTGCCGCTCTGGGCGTCCTGCGGGATGTCGCCGCGCTTGCAGGCAAATACGTGCCCGTCGACAAAGAGCACGTTGCCGACGCCGTTGCCGTGGCGGGCAAGGGAGATGGCCCAGGGGGTGTCGCTGTTGTAGGAGCAGCAGCCGCCCATGTAGTTCGGTCGGCGGCCAATGCTGGGCGAGGAGGAGATTTCACCGGAGCCGATGGTTTCGGCGGCGGACTTGCCACCATCGGAGACGTAGGCCATGCGGGATGGAGCGGTAATCTTCCAGACGTTGTTTTCGTTGTAGACGGCCCAGGAGGCGCTGTCATTGTATTGTCCGAGGGTGATGTTCATGCCGTAGTCGGTCTCCTGGTTGCGCTCGACGACGGCGGGGCAGCGGGTTGGGTGGTTCTTGATGGCGCGGCCGAGGTTGGAGGCGCGCATGCCGCCCTTCATGGTCAAATAGCCGAAGTCGTAAAGGAGGAAACTCCAGAAGGTGTTGCCGTAGGTCTTGTAGCCCGTGATGACGTAGGGGATGGACTGCCCATTGTGGTCCTGGGTGTAGAGTTCCAGGCAGAGGCCGACCGTCTTGAGGTTGTTGGTGCAGGAGATGGCGCGGGCCTTCTGGCGGGCCTTGGAGAGCGCGGGCAGCAGCATCGAGGCGAGAATCGCGATGATCGCGATGACGACCAGCAGTTCAATCAGGGTGAAGGATCTCAGGGTTTTCATGCGAACCTCCTTGTATTGGGTTATGGGTATGGCAGGGGAAATCTTGGATTTGTCTTTATTATACAAGGGAAACGGCGTCGGCGCAATAGTTGGCAAAGACGAAAAATAGCATTATTGTAAGAAAGTGCGGTTTTTGGGATGGATGCCGTTTTCTACACGATTTGTCTAATTTGCGGGTATGCAAGGGCCATGTGCGGGAGAGTCAGATAGCATTTTCCCGTTCAGGGGAGCGGCAGGGAGGATAAGTGGATGAGGAAGCCAGTGTACCAGGTGTCGGGGGAGACGTTGCTGCGGTTCTGCGAGGGGAGTGGCTTTCCCGAACGGGTGCGTTTTTTCCACGAAACGCTGAAGCATACGGAGTGGCTCCACGGGGTTCCGCGGCTGCTGGTGCTGGTCGAGGGACGGGAGCAGATCAAATATGTGCGCGACGGGGAGGTGGTGCAGGAGTGGCTGGAGGCGCCAATGGCATACTTCTGCACCCGCACTTCATGGGTGCGGGGTGACGCACGGATTCCTGGCCCTCCACATAAAAGTCTTTCGTTTAGTTATTTCTGGAAATACATCAGGGGGATGTGCATAGACTCCGACGGCGTGCGCGAGCCGCCGACGGAGCGGGATGTCTACTACCACACGGGGGAGCCGCTGTCGGCGGGGGGGACGGCCCTGATCGCGGCGATGGAGGCGCTGCTGCAGGAGAGGCGTGCGTCGGAGGCGTCGGCGCTGTGCCGCGTGCTGTGGGATCTGACGCTGGATGCGCTGCGGAACAGCACGTCGGGGCCTGTGACAGGCGGGCATCGCCAGTGGGAACTCATCAACTCCTATCTGCGGGAGCACCGCGAGGAGGCTCCGACGCGTGAGGATGTGGCGCACGCCTTTTCCTATTCGCCAGGGTATGTCTCGGCGCTGTGCCGCAAATACACGGGGGATTCGTTCCAGGGGCTGCAGTTGCGCTATCGGCTGGAGCACGCGGAGCAACTGCTGCTGGACACTCGGATGGGGCTGGAGGAGATCGCGGAACGATCTGGGTTCTCCTGCGCCAACTATTTCATCCGCCAGTTCAAGCGCAAATACGGGATGACGCCGCACGTCTATCGGAACCAGACGCGGGAATAAAGGGGCGCCCGTCACTCGGGGCGGCGGAAGCGGTCGCGATGCTGGTCCCAGAAGTGCGGGCCCCAGGCGGAGGCGCGCTTCGGCGGCGTGGCGGGCTGGCGCGGCGCGGTTCGCGCACGCGGTTCGCGGCGGGAGGCCATGGAGCGAATGGCGAGGTCGGCGGTGGCGAAGGCGGCGTGGAGGTTGAAGCCGCCAGTGGGGCCGTCCACGTCGAGGACTTCGCCTGCGGCGTAGAGGCCTGGGATGCGCCTGGCCTGGAGGGTCTCGGGGTCGAACTCGTCGAGGGCGATGCCGCCGACGGTGACGATGGCCTCCTTGAGGGGGCGGACGGCGAGGCGGTCGAGGCGGAGGCGGTGGATGGTCTCCTCGGAGGCGTCGGGGAGGCGCGCGACGGCCTGGGCGAGGAGCATCGGGAGGCCGAGGGCGTTGAGGCGCGCGGCGAGGGAGGCGCCGCGCGCGGGGCGGCGGGCAGGGGCCTCCGGGATGAGGTCGAGGGTGATGGCGGTGACGGGCTGGTTCTGGCGGGCGGCGCGGCGGGTGAGGTCGAAGATGGCGCTGCCGCGCAGGATGCCGCGCTCGAACAGGAGGTTCCCGCGCGTTTTGCCGAGGTTCGGAGCGGCGGCGACGACATCGGGGATCTCCAGCGGCGCGGCGCCAGTCTCGGCGAACGGGGAGCCTTCGGGCAGTTCGAGGCCCGCGAGGCCAGGGCGCGGCGGGACGGTCGCGAGGCCGAGATCCTCGGCGAAGCGGAAACCGTCGCCGACGGAGCCAGTCTTGGGGTAGGAGCAGCCGCCGACGCAGAGCAGCACGCGCGGCGCGCGCAGTTCCAGCGCGCGGCATTCCAGCGTGAAGCCGTCACGCTCGCGCCGAACCGCCTCCGCAGGGCAGTTGAACAGGATGGGGAACTCGCGGTCGCGCAGGCGGTCGAGGAAGGCGTGCAGGACATCGTCGCCGCGCTGGCTGGCGGGATAGAGGCGGTCGCCGAAGAAGCGGGTGGGGAGGCCCAGGTCGTCGAAGCGGCGGCGCAGCGCGGGGACGGGGAGCCGCTGGAGGGCGGGGCTTAGGAAGGACGCGACGGGCTCGCCGTAGGCCTCCAGCAGTTCCTCGGGGGTGCCCGCGTGGGCGAGGTTGCAGCGGTTGTTGCCGCACATCAGCAGTTTCAGCCCTGGGCGGTGGCGGCGCTCGACGAGCACGCCGCGCAGCCCTGCGTCCGCCGCCGCGCAGGCGGCATAGAGGCCGGCCGCGCCGGCGCCGAGGATGATGAGGTCGGGGGACATGGGGGGACCGTGGGCGTTTTACTATAGCGCGGCGACTTTCGGCATCAGAGCCTTGATGAAGTCGAATCGGCCATGCGCCCCGGTTCGTTCTGCATATTTGATGCAATCCAGTTCATAACGGGACTGGAGATTGACCCAGAATTGGGCCTCGGTCCCCAAAAAACGGCCTAACCGGATGGCGGTGTCCGCCGTGATGGGGCGGGTGCCTCGCACAATCTCACGGATCCGCTGGGGGGGAAGCCCGATTTCCTTCGCCAGGCGACTCTGTGAAATCCGAAGCGGCTTCAGAAATTCCATGCTGAGAATTTTCCCAGGATGGACAGGGGCCAGATAGGTTGTTTGCTTCTCGGTCATGTCTTCCACCGTGTCGTCAATGGTAGTCTTCAATGCGGACGTCTTCAGCGCCATCGTTCCAAGAGAAGGTGATGCGCCATTGCCTGTTGATTCGGATGCTGAAGACGCCTTCCCGGCCATGCAGTGCTTCCAGATGGTTTCCGGGCGGGGTGCGCAAGTCATTGGGAGAAGTGGCGGCGTCGAGCATCAGGAGTTTCCGCTGCGCCGCCGATTGGATGGTTGGCGGGAGCCGGGAGGAGCGACGGCCATCGAAGATCGCTTCCGCCTCGCTGTCTTTGAAACTGCGAATCATGGCGAAGACGGTTGCCTGTTATTGCCGGAATCGTAATATAATGCCCCATGCACAGAAAAGGCGGCCGACGCGTGGGCGCCGGCCGCCTTAGGGTGAACAAGCGGATGGCTTACTCGACGGTGATGGCCTCGGAGGGGCACTCGCCCGCGCAGGCG
>JAEEXV010000329.1 GCA_016287975.1 Lentisphaeria bacterium | reverse complement strand
TGGGTAAATGCGGGGGGCTGGGAAAGCAGGGGCGGCGCATCTGCGGGGGCATTCCGGCGGGCAAGCCCGCCGGCACACGCCGGGTAAATGCGGGGGGCTGGGAAAGCAGGGGCGGCGCATCTGCGGGGGCCATTCCGGCGGGCAAGCCCGCCGGCACACGCTGGGTAAATGCGGGGGGCTGGGAAAGCAGGGGCGGCGCATCTGCGGGGGGCATTCCGGCGGGCAAGCCCGCCGGCACACGGCGGGTAAATGCGGGGGCTGGGAGAGCCAGAAGCCCCATGGGATACGGGGGCGGCGCATCTGCGGCGATCGCGAGTATCCGCCTGGCGTCAGGAAAAGTGCCGTTGTGGGTTGCGCATTTTCATTTGCGGATTACGTTATGTCAGTTTTGTGCCGGGGCTTTTTTCAGGAGATTTCCCATGTCCAAGATCGGTTCCCGTGAATATGCGCTGAGTGTTCAGCATCTTCTCGCCATGTTCGGCTCCACGGTGCTGGTGCCGCTCATCACTGGCCTTTCCCCCGCCGTCGCCCTGTTTACGGCGGGGCTGGGCACATTGGTCTTCCATCTCTGCACCAAGGGCATCGTCCCCGTTTTCCTGGGATCCTCCTTTGCGTTCATCGCGGGGCTGTGCACCATCGTCGGCGGCGATCCCGCGAACATCCCGTCGGCGCAGTGCGGCATCATCGGCGCGGGGGCGGTGTACCTCGTCCTCGCCGTCATCGCCTACTGCGCGGGCGCCGACCGCATCAAGGCCGCCTTTCCAGTCATCGTCACGGGGCCCGTCATCGTCATCATCGGCCTGAGCCTGGCGGGCGTCGGCATCAAGGACTCCTTCGGATTCAACTCAGGGGTGCAGGGGTTCGGCAAGGAGGCCTGCATCAACGCCCTTGTCGCGATCATCACCTTCCTGGTGGTGGTCTTCGGGATGAACCGCCGCCGCGGCTTCTACCAGCTCCTGCCCGTGCTCACCGGCATTCTCGTCGGCTATCTCTGCTGCGTCGTGCTGTGGAAATGCGGGCAGTTCCACCTGGACTTCACCCCCGTCAAGCAGGCCCCGTGGGTCAACATCCCATTCCGCAACGGCTTCTGCACCCTGCCGCGCTGGGATCTCGGCGCGATCCTCCTGCTCGCGCCCATCTCGCTGGTCACCTTCATGGAGCACTTGGGCGACATCACCACCAACGGCGCGGTGGTCGGGCAGGACTTCTTCCAGAATCCTGGCGTGCACCGCACGCTGCTGGGCGACGGCCTTGCGACCGTCGTCGCAGGCTGCCTGGGCGGCCCCGCCAACACCACCTACTCGGAGAACACCGGGGTGCTGGCGACCACCAAGAACTACAACCCCGCCGTCCTTCGCCTGGCGGCCGTCTTCGCCATCGTCCTCGGCCTCTGCGGGAAATTCGGCGCCCTCTTGCAGACCATTCCCGCCCCCGTCAAAGGCGGCGTCGAACTGGTGCTTTTCGGCATGATCGCCGCCATCGGCATTCGGACCGTCGTCGACGCGGGCCTCGACATGACCAGTTCGCGCAACCTCTCCATCATGGCGGCCGTCCTCTGCGTCGGCCTTGGGCTGGGCAGCCTGCCCCAGGGGGGCATCCCGCTCGCCTTCGGCAAATACACCTTCATCCTCTCGCCGCTCTTCATCTCCATGCTGGTCGGCGTCATCCTGAACCTCATCCTCCCCAAGAACCAGCCCCAGCCCGTCTCTGCCAAGCAATCCTAACTTTTTTCGGGAGCCATTTCCATGTCGGACGCCAATCCCCGCCTCCATTTGATGGACCATCCGCTGATCCTCCACAAGATCTCCATGCTCCGCAAGCAGGAGACCAACCCGAGGGACTTCCGCGCCCTCCTCACCGAGATCACCGTGCTCATCGGCTACGAGGCCACCCGCGACCTCGAATTGATGGACGCTCCCATCACCACCCCGATGATGCCCGCCACAGGGCATTTTCTCGCCAAGAACGTCTGCCTGGTCCCCATTCTACGGGCGGGGCTCGGCATGGTCGACGCGATGCTCACGCTTCTCCCCGCCTCCCGCGTCGGGCACATCGGCCTCTACCGCGACCCCAAGACGACGCTTCCCGTCGAGTACTACTGCAAGTTCCCGCCCGACGTCGCCGAGCGCGTCGCCATCGTGCTCGACCCGATGCTCGCCACTGGCGGCAGCGCCTGCACCGCGCTTTCGTTCCTCAAGCAGCGCGGCGTCAAGCGCATCAAGCTCGTCAACGTCATCGGTGCCCCTTTCGGCGTGGAGGCCGTCTCCAACGCGCATCCCGATGTCGACATCTATCTGGGCGCCCTTGACGAAAAACTCAACGACCGCTTCTATATCCTGCCTGGGCTAGGCGATGCGGGCGACCGCCTTTTCGGGACGCTGTAGCGCGGGGCGGGGGGGCATTGGGCTTTCGGCGGGCGATGGGGGAGGATTGTGCCATATTGGCGCCGATGGCGGAGGCCTGGTAACATTTCCGTGAAGTGTGGAGAGAAGGCTTTGGACGGCGGCGTTCCTGAACGCCGTCGGCTGGCGGCATCGCCGAAATCAGGAGAGAGCGGAACATGGATGAACAGGATCGGGAAGCGGCGATCGAGGAACTGAGGACGGCGCTGGGGGAGCTCGAATCGGAGAACGGGCTGGAGCGCCTGGTGGAAGGCCACGGGCTGCAGAGTCGGCAGTTCGTCTTCAGGTGGAGCGAGCCTGGGCTGGGAATCGAGTTTCGGCTGCCGTATGCGCGGGTGCTGTCGGAGGAGGACGACCAGCGGCTCGACGCGGCCAGGATCGGCGCGGCCTGCCGAATGGCGGTCCTGCTTCTGGCGATGATGGGCGAGGGGGGGCTTCTCGCCGAGGGGGAGGAGGGCCTTTCCGTCCATGCCGATGAAGCAGGCGAGGGCTATGAGGTCTACGGGCCTGATGGCGTGGAGATGGATTCGGGGGAGGATTGGGAGCCGCTGGTCGCGCGGCTCAAGGCGGCGGTCCCCGAGACGCCGTCGGGGATCCAGATCATCTGGCCGTAGGCGGGGGCCTTGGCGGAGCGGTTTCAAGACAACGCAGGGAGCGGACAATGAGCGGACATGGTGGTTTCAGCGTAATCGGGTCGGGGATGCCCCGCCCGCTGTCGGTCAACCCAGAGCCAGTCGAAGTCAAGAAGGCGGAAGTCCGCCCGAAGGACACGGGCGACCTCAAGCCGCCTGCCCAAGGGCGGCTTGAGCAGGAGACGCGCATGCTGGACACGCTGGACGCGCTGCTGCTGCAGGCGGCCAGGACCGCCTCCCGCCCGATGGAGGCGAAGGCGCTCAAGACCGCGTCCACCGAGGCGAAACTCGACAAGGCGACGCGGCGTGCCATCGAGGCCGCCGCGAAGCAGGCGGACACGGCGTTCAAGGCCATCAACCAGTTCACGGGGCGCCAGATCGCCGAAGCGATGAAGAAAGACGAGAACGGCGTCTTCGACTGGGATTTGGAGAGTCCCGCAGGAGCCGCGCTGAAGGCGGCGCTGGATGCGCAGGCCGAACTCTCGGAGGTGCTGCGCGGGGCGCTGAACCACCTTCCCGCGAAGGCGACCGCCGCCGCCCAGTCCGCGCTGGAGGAGGCGATGCTGCAGACCGACCGCCGCGCCGCCGAAATCCAGACGCTCTTCTGCGAGTTCGCCGACCTGGCGGAGACGGGGAAGGACGCCCCTGAGGTCGCCGCCCGCCTTGGCCGCACGCTGGAATCGCTGATTCCGTCGCAGTCGCTCAAGATGCACGGCAACGAAAAGATCGCGGCGGACTTCCGCGCGGCGCTTGCGCCGCTCGCGCGGCGCATCGACGGACTTGCGGCTGGCCCGGAACGGCAGATTGCCAGCGCCGAGGCGACGAAGATCCAACGCACGCTCGACGAGGCCTCCCATGCGCTCGCAGGGGCGGGGCAGAGCCACCGCGCGAATGGCGTCCAGCTCGACCAGACCCTGATGGCGGCCGTGAACGGCGTGCTGGAGGGGTTCCGTGCGCGCCTGGCGAACATCCGTCGGGAGGCGGCCATGACCTCGATGCGGAACTTCGTCGAGAAGACCTTCCAGCCGCCGCCAGTCGGGCTTCTCCAGGAGCGGTTCCTGCCGATCATGAAGGCGATCTTCCCCGCGCTGACCGCGGCGGTCCAGACGCAGAAGCTCCTGAAGCAGGCGGTGGACGACTTTCTTGCCAAGCCAAACGGCGCCAACCTCCAGCGCATGCAGTTCCTCGCCCGCGAACTGGCGGCACTGGACGATGCGGTGTCGAAAGATTTGAAGAAGCTCAACAGCGGGCAGCTCACCACCACGACTTTGTTCCTCAATTTCGCCTTCGCAGAACGGGACGACCTGGACAAGCTCATTGCGACGCTGCCGCGACGCGACCAGAAGAAGCTGACTCCTGAGTTGATCGCCGCGTTCCGCGAGGAAGTCGAGAAAAGTGCCGTGACGAACAAGGAACGCGACGTG
This sequence comes from Lentisphaeria bacterium, assembly GCA_016287975.1. The sequence goes on along the minus strand of JAEEXV010000329.1, from coordinate 44,214 downwards.
GGGGCCTTGAAGGTCGCCTACGGGGGAGTCGGCGGCATTGCGACGCAGATCGAGCACCTGGTCGAGATGTACCGCAGCGCGGGAGGGCGCAAGCCAGAGGAGTATCTCACCAGCAAGACGCTGCGCGCCGCCTTCGAGGGCAGGATGGCGGTTACGACCCTCATCGAGACGCGCATGAGCGGGCTGCCCGACGAGGATGCCGCCCCCGCGCTCGACGATTCGAACAGCGTCTCCTCGAAGCCCCTGGGCAGTGGCATGGCGAACACGGTCTACGAGGTCGGCTACAAGGATGGCTCGACCTTCATCTTCAAGCCCGAGGCTCCAGGTCGGCAGGGGCTGCACAAACTCCAGCTCTCGCGTGGGTCGTACCAGGGCACCCAGCTGGTCGCGCAGCTCAACATGGCCGCGCAGAAGACGGCGGACGCCTTCGGGCTGGGCGATGTGATGACGAAAAGCGCGGTGGGCGCGCACCAGGGGCAGTTCGGGCTGTTCATGGAGAAGGCGCCTGGCAAGGAGGCGGCGAAGTTCGTCGCGGGCGGGCAGAAGGAGGTCCCTGGAAGCCTGACTGTGGAGCAGATCAAGTCCCTCGACGACGAGCAGTACGGGAAGGTGATAGGGGGGATCATGCGCAAGACGAACCGACTGGAGTGGTTCGACATCCTGACGGGGCAGGGCGACCGCCACCATCACAACTACCTGTTGAACGTCGGCGCGGACGGACAGGTCTCGGTGAAGGGCATCGACAACGACGCCTGCTTCGGAGTGTTCATGGTCGGGCCTGGCAGGTTTCTGCTCCAGGGAGACCATGCGCTCGTGTTCCGGGAAATGCTGGGCAATGTCAAGAAGGGGCTCTATCCCCCTGAAGCGTCGCAGGCGCAGAAGACGCGCATCGACACCGATCCTGGCGTGCGAAGGTTGGAGAACGGTGCATTCTACGTCGATGTCTCCCAGATCAAGGCCCCTGAAATCCATGCCTGCCTGAGAAAAGCGACGGGATGCCATGTGACGGGCTTCCCGCAGTATATGGACGCGGACTTCCACGACCATCTGATGAAGATGCAGGAAGGCAGCCCTGATCGCGCCGCGTATGTCGGGGAACTTCGGAAACGCCTGCCTGACCAGGCCGTGGAGGCCGCGGTCCTGCGCCTGGATGCGGCCATCGAATGCGCAAAGCGCTACAAGGAGGAGGGGCGCGTGATCGGCGCCGAGGAGTGGTCGAAGCGCGACGTCCAGCGCCGAGTCGCGGGGCCGTTGCCGCCGCGCGTCCCCGATTCCCCCGATGAGGTCCTGCCCACGCCGTTGCCGAGGGTCGGCGGACAGGCGCCGCTGACGAATAAATTCGCCAACGAAGTCGTCTCGCTTGCCAGTTCCGGCCCCTGCGGGCTCTTCCGCCGCGATCTCATGGCCCAACTCGCCAAGCCAGGCTGGTTCGACGAGTGACATGAACAAGGCCTGGCGGGAAAATGCGACGGGGATCCAGGACCCATCTTCCAAGGACCCCAGACCCGAGACCCCGGACCCATCTTCCGAGGACCCCAGACCCGAGACCCCGGACCCATCTTCCGAGGACCCCAGACCCGAGACCCATCTTCCGAGGACCCCAGACCCGAGACCCCGGACCCATCGGAGACCCCAGACTTCAGACCCCGGACCCATCGGGGAGCCGAGCGTTCTGTGCCGGCCCATTCTTGGGCCGGGAAATGACCCCAGACCCATCGGGGAGCCGAGCGTTCTGTGCCGGCCCATTCTTGGGCCGGGAAATGACCTTGTCGGGGCACGCGGTGGAACGGGTGGGGCTACATTATGGGGTCTGGCGGAATGCCTCGGCCCGGCGACGGGTTTGTAACAATTCACAATTTCGTGGAGATTTAGGAATGTAAACGGGCAAATGGCGTCGGACGGTTTGCCCCCTGGAACAGGAGTTCCCTGATGAACATTTTTGAAGCCATGAACGAGTTGACGGGGCGCGCGGGCATCGGCCGCGTGGATCCCGATGAAAACGGCGGGGCGACGCTGCTGTTCGACCGCGAGCACGAGGTGTCGTTTGTGCCAGAGGAGGGCGACGGGGTCTGCTTCCAGTGCGAGATCGGCGACGCGGAGCGGCTCGGTGAGGGCGGCTGCCGTGCGCTGCTCGAGGCATCGTTCTCCGAGACCGACGGCGCCGCGTTCGCAATCCACCGCGCCCTCGGCAAGGTGGTTCTCTGGAAACGCTTCGGCGAGTTCGCCTCGGGCGCGGATCTGGAGCAGGCGATCAACGGCTTCCTCGGGCTGGTCATCGCGTGGAAGGCGCGCCTCGCTTCTGGCGATTTCAGCGTATCCTCGGTTCCTCCTGAACTTGATGTGCCTGGCCCGCTGGACGGAATCGCCAGGAGATTCCTGGTGGTCTGACGGCGGGATGCCCTCCCCACAGATCCACCGACGATCAACCTCCACTCTTTTTCGGAGACGCTTATGAAAATCCAAGCAGATCAGGTCACAATGCAGGAACTGGCGGGGCGCGGCGTAGATTCTTCCGTCGGCGTCTTTGGCAACCACTATCTCCAGATCGGGAAGGGCACGCCTGTTCGGCTGGACGTCATCAAATCGGCGAAGGTGCCGTCGGCGGGCTTTCGGACGGTGACGCAAGTGCGGCGCGGCCTGGCAGGCATCGAGCAGACCGCGTCGGACGCGCTGGCGACGCTCGCCAAGCCTGGGTCGCTCAACGCGGAGAAACTCCTCGGTCTTCTGAAGGCGCAGCAGACGCATCTGGAGCGCCTCGACAAGCTCGAGCGGCTGGATCCCACGCAGAAGCAGGACGGCGAGGGGCTGTGGATGTTCACGAAGGCGATCGAGAAACTCTCCAACGCGGAACTCGCGGCGGTCTTCCAGAAGTTCTCCTCCGCCGAGATGGATCTGCTTCAGACGGCGCTCCTGCGCGAAGGCTCCATCAACAAGGACGCCAAGGACGCGCGCATGGCGGCGGCCCGCCTCTTCAACCTTCAGGCGCTGGTGCTCAAGGAGGTCTCCAACCGCTCCTCCACGGCCCTGCTGGCCGACCTGCGGACGGAGAATCCGCAGGACGCGGGCCTCGCGGACGAGAAAGTGAAGGCGCCAGAACGGCTTTCGGCCGAGTTCGGGCATTCGGCGAGTGGTGCGGAGGGGCCTGGTGCGCCGCACCGCCATGACATCTCGGCGGCGAACCTGAACGTGCTGGTGGAGACGGCGTCTTCCAGCGCGACCACCCGCGAGAGGACGGCCGAAGCGGAGCGGCAGCGACTTTCCGCTCGCCAACTCGACAAGGTGACCGTGAAGCAGATGGGGGACGTGCTGCGTTCGGCGGAACTCACGGTCAACATGGATCCTGCATATCTCTTCGTAGACACGGGCATCATCGAGAATCCCGACAAGCCGATGCCGAACATCTGGCATCTTGCCGACATGGGCATCAAGCCCTCGGGAGACTCCTACCTCTTCAAGCGCGACAGCGTGGAGCAGACCCTCTTCCCCGAGATGAAGCACCATGCGCCCAAGGCCGACGAACGCCCCGTCTACGGCGCCATCAACTACGAGCAGAGTCGGTTCGGCGCCGCGCCCTCCTACGGCTACGTAACGGTCGTCCTGAAGCCAGAGGTCAAGCAGCGCGCCACCTACACGCTGCACGACACCTTCCTCGCGACCTGCGCGAGAGTCACGCCAGAGCGCCGCGAGGCCTTCTTCAAACTCCTTGACGGCGTCGCGGGCATCCCGCAGTCGCTCAAGGACGCCCTGCGCCGGGCGGACAGCCCCGAGCGCCGCGCGCTGGACGCCTGGCTCGACCGAGTCGCCGCCGAGCCAGGCATCCGCCTTGCCGACTGCTTCATCCCGCGTGAAATTCCGAAGGTGATTTCCAACCACTACTTATCCACGGGCAGCAAAGAATCGAAAGCCTCCAGTGAGCAGAATCTCCTCGGTCTGCTGATCAAGTGCTTCGGCGACGCCGAGACCACCCGCTCCCACATGGTCACCCACGACAATCTCGAATCCCTCATACCAGGACTTTCCGACGCCGACGGCAATGCGCTGGCGATGGCCGCGCTCAAGAACCGCAAAGGCAAGCATCCCCCGATCACGCTGGACGGCCCCCGCTACATCGAGGCGCAGATCCAGGGGCCCGTCATCCCCTCGCGCGACATTGCGGAAATCCGCATCAGCATTCAAAACTTTCCTGGACAGGAAGCAGAAGTCCGCGCCAAGGCGGCCGCCTACGAGCGACGGACGGGCATCAAGGTCGTGATTCTGGACGTCGATCCTATCGAAGTCAATGATTTGAGCGCGGTTCAAAACTCGATCCAGACCTTCAACCAGCAGCACCTCGACAAGCCAGGCGCCAACCAGGCGCTCGACGCCCTCCTCGCCGACACTCCGAAGGCCGTCGACGCCTACCTCGCGGCGAACAGCACCGCGAAGAACATCTCACGCATCCCTGCGGCGCTCCGCCCCGCCGTGGTCTTTTCAGGCGACCGCCTGTCGCGCCTGCTGGCGGAACTTCTGGAAACGGTGGAGGCGGACTTTGCCCAGAAGTCTTCCGTCACGTCTGGTCCCGACATCGTCCGCCACGCCTTCAACGGGGCGCTGGAATCCATGCTCGACCGCCTTTCGCCGCTTCTCGAAGAGATCGGGAATCTCCCGTTCGAGACGGAGGCGCAGCGGCTCGCCTTCGTGAAGCATGTCTGCTCGACCGAGCGCATCGAGTCGGTCGAGGACGTGCGTTCGCTTCATGCCCAGGCGGCTGCGCAGGCCGCGCTGATGCGCGAACTCGCCGCCGCCGAGCCAGCGCCCGCCGCGGAGGAGGTTCTCGCGCGCATGGCGGCGCTGCCCGAGGGCGGCGCCGCCCCGCGCGATGTCTCCGCCATGGCGGTGGCGCTCCTGCGCGGCACCGAACCGCCCATCACGCCCACCGCGATGCAGAACCTCCTCGCCGTTCTGGATTCCGTGCCGCTGCGTGGCATTTCCGCCCAGCTGTACGCCATCGCCGAGGCCGACGGCCTTCGCGACGCGCCCGATGCATCGCGCCTCGAAAGTCTTGCCGACAGCCTCCGCGCCGCCGCGATGGCGGTCGCGGATTCCATCAACGTCGAGTGGACGCCTCCGCGGCCCGCAATACTGCCGCTTTCCGCCGTCCCGCAGGCCGTCCGCGCCGTGGTCCACCAGGTCGCCCCGTCGCTGGCGGACGCTTTGGACGTCGCGCATCCCGTGCACCCGCCGTTCCCTGGTGCGGCCAATCCTGGCGTGCTGCCGCAGGACAAGGCGGGGCGCAAGCAGTTCCTGGTGGGCGTCCTGGAGGAGTACCGCCAGAAGGAGCTGGTCAAGCCAGAGCGGGGCCGTTCCGTGCACGGGCGCGGGCACATCATCCGTTGCTTCTTCTACGCCAGCGCCTTCTGCAATATCCTCAAGGAGCAGGGCGTCACCGTGGACAGGAATGCCGTCATCCTGGGCATTTCGGGGCACGACCTCGGGCGTGCGGGGCTTGGCAAGGACCGCTGGGAGGTGGTCAGCGGCCGGAAGACCAACGAGGCCATTCGGCAGCGCTACGGGGAAGGCGCCGCGGGGGAGGCCTATGAAAAGGAGGTCGCGGATTCCATCACGGGCGTGGAGATCGTGCCGCCCGGCGGCCGCAAGCGGAGCGTCCCCGTCTCGCCGACGCTGGAAGCGCAGTTGCTGCAAAACGCCGACAGCTTGGACATCGGCCGCACTGGCGAGTTCGACCAGTACTTCTTTGACTTCCTTCGCGACAAGAACGGACAGGTCTCCCCCGAGGCGCAGCAGATCCGCGACCAGTTGGCGCAGGAGGCCAACCTGCTGCAACGGCTGACCAATCCGCTTTGCGCGAACCACGCCACGCTGGTGAAACTCTCCGACGACGCCTTCAACGCCGACGGGCCGCTGGCGACGGAACTGAACATGCAGCGCGATGCCCTCGACCAACAGATCGCCGACGAACTGATCGAGCAGGCGAACAACAGTGACAACCAGGCGTTCTTCAACGGCTTCGAGAACGTCATCCGCGACAACCCGAATCTCTTCCCGCTGCTTACCAAATACTACTTGAACGCCGAATAGGCCCGCGTCTGGATTGCCGAGGGGCATGGGGGGACTGCGGGCGGCTTCGCGCCGCCCGCAGTGTCTACGGGGAAATCTCCGCTATCCACTATACTTTGAGGAAGTCTCCGCCGAAGACCATTTCCGAGGTCGGCTTGGAAGGTTCCGCCGCTCCGCGATAGTCGCGGACGATGCGCGTCCAGGTCTCCTGGGTGGAGAGAAAATGCCCGACCGTCTTGACAAATGCCTCCGCGTCAAGCATTTTATTGAAAAGAACGAGGCACAGCATGAAGCGTCCGTTCTCGGGGTCGAGGGAAATCGTCGCGCCGACAGTGTCCCGAAAATGGTGCTGCGATTCAAGCATCAACTTGTAGAGGGCGGTCAGGTCCTGCGGCGGCGGTGCGCCGAGATCTCCCTCCAGCGCGAATGCGCCGATTTCAGGAAGGTTGCGCAGGGTCACCTCCATTCCGTCGGCAGAGAACGCGGCGACGCCGTCGGCATCGAAGGCGAGTTCGATGCCGACGGTATCGCCCAGTGTTTTCAGCAGTTCCTGTGATTCCATGGTATCCTCAATATTCCGTCACGAACGCCACGCAGGCGGGGCCGATCTGGTCGATGTCCTCGGCGGTGAGTTTCTTGATGACAGGCTGGTCGTTGATGTCGAGGACGGGTTTGAACTCCCACTCGTTTTTGGCGTTTTTCGAGGCGGTGACCAGGGGGCGCTCCAGTCCCACCAGGGCTTCCTTGATGGGCTTCGCGTATTCCGCCCAGGTGGAAAACTCGCCCGCTCCCTTCGCCTGGTTCTTCGCGTCCACGACATCGATTTCCTGGAAGATGCAGTCGCTCAGCTTCGTGGTCTTGTCGTGCGTGGCCACGCGGTCGATGGCGATCTGCGGCTCGCTGGCGACGACGGGCACGGATTCCTTGAGTCCATGCTTCTCCTGGAATTCGATCAGCTTCTTCGTCTTGTCCTCCATGCAGGCGCCTGTAGAGGCGAGATGATTGAGGAAGGTGTCGAATTTGCCAGCCTGGATGGAATCGTTGAAGATGTCGATCGAGAGTTTCACAAACGACTCCATCTCGTTGCGGACGTAGTTCGTGACGAGTTCAGGGCGCTTCGCGTTGAGTTCCAGGTGGAAGAGCTGGCCAGTGCGGTTCTGAAGGTAGGTGATGGCGGGGCCGACCTGGTTTTCGTTGAGTTTCTCCGTTTGCCCCGTGATGGCGTTCTGCATTTCCCAAGGAGTGTAGCCCTCGCGCTGGATTTGATCGAAATCCTTCATTTGCGCCAGGAACTCATAGGCATCGTTCTTCGTGATGAAGCCATCGATTTCCGTCTTCAGGAAATCCACGATCTTCCTGACCTCCTCGAAGTGCTTCATCGCATTGGTCTTCTCACGGCCTGGCGGCATCTTGTCGATCTTCGCCTGGATGTCGGTGAGTTTGGCCTCGTAGAGGCTGAGGTCGAATTCGGTCTTGCCCGCGAGCGTCGCGCGGTTCAGGATCGCTGTGATGCGTCGGCTCGTGAGCGGCTTGCCCGACGAGACCGTGCCATCTGGCTTGACGCCGAAGTCCTCTCGCTTGAATGTCTCCTTGCCGAGGATTTGCTCGAGTTTGACCATGAACTGTTGGGAGAAGGTGACCTTGCCATTCGACTCCTGCATTCCCTCGATGCCGAAGGCCTGGCCGAGCGAACGGAGCAGTTCCGTGCGCACCGCGTTGTTGGCCTTGCTCTCGTTGCGGCTGCGGAACCTTGCAAAGAAGAAGCCCTTGTAGGAACCCACCTGGCGGATGTTGCCTGTGCCCTGTTCTATATTCGCAATGCCTTGATTGTCAGTGAACTGCACATTTCGGAAGGCATCCAGCGCCGCTGGATTGAAGTCGATCGCCATGGTTGTCCTGTAGTTGCTTGAATGGAGTGCTTCTTTCCCGCCGAATTGTCATTTCGCGGGGCGGTTGGTTCATCTTGGAAATATATTCGCTGAGTTGCTGATTGCAATGTAATACAGAAAAAAACGCGATGGACGGCAGAACGTCGGTGGCGGGGATTTTTCGTGGGAGGGATTGCAAATTGCGCGGATGGGTATATAGTACGCCGCATTCCCGAAAACAGATGCAGGCTATAGCTCAGTTGATTAGAGCGCTTGGTTGTGGCCCAAGAGGTCGTCGGTTTGAGCCCGACTAGCCTGCCCAATGATATCACGCCGCCGGAGATTCACCTCTCCGACGGCGTTTTTGCGTTCAGGAGCGCCTTGAGGGTCTTGGAGCGTCGGCGGGATTCGCGCTCGTAGGCAGTGACTCCGACTTGCTCCAGGAGGGTGGGGAGGCTGGAATAGAGCGAGGTGCCCAGGGCGAGGCGGTGTCCAGGGACGGTGAATCCGAGGGCTTCGAGGATGGTGGGGCAGAGGTCGAAGACGGCATGGAGGCGCGGGACGCATCCCTGTGGCGGGAACGCGGTATTGAGGAAGCAGTTGTAGACGGATCGCCGTGGGAGTTCGCCGTCGGCGGGGTGGCGGTGGCATCCGTCGGAGAGGTCGGCGAGGTCGACGGGGCCGAGGGTGGTGCGCATGGCGCAGTGGTCGCCAGTGATGACGATGGCGGTGCTGTCGCCCCAGGGCTGCTGGCGGATCCACTCGACGAACTCGGCGATGAGGCGGGACTGCTCGCGGAAGGCGTCGCGGTCGTCTCCGTAGGGGCGCGGGTGGTTCGGGGGAAGCCAGACGGGGATATGGGTGTCCATGGTGGCGACGGAGAGTGCGAAGGGCCTGCCGTCGGCGGCGAGGGCGGTGCATTTCTCGCGGGCGTGTCGGAAGACGATGGCGTCGTTGGCGCCCCATTCCATGGCGCACTTCTGCTGGCAGTATTGGACGTATTCGGGATCGTCGAGGAAGTGGTGGCTGTCGAGCATTTCGCAGCCAGGGATGGTCTCGAAGAGGAAGCGCGTTCCCGCGAAGATGGCGTTGGAGCCCTGGATGTGGGTGTAGTTGTAGCCAGAGCGCAGGAGGATGGCGGGGAGGGAGGGGAGGTGGTGGAAATAGTTCCCCTCGACGTCGTTCTGGCGGCGCCCCAGGTCGCGGTAGAGGCGCGGCATTCCGTAGAGGATGGCGGTGGTGGCGGCAATGGTGCAGTCGGTGCCGTTGAGCTGGGCGCAGCCCGTGAAGGCGGTGCCCTCCTGCTGAAGGGCGGCGAGTTCGGGGAGGAGGCTGTCGGCGAAGAGACTGCTGTCGGCGAAGGTGTTTTCAAGGGATTCGGCGATGATGAGGACGAGGTTGCGCGGGCGCTCTGGCGGGACGATGGCGTCCTGTTTGACGGCGTGGAAGTGCTCGTCGATCATGGTGGAGGGGAGGCGCTGGTTGGCCAGCCAGTAGAAGAAACGGAAGTCGCAGGCGGCCGCGCAGAGCGCGCCGAGGAGGACGGCGATGGCGAGGGCGGGGGCGAGCCAGCGCTGGCGAAGATTGACGGAAAGGCGGCGGCGGGACAGGAGGCGCACAAGGGCGGAGAGGGTGCCTGTGGCATAGAGGAGGAAGAGAAGGGCGAGCGCGGCATCCATCCAGAGCCAGCGCCGCATGGACGCGGGCATGCCGTGGAGGAGTTCCTGCACGGGCGTGTCCGCATGCATGAGGATTTGCTCGAAGGAGACCCTGCCCATTTCAGCAAGCAAGGTGCGGCTCGTGGTGAAGAGGGCAAGCCCGACCAGGAAAAGCGCGCTGTACAAGAGCGGCAATAGAATGCGGGCAAGGCGATTCATGGGGACGCGGGGGACACCGTGCTGTGCCGCCGCATTCTTGCGGCGGAATGGGACGCGGGGGACAGCGGGCCGAAAACGGCCCGCCACAGAACCTTGGACGCGGGGGACTTTCGTCTTCAGCCCATGGGGCTTTACAGTGCGCCAGCGCCTGCGACGGGGCGGCAGGCGAGGATGCGCGGGGGGATGCTGGCGGGGCGGTAATAGCGTTCGGTGAGGGCGTGGGTGATGTCGGGGATGGCGTCCTGTCGGGCGAGGATCATCATGCAGCCTCCGAGGCCAGCGCCTGCGAGTTGTGCGCCGATGACGCCAGGGGTGCGGCGGGCGATGTCGACCATGAGGTCGATTTCGGGGATGGAGCAGGCGTAGGAGCCAGTCTGGCGGTCGAGTTGTGCGCGGCGCACGCGTTCGAGGTCTCCGCTGTCTAGGTCGTCGAGGAGGTGGAGGAGCGCGGCGTTGTCGACTGCGGGATGCCAGGGGCGGGGGTGGAAGTTTTCGTCGTAGGCGGTGACGCGGTCGCCGTCGTGGGAGGCGGCCATCATCTCTCCGATGCGCGGGAGGTCGGCGTTTGCGAGGAGGTCGGCGAACTGGGCGGCGCGCTGCATTTCGGCGAGGCCGTAGAGGACGACGCCGCGGATGGGATAGCGTCGGTCGGGTCTGGCGTCATGTCCTGCGAAAAGTGTCTGGAAGTCGGCGCCTGGGAGCATTTCCTCCAGTTCGGCGCGGGCGGGTTTTTCGGGGAGCATGAGGAGCATCCTGTAGATGTCGCGCAGGGGGACGTGGAGGGTGCGGGTGTTGACGTCGCGGAGATGGCCGAGGACGCCTGCGTATTGGGGATAGTGGCGTCGGATGAGTTCGAATCCGAGGCGGTAGCAGGAGACGCGGTGGTTGAACTGGTCCTTGGCGTTGGAGGACTTGCGGGCCTTGATGCCGGAATCGCAGACCAGCATCTGGCATCCCTCGGGGAAGGGGACGGTGCGTTCCAGGGCGAAGTCGAAGAAGCGCACGCGGGTGACGGCGCCGCAGGCGCCGAGCTTGACGGCGGCGTGGTCGGAGCTGCCGCCGTGGGTGCCGACGAACCATTCGCCCTCGCCGCAGAGGGTGATGAACTGGGTCGGGAAGGTGTCGAGGGCGTTGAGGCGGACGACGGCCTCGGTGGCGGCGACGACGAGGGAGGACGACGAGGAGAGTCCCGCGGCCATGGGGATGTTGCCTGAGACGAGGAGGTCCATGCCGGAGAGGATGGCGTCCTTGAACTTCTTTTGGATGCGCAGGATGGCGGCCTGGACGTAGTCGGTCCAGCCGATGCCCTTGTCCTTGAAGCGGCGTGCGAGGGTCTGGCTGTTGACGAGGGCGCCCCAGTCCTCCCACGGGAGCTCGGCGAGGAGTTCGGCCAGGTCGAAGGAGGCGGGGGGGAAGTCGTCGGGGTCGCAGTGCGCGAGGGTGATGCGGGAGTCGTCTCGGGGGGCGGCGAAGAGCATCGTCTCGAAGGAGATGGTCATGAGGTTGCAGTTGCCGCCCTGGTGGTCGACGTGGCGTCCCATGGCGTTGAGGCGGCCTGGGGCGCGCACGAAGAGGAGCGGGGTGCCTGGGGCGAAGCGGGTCTCGGCGGCGTCGGCGAGGCGGCGCATCTCGGCGCACTGGCGGGCGATGACTTCGTCGTCGTCGCCGTAGATCTCGGCGAGTTTTCGATGGAAGGGGGTTCCTGGGCGCTCGGCGTCGTCGAAGAGCTTCCGCCATTCGGGTAGGGTCTTGAGGAGGCCTGGGGCGGGGGTGCGGCGTCCTGCGCGGTTGGAGAGGGCCTTCTCGACTTCGAGGAGTTCCTGAGGGTTGTTGAAGCCGAGGATCTTGGTGGCGTCGGATTCGGGGAGGACGGCGGTTGGGAGGCCCATGCGATAGGCGGCGTGGAGCAGGTCGGGGAGATAGATTTCCTGCTGGGCGTTGTCGCGCGTGAAGGTGGCGAGGGCCTGGCGGAGAAGGCCGCATTTGACGAGATAGACGGAGATGTTGCGGATGGCGGAGGCCTCGGCCTCGTCGGGGGTGAAGGCGACGGGGCCGTCGGGGGTGTCAAAGGAGAAGGCGCATTTTCCCGCGCGGATGCGGTCGGCATCCTCGGGGGTGATATTCCCTTCCTGGGTGGAAAGATGTTCCCAAAGGGGGCCGAAGGCCTTGGCGCCCTTTCGGGGATCTGCGAATTCGGCGGCGGCGAGGCGGAAGAGGGCGGCGTTGGCGGTCTTGCCGTCGGCGAGGGCCTGCTGCATCCTGGCGTAGGCGCGGCGCTGGCGGATGTCGGCCATTTCGACGATGGCGAGGGGGGTGCCGTCGCGGGTGAAGAGGATGCGTCCCGAGGAGGAGGGGGCGCTGCTTCGCAGGGCGAGGAGGGTGAAGGCGGCGCCGCTCTGGCGGTGGTGCTCGAAGAGCTGCTCGAGGAGGTTGCGCTCGATGAGGCGGTCGCCCGCGACAATCAGCAGGTCCTCGTCGTCGCCGATGGTGGTGAGGGCGCCCAGGGCGGCCTGCACGGCGCCTGCGGTGCCGTTCTGGATTGGCTGGAAGGCGTAGACGGTGTTCGGGAATTCGGCGCCGACCGTCTCCATCACCTTGCCCGCAAGGGGACCGCCCACGACGACCAGGAACTGCCCGCAGCCGACCGCGCGGTAGGTGCGCATCGCCCGCACGATCGCGGGCACGCCATTGACCTCGAAGCACACCTTCGGCAGCTGGTCGGAGTGCATGCGGGTGCCTTTGCCTGCGGCGAGGATGATGGTGTAGCGCGGCGTCATGGGGAGGGATGGGGAGATCGGGGGGGCGGCGACGAGGCTTCCAGATTTTCCGGGTTTTCCGGGTTTTCCGGGTTTTCCGGGTTTTCCGGAGTTTCCGGGTTTCCGGAGTTTCCGGAGTTTCCGGAGTTTCCGGAGTTTCCGGAGTTTCCGGGTTTTCCGGAGTTTCCGGAGTTTCCGGAGTTTCCGGAGTTTCCGGGGCTTTCGGAAGTGGGTGCTGGTTTGCTCGGCGGTCCGCCACGGCGGGACGCCGTGGCTACGGCCGCAAATGCGCCGGATTTTTCCGGATTTTCCGGATTTTCCAGGGGAGGTGCAATCTCTTGGAAACAGAAAAGGCGGGGGCGGTCTGGCCGCCCCCGCCTTGCGGAGGGTCAGAAGTCCTCGGGGAGCCCGAGGAGGCGGAGCGGGTTGAGCCGTCCGACCTGGAGCAGCTGGTCATCGGTGAGGATGGCGAGTTTCTGGAGGAACTTCATGCAGGGCACCATGGTGGCGATGGAGGCCACGAGGCACTTTTTCTCGGGGTTGTAGAGGCGTCCAGTGGGTTCGAGGACGGCGTGGTTGCCCCAGATGTCGTATTCGCCTGGCTTCCAGCCAGAGGCCTGGCAGCCGTCGCTGGTGACGACGATCTTGTCGACGCCCTTGACGCGGATGATGAGCTTGACCAGGTCGGCGGGCAGGTGGTGCCCGTCGGTGATGATCATCGCGGTGAGGCGCTCTTCGGCAAGGCCCGCGAGGAGCGGGTTCTCGTGGCGTCCGATGAGGTTGGGGCAGCCGTTGCCGAGGTGCGTGAGCAGCTGGCAGCCTGCGTCGGCGACGCGGTGGACGGCCTCGTAGCCGGCCATGTGGTGCCCCGCGCTGGGGACGACGCCCGCGGCCTTGAGCTGGGCGAGAATCTCGGGGGCGCCAGGCAGGTCGGCGGAGAAGGTCATGAGGCGGACAAGGCCTGGCGCGTAGCCGAGCAGGCGGGCGAGGCTCTCGGGCGTGTAGGCCTGGAGCAGTTTCGGGTCGTGGGAGCCCTGGGAGGTGATGAAGGGGCCTTCCAGGTGGACGCCCGGGATGTTGTGCTCCAGCCCGTAGCGCGTGACGGCCTGCTGGATGATGGGGAGGTTGCGCTCGTAGATGGCGGGCGCGTTGGTGACGAGGGTGGGCAGGAAGGTGGCGGTGCCGACGGCGGCGATCTCCTCGGCGCATCGGGCCACGTCGGCCTCGGTGAGCGTGGGGGAGGAGAAGTCAACGCCGTTGTAGCCGTTGACCTGCAGGTCGACCCAGCGGGTCTTTTCGATGTCGAGTTTACTCATAGCGCTGCTTCAGTTCCGCGGCGGCGGGGGCGTCGAGGAAGACGTTGTAGTTGGAGTGCTCGCGCATGATGGTGGCGGGGACCATGTTGGTGATCGGGCCTTCGAGGGCGAGGCCGACCGCATGGGCCTTGCGGGAATCGGGCACGCTGTTGACGATGGCGCGGGCGCGCATGATCTCGCGGCAGCTCATCGTGATGGCGTATTTCGGCACGGCGTCCATGGTGGGGAACCAGCCCTCGCCGTACTGCTGGTGGCGGCAGACCTCGTCGAGCTTGGCCTTGAGGTAGGCCTTGGTGATCTCGAAGTCGGCGGGCGGGTCGTTGAAGGCCACATGGCCGTTCTCGCCAATGCCGACGAAGGCGACGTCGATGATGCAGGCCTTGATGGCCTTGTCGAGGTCGTCGAGGACCTTGTCGATGTCGGCGGCGTCGGCGTTGATGGGATGGAAGGACTTGGCGGGCTGGGGCAGTTTGTCGAGGATGGTGAGGTGGAGGTTCTTGCGGAAGGAGGCGGAGTGGGTCTCGGGCAGGCCGATGTACTCGTCGAGGTGGAAGAAGTTGACCTTGCTCCAGTCGATGCCAGGCTGGTAGACGAGGGCGTCGTAGGTGGCGTTCTGGCTGGGAGCGCAGGCGACGATCACATTGGCCTCGCCGCGGGCGGCGATGGCTTCGCGGATGAGGGCGGCGCCGCAGGCGGCGGCCTTGATGCCCATTTCCTTCTTGGTGGCGCTGATTGAGACTTTCATTGATTTGCTCCTGTTTTGGATTGTCCGTGGACGGACGGGTGGAAAAAGGAATGCCGATAATATAACCGCTTTGCGGAACATCGGGCTACGGGGACCCCCAGACCCCAGATTTCAGACCCATCTTTCGGGGACCCCAGACTTCAGACCCCAGACCCATCTTTCGGGGACCCCAGACTTCAGACCCCAGACCCATTGGAGACCCCAGACTTCAGACCCCAGACCCATTGGGGACCCCAGACTTCAGACCCCAGACCCATCTTTCGGGGACCCCAGAATTCAAAAACAAGCGTTCTGTGCCGGCCCATTTTGGGGCCGGGGACTGGCGCGTGTCATTCAGGGCGGATGCGGTAGAGGGCGGCGGCGTGGCGCAGATGCTGGCTTTCGGGGAACTGGACGACGAGGCCGTATTGCATAAGCTGCCGTCCGTCGAGGCGGGTCTCGGGGGCGTCAGGGGTGAAGAGTTGCTGGACGCGGTATGGGCGGTCGGGTTCGAGGTCGAGGAGGCGGAAGGCGCGTCTGGCCTTGCGGGTGAAGCCGTTGGTGAATGCGAAGAGGAGGGTGTCGGGAGCGGCGTCGCTCTGCATCTGGAAGGCGAAGAGGGCCTCGTAGTCGGTCAGGGGGACGTCGTCGGGCGTCAGGGGCACGACCTGGGAGCGGACGAAGAAGTCGCGGTGCTCCTTGTAGAAGGCGACGATTTCGGCGAAGCGGGCGAGCGTCTTCGGCGGGAAGTCGGCGAGTTCGCCAGAGAATCCAGGGACGCCGAGGAGGCCCGAGATGAGGACGTAGTCGAGCGGGAAGAGGGCGGCCTCGTCCCAGGTGGCGGCGGCGCAGGCGAGGACCTTGTCGCCTGGGCTGATGGGGGTGCGGCGTTCGGGTTCGGGCTGCATGACCATCCAGTTGAGGATGCGTCCAGGGAGGAGGCGTCGGAAGGCGCCCTGGCGGATGCGGAGGGTTTCGAAGGGGTTGGCGTTGTCGCTGACGAAGTGGAGGTCGTAGAGGAGGGTGGTGGCCAGGTCGCAGCGGAGGGCGCCAGAGCCGCAGTTCTCGATGACGAGCGAGGGGAACTCCTCGCGGAGGCGCTGCATCTGGTGCTGGAGTTCGGAGCAGTAGCGGTAGAGTTCGGTGCCCGAATCGTCGTGGCCGACGCTGAGGTTGAAGTCGATTTTCACGTACTCGGCGCCGAATCGGCGGACGTTGTCGGCGATGACCTGGTGGAAATGCTCGGCGGCGGCAGGCTGGGTGAGGTCGATGCGCTTGGAATGGGGCGGGAACCACTCGGGGTGCTCCGCACGGACGGGGATGCCGTCGCCCCAGCGTTCGGGCTCGATCCAGAAGCCGAACTTGAGGTCCGCGGCGCGCACCTCGTCGGCGAAGGCGCCCATGTTGCCGTGGAAGGGCTCGCCCGGGGCCTCGCGCCAGTCGCCGACCGTGCCCCAGGCGCCGTCGGCGGCGCCGAACCACCCGAAATCGACGATGAAGACCTCGCAGCCGACTTCGCGGGCGGCCTGGAGCTGTCGGGAGAGCTGGGCGTGGGTGAACTTGGCGAAGCGGTAGAGCCAGCCGTTGTAGACGACGGGGGGGCGGTTCAGGGTGGCGGGCAGTCGGCGGTCGCGCATGTAGCGCTGGATGGCGAGGCCCTGGCGGAGAAGGTCGCCAGCAGGCAGCGTCTCCAGGAGCACTTCGGGGAGTTCCACGCTCTGCCCAGGTGCGAGTTCCCAGGAGAGGTCGGTGTCGGAAAGGCCTGCCTCGACGATGGGTGCGGGCGCCTCGTTGCTGATGATGGAGGAGTGGATGTGGATCGACCAGTTGCCTCGGGGCAGCACGTGGAAGGCGATGGCGGCGCCGTTCTCGCGGTCCCGCAGAAGGCAGTACGGGGTGGCGCCGATGGAGGAGCGCGCGTCGCGGGCATGGAGATGGAGGTCGGCCCCGCGCAGGGGCTGGCACTGCGCCTGGTTCTCCGCGCTCCAGCGGCTCATCTGCCAATGGACTTCATAGTCGCCAGGGCTGAAGCACCAGCGCGGGAAGGCGCGGCGCAGGGTCTGGGGGCGGTCGGCGGTGTTGACGATGGTGGCCTGGCAGGAGATGATGCCGTACGGGCGTTCGAAGCGCCAGCGGCATTCGAGGCGGACGGTGCCCTCCTCGTCGACGGCGGTGAAGGCGAATTCCTCCTCGGAGGGCTGGCGGCACTGGTATTTGAGCTTGGCGCCTTCGAGGCGGCGGGCGTCCACGCCCAGCACGGCGAGGCCAGAGCAGGTGTAGTCGTCTTCAAGGCCGTTGTGGCCGCAGGTGAGGCCGCCGAGCGCGGCGAGGGTCAGGGTCTGGGTCGTTTCGTCGTAGTCGAAGGCAGTGCCGAAGGGAAGCTGGTAGCGCATGGTGGATGGGGTGGTGGATGGGTGGAGGCGCGCGGCGCCAAAGCCTGAAATCGGGCTGGCGCGGGGACGAAGAGACTTTTCGCTAATATAATGACGGTTGGCAAGGGCGTCATGCCGCAACCAAATGCGCGTTTTCCCGTCAGGCTCCCGAGTCGGGCGAGGTTCGGTCGGGCGGCTAAATTAACGCCAGGAACCGCGAAAGAGGAAGGAAAAAGGCAATGAAAGTCCTGAACTTCGGATCGTTGAACATCGACCATGTGTACCAGGTGCCGCACTTTGTGCAGCCAGGCGAGACGCTGGCGAGCACGGGGTATCGGCGCAATGCTGGCGGCAAGGGGCTGAACCAGTCGATCGCGATGGCGCGGGCGGGGCTGGCCGTCAGCCATGCAGGCAAGATCGGCGCGGACGGGCTGTTCCTGCGGGAGACCCTGGCGTCCGCGGGCGTCGGCGTGGCGGATGTGCTGGTCGGGGAGACCCCGACTGGCCATGCGATCATCCAGGTGACGCCAGACGGCCAGAACGACATTCTGCTCTACCCTGGCGCGAATCGGGCAATCACGCGTGTGGAGATGGACGCGGCGCTGGCGCGGCAGGCGGAGGGCACGTGGCTCGTGCTGCAGAACGAAGTCAACGATGTGCCGTATTTGATCGAGGCCGCCGCGCGGCGGGGACTGCCAGTGGCGATCAATCCCGCGCCGTGCGGGCCTGAGGTGCGCGAATATCCGCTGGATCTGGTGTCGCTGCTGTTTGTGAACGAGATCGAGGGGGCGCAGCTGGCTGGTCTTCCAGTCGGCGCGGCGTCGCACGAGGTGGCCGACGCGCTGGCGCGGCGCTGGCCGTCCCTGGAGATCGTGCTGACGCTGGGCAAGGAGGGGGCGCTGCATGTCCAAGGGGAGGATCGGCTGTTCACGCCGTCCGTCCCCGTGCGGGCCGTGGACACTACGAGCGCGGGCGATGCCTTCTGCGGCTTCTTCCTGGGGGCGCGTCTGCGCGGCGAGGATGTCGCGTCGGCGATGCGCCTGGCCGCCAGGGCCGCCGCGATCACGGTGTCGCGTCCTGGGGCGGCGGAATCCATTCCAGACTTGGCGAGCGTGGGTTAGGGGACCTGGAGGAGGGCGGTGGTCCAGCCGTCGATGGGGCGGGGCGCGATTTCGCGGCAGCCGAGTGCGGCGAAGGCGTCGCGGAGCGGGGGATATTGTTCGTCGAGGATGCCTGAGAGGAGGAGCATTCCGCCAGGTCGGGGGAGGGTGACGAGGTGTTCGCGTGCCTCCATCAGGATATGGGCAAGGAGGTTCGCGGCGACGAGGTCGGCGCGGAAGGGGGGCTGCACGGTGTGGACGTCGGCCTGGACAAGGCTGATGTCGCGGACATCGGCGCGGGCGAGGTTGGCGCGGGCGTTCTCGACGGCGGCGGCGTCATAGTCGAAGGCGAAGACGGGGGCGTAGCCAAGGCGGTGGGCGGCAAGGGCGAGGATGGCGGTGCCGCAGCCTGCGTCGACCAGGGAGGCCCTGGGATGGGTTTCGGCGAATTCGTCGAGGAACTGCAGGCAGCCCATGGTGGTGGCGTGGGAGCCGGTGCCGAAGCTCATGCCTGGGTCGATGGCGAGGAGGATTTCGTCGGGGGCGGTTTCGGGTGGATTCTCCCAGGCGGGGGCGACGACGATGCGCCTGGAGGCGCGGAAGGCGTGGAAATAGCGCTTCCAGCTTTCGGACCACTCGGCGCGCTCGATGTCGCGCTCGGCGATGCCTCGGAGCGACGCGGTCAGCAGCGGCGCCCAGAGCGGCAGCATCGACCGCACGCGCGCGGCGGCGGCGCGCTGCTCGGCGGGGGTGTCGCAGAGGATATAGGTGATGCCCACGCCGTGTTCGTAGTCCTCGAAGCTGCTGACGGCGCCAGGCGGGAAGTCGAGCGCCTCCAATAGCTCGCCCAGGGACGCGGTGTCTTCCAGGGCGCTGCGGAGTTCGACTGCGTGGGCGGTGGCCATGGGACAACTGGGACGGGAGGGACGGCAGGGACGGCAGGGACGGCAGGGACGGTGATGGGATATCGTGTGCAGGCGGGCTTGCCCGCCTGCGCGATGAGATGACAGGGGCCAGGGCCTGGTGCGGGGCGGCTCGGTCAGTTGTCGCGGCCGAAGGGGGAGAGGTCGCGGAGATTGCGGATGATGCCAGGCATGACGGCGAGGGCGGTGTCGATGTCGGCGTCGGTGTTGTAGCGCGAGAGGCTGAAGCGGACGGAGCCGTGGAGGGCCTGGAAGTCGAGGCCGAGGGCGCGCAGCACGTGGGATGGTTCGAGGGAGCCAGTGGTGCAGGCGGAGCCAGAGGAGGCGCAGATTTTCGCCAGGTCCCAGAGGCGCAGGAGGATGGATTCGCCCTCGATGTACTTGAAGCAAACGTTGAGGGTGTTGGGGAGGCGGTGGTCGGGATCGCCGTTGACGATGGCGTCGGGGCAGGTCTCGACGATGCCCTTCTGGAGGCGGTCGCGGAGGGCCTTGACGCGGGTGTTCTCCTCGTCGACGTGGGCGGCGGCGAGTTCGGCGGCCTTGCCCATGGCGGCGATGGAGGCGACGTTTTCGGTGCCTGCGCGCTGCCCGTGCTCCTGGTGTCCGCCAGTGAGATAGGGGGCGAAGGGGGTGAACTTGCGGCGGAAGAGCGCGCCGATGCCCTTGGGGGCGTGGAACTTGTGCCCCGACAGGGAGAGGAAGTCGACGTCGGCGAGGGTGCCGTGGAGGTCGATGGGGATCTTGCCGATGGCCTGGACGGCGTCGGTGTGGAAGAGGGCGCCCTTGGCGTGGGCGAGGCGGGCGAGTTCGGCGACGGGGTAGATGTTGCCGATTTCGTTGTTGGCGAACATGACGCTGACAATGGCGGTGTCGTCGGTGATAAGGGCCCTGGCCTCGTCGAGGTCGATGCGGCCGAAGCGGTCGACGCTCAGGTAATCCACATGCACGCCTGCGTATTCGACAAGGGAGCGGCAGGTGTTGAGGATGGCGGGGTGCTCGACGGCGGTGGTGAGGATGCGGCGGCGGCCCTGGGTGGCGACGGCGGAGCGGAGGGCGGCGTTGTCGGATTCGCTGCCGCAGCTGGTGAAGATGATCTCCTCAGGATCGGCGCCCAGCAGCGCGGCGAGTTGCTCACGGCCGCGCCGAACGGCGGCGGCCGCGGGGCCCGCGAAGGGATAGACGCTGGAGGGGTTCGCGTATTCGGCGGTCAGGAACGGCCGCATCGCCTCGAAGACCTCCGCCGCGATGGCGGTGGTCGCATTGTTGTCCAGATAGATATGGTCGGAAGACATGGCGGGAGGAAATGGGGCTGGCCACGATTGCCAGGCCATTTGGCCTGGCACAGGACGAGTCGGGAAAAAAGCCCTGGCGCAGGGCGATGCGGGGCGGAGGTTATTTGGCGGCGGTGACGGTGATGGCGGGGGAGACGCGCTCGCGGAGCTTGGCCTCGATCCAGTGTTCGATGGTCTTGTCGGCGATGGCGCAGTGGGCGCATTTGCCGTGGAAGCGGATCTGGACGCGGTCGCCGTCGACATCGAGGAGTTCGGCGTCGCCGCCGTCGGCCTGGAGGCCAGGACGGATGACGGTGTCGAAGACCTCGGCGATGAGGCGCATCTTCTGGAAGGCGGTGAGGGGGCCTGCGTTCTGCTTGATGGCCTCGGCGACGGGGGAAGGCGCGCTCTGGGCGGGGGCGTTCTGGAGGATGTCGTCGAGGATCTTCTGGATGTCGGCCTTGCACTGGCCACAGCCGCCGCCTGCCTTGGTGTAGAAGGTGACCTGCTCGACGGTGGTGAGGTGGTTGGCCTTCACGACCTCGCGGATCTTGCGCTCGGAGACGTTGAAGCACTGGCAGACGATGCGGTCCTCGCCCTCGGCCTCGGGGGCGCCAGGCAGGTTGTACTCGGGGTGCTTCTTGCGGGCGTCGGCGAGGGCGGCCTGGAAGGCCTCCATGCCCATGACGGAGCAGTGCATCTTGGCCTCGGGGAGGGAGCCCAGATAGTCGGCGATGTCCTGGTTGGTCAGGCGCGCGGCATCGGCGATGGTCTTGCCCTTGAGGATTTCGGTGAGGGCGGAGGCGGATGCGATGGCGGAGGCGCAGCCGAAGGTCTGGAACTTGGCGTCGGCGATCTTCTGCTTGTCGTCGGTGAACTTGACGGAGAGTTTCATCGCGTCGCCGCAGATGATGTTGCCGACTTCTCCGATGCCGTCGGCATCGGGGATGACGCCGACGTTGCGGGGGTTCTGGAAATGGTCTTTGACTTTATCGGTATAGTCCCACATGGAAGCGGCCCTCCAGAGGCTGGAAACGCGAAAACCGCACAGGCCCAAGTTGTCGAGGGCGCATGCGGTTTTCAGGGGGGAGACGCGGTTTTTTCCGCAGTCAAGCGATTGGAATCACAATCAGTCCTCGGGCTTGGTCTTGGGGAGGCCCCAGGCCTTGTCGCCGTCCTTGAAACGGCCTTCCTTGCGGAGCTTGTCGACGCGCTCGTAGCGTTTGAGGACATTGCGCTTTTCGCTGACGGCGCCCTTGGTCTTGAGGCTGGGATGCACGGACATAGTGGGATTTCCTTAGGGTTTATGGTAGGTTATGATGGAAAGGCAATGGATTCAAGTCAAGTGCCATAATATAAGATGTCGGCGTGATTCTGCAAGCGGGTCATGGCGCGACTGCCTTGAGTTTGGCGAGCGATTCCTGGTTCTGGCGGTAGAGTTTTGAGTTGACGCGCCCTTTGAGGAACTCGGCTTCGAGTTCGAGCCACTGGATGGCCTCCTGGGGATTTTGGCGGAGGAGTGCGATGGCGGTGAGGTCGCGGCAGACGTTGTCGGCGGCGTATTTGACGGGGAAGGTGTTTTTGGCGGCCTCCTTGAGGCGGTGCGCGACGGGGCGGTATTCGGTTTCGGCGCGGGGGTAGTCTTTGAGGAGGAACGCGGCGTGCCCCCGGGCGACGGCGATGGTGTCGAGGCGGTATTGGTCGGGGAGGGTTTTCCCCGTGACGAGGATGAGGCTGGGGTGTTTTTCGTAGAGATCGGCGGCGGCGAGGAGGAGGTCTGCCTTCTGGTGTTCGAAGCCAGTGGCGACGGCGACCTCGAGGGCCTTGATGTTGGGCGGGGGTGGCTGCTGGATGGCCCAGGCGGCGACGAGGCTGTCGTCCTCCCAGACGGCGAGGTAGGTGAGGGAGCGGAACGCGGCGGCGCCGCCGAGGATGACGGCGGCGGCGATGGCGAGTTTTCGTGGGGGGCGGAAGAGGACGGCGAGGGAGCCCCAGATGGCGGCGGCGACGAGGTAGTTGTAGCGGTCGCAGTAGGGGAAGTCGGTGTAGCGGAGGAATCCGAGGATGGGGAAGATGGTGGTGCCGACGAGGAGGAGCGCGGCGAGGCCTGGCAGCCAGGAGCGGTTGCGGAGGCGGGCGGCGACGAGGATGAGAATGGCGGCGGCGGCGGCGGCGGCGGCCCATGGGATGGCCTGGTGCCAGCCAGTGAGGGGCGGGTAGATGGGGGAGAGGGGAGGCCAGGGTAGGAGGGAGGAGAGGGGATACCAGCCGAGGTTGTGGACGAGGAGGTAGAGGCGGTTTTCGAGGGTGCCAGCGTTGTCGGTGCGGGTGATGAGCCAGGAGGCGAGGGTGGCGAGGAAGGCGGCGGCGGTGGGGAGGAGGGCGGCCTTGAAGGGGGATGGCTGTCGCAGGAGATGCTCGTGGTGGAGGGGGAGGAGGTCGGGGTGGCGGAGTTGGAGGTCGCGGATGCGCTGGCGCCGCAGATGATGGAGGAGTGCGGCGAGCATGGGGAAGAGGGGGATGAGGGCGATGGAGGCGGGTTTGCCGCCGATCGAGACGATGGCGAGGACGGCGGCGGCGGCGCTCCATTTCCAGAAGGCGCGGGGATGGAGGCGGCTCTTGAGGAAGCACCAGAGGGATGCGAAGGCGGCGCCGCCGCAGATGAGGTCCTTGCGTTCGACGATCCAGGCGACGGATTCGACGCGCTGGGGGTGGACGGCCCAGATGAGGGCGGCTGCGAAGGCGGCCCAGCGGTTGGCGCCGAGGCGTCGGCAGCAGGCCATGAGGAAGAGCGCGGCGGCGGCGTGGAGGAGATAGTTGTGGAGGTGGTAGGCGATGTAGGCGGGGGCGGCGGTGCCGAAGAGCGTGCGGTCGAGCATCAGCGAGAGCATCGCGCTTGGCGTATAGAGATTCTGATAGGGCTTGGAGAGATAGAGCCAGACGTTCGGGAGGCTGAAGCGGAGGCGCTGGTTGTTGATGATGAAGGCGCCGTCGTCCCAGTTGTACAGGAATGGCGCGGTGACGTTGGGGAGGAAGAGCGCGAATACGAGGACGGCGAGCAGCGCCTCCAGCCAGTGGCGCTTCAGGAAGCCTCGGAGATTCGCGAGCCAGTCCGCCATGTCACCACTGGTTCAGATGGACCTGTTCGGGCGTGAAACGGGTGCGCGGCGGCGGGAGTTCCTCCAGCGGATATCCGATGGCGGCGGCGGCGACGGGGAGGATGCCGTCGGGCAGGGCGAAGAGCTTGCGCAGGGCGGCGATGCGCTCGACGTTGGGGTGGACTCCGAGCCAGCAGGCGCCGAGGCGCAGCATTCGGGCGGCGACGAGGAGGTTTTCCATGCAGGCGGAGCAGTCCTGGAGCATATAGGAGAGTTCGCCGTGGCAGGCGCGGGAGAGGTCGCCGCAGATGACGATGCCGAGGGGGGCGTCGGCGAGGAACCTGCCGTTGGGGAGGCAGTCGGCGACGCGCTTCAAGTCTTGCCGTTCGGTGAGGACGATGAACTCGGCGGGATAGGTGGCGCGGGCGGAGGGGGCGGCCATGGCGGCTTCCAGCAGGGCGGCAATCATCGGCTGCTCGACTGGGTGCGCGCGGAACTTCCGCACGGAGCGCCGCGCGAAGATGGGGTTCAGGCGTTCGTCGAGGGTGAGGCGCTGGCCGCTGTCGCCGAACTCGGTCTTCTGCTCGAGGATGCGGTTGACGATGGCGGTGGTGGAGCAGCCTGGCTGCAGGGGCAGGATGCGGATTTCGGCGCCGACGGCCTGCAGGGCGGCGAACTCGTCGCGGTCGAGGGACTGCGGGGTGTAGTCGCCGCCCTTGACATAGACGTCGGGGGCGGCGAGGCGCAAGGCGTCGGTGGCGCGCTTGCCGTGGAAGACGCAGACGGCGGCGACGCATTCGAGGGCGGCGAGGAGGAAGGCGCGGTCGGCGGCGGGCTGGATGGGGCGGGTGGGGCCCTTGAGGGCGGTCACGCTCTCGTCGTCGTTGATGAGGACGAGGAGGGCGTCTCCGAGGTCGGCGGCCTGCGCGAGGTAGGTGGCGTGGCCGCGGTGCATGAGGTCGAAGACGCCGTTGGTGACGACGAGGCGCCTGCCGTCGGCGCGCAGGGCCGAACGCCATGCGCCCAGGGCATCGAGGGGGATGATTTTCGACTGGGTGTCCATGGTGGTGCGTGGCGTCGGCGTGGCGGGCGGCTATTCCTCTTCCTCGACGGGGTCGAGTTCCTGGAGGATCTCTTCGGGGAGCGTGTCGATGGCGACGATGGAGGCCTCGTATCCGGCGGGCATTTTGACGCGGTCGCCGACGGCGTGGCCCAGGAGGAGTTCGCCGATGGGCGACTCGAAGGAGAAGAACTTGCGGTCGGGATTGGTATCGAAGATGCCGAGCAGGAAGATCCGCTCCTCCTGGGAGGTCGCGAGATTCTGGAGGGTGATGGCGCAGCCTGGGACGATGCTGCCCGTGATGGTGATCTTCCTGAAGTCGGTCGGCTTGACGTTGGCGAGTTCGCGCTGGAGTTCGGCCTGCTTCTTGTTGAGGTTGCGCTCCTGTTCCTTGGCGTATTTGTATTCCGCGTTTTCGGAGAGGTCGCCGTGGCTGCGCGCCTCCGCGATGGCGCGGACGTTGGCGGGCCGCTCCACGTTGACGAGATGGTCGAGTTCCTCCTTCTTGCGCTGGTACGAGCGCCCCGAGGTGACGCGGGGGTACTTCTGCGTCGCGGGCGGCGTGAACAACTCCTCGATGATGGGCTTGGCCGAGGGCGCGAGGGCGGCGATCTTGACCAGCAGGGACTGCTTGTCGCTGGCGGAAAGCAGGGGGAGGTGCTTGATGCAGTTGAGGAGGTTCTGGACGGCCTTGGCGCGCTCCTCCTCGGGGGCGCCGTCGGCGATGAGGGTGCGCTGGAAGCTCTTATCCTCCAGGAGCAGTTTCATCATCTGGCGCTGGCTCTTGAGGTAGTTTCCGCGGAGTTCCTGGTGGAGGGTGCGGAAGAGCAGGAATGCGTTGGAGAGGTGCCTGGTGCGCTCGGCCTCGAAGGCGGCCTTGGCGGCGCGGTCCTTGGGCGGGCGGGCCTTCCAGAGCCAGAAGTAGTGGTCGGGGGTGGGGGTGTTGCTGTTGAAGGCCTTGAAGACCTGGGTGGAGAAGTCGCCTGGTTTTCCAGCGTCTTCGAGCACCTTTTCAGTATGCGTCCAGAGGCGGTAGGGGAGTTGGAGGGTATGGGTGACGAGGTAGTCGTCGCCCATGATGACGCCAGTGATCTGCATCCAGGGGAAGACGAGTTTCCCCGTCATCTTATCGGTGATGGTGAGGAAAATCTTGATGTCCCGCCAGACGACGGGGGCGGGGGTGATCTTGCGGATGCACTCGGCGAGCCACTCCTGGAACTTGGCGCAGCGCTGGATGGAGGAGACGACGGCGGCCCAGCGCGGGGCGACGTCGGGGCGGCCTGCGTCGCGGGTCAGCAGGTTGGTGAGGTTGTCGAAGTTGGGGTTTTCGGTGTCCGCGATGCCTGCGCCCTCGTTGGCCTTGTTGATGCGGATTTCGAGTTCGGCGAGGGAGCGGCTGTGGTCCCAGCGCTGGGAGAGTTCGGTCTCCTTTGGGGTGGGGGCAGGGGCGGCTTTGACGGGCTGGGGCGGCGGGGGCGGGGCGCCAGTGAGGACGTCGAATTCGGCGGCGGTCATGATGCCAGGCACCAGCATTTTGTAGATGTCCTCGTTGGAGACGGGGTTGAGCGCCTTGATGCTGGCGCGGGCCTCGCCCTCGAATGCTTCGCGGGACTGGAACGGGGCGACCTTCTGGTGCTGGAGGATCTTTGCGAGGGAGGAGCCGCTCTGGATGCGGATGTAGGTGTCGAGGAACTGGTCGAGGGGGATGGTGCGGGGGCGGTCCGCCTGGATCTGGACTTCGCAGTTCAGTTCGTCGATGGCGGTGACGACGCCGCCGATGCACAGCCCGAGGTCGTAGCAGGAGTCGCCGACGTGGAGATCCTCATAGAGGGCGAGGCGTTTGGCGGCGTCGAGGACGGGGAGGTCGGGCTTGCGGAACCCGAGGATGTCGGCGATTCCAGCGGGGTTCTGGCAGTTTGGGAAGAGGTTTTTGAAGAGCAGGACATAGTGGTCGCGGAGGGCGACGGAGTCGAGGCCGCAGTCGAGGAGGGCGCGCAGGAGGCGCGCATAGGTCTGCGGGATGGTCTGTCCAGGGACGAACTGCTTGAAGGTGGGTTCGATGCCAGTGCGCCATTGTTCCTGGAGGTCGCTGGTCCACTGCGGGGCTTTTTCGCCTGCGAGTTCGAGGATTTCCGCGAGATCGGCGATGGCCTTCTGGTTTTGGGCTCTGGCCTGGGCGAAGAGATTGGGGAGGACGGAATCTTTCTGATAGGTTTGCGAATCGGCCATGGTAGTTGCGTTTGGGTTGATTGTTTTTTGGTCTGGTATGATTGGGAGGGCGCTATTTGTGCTTCCAGTTGTTCAGGGAGCGGAAGTTCTGGTGGACGTGGTCGGCGATGTTCCGCGCCTGCTGTTCAGTCCAGATGGGCTCGATGGTGCAGACGTCGCTGACGATCATCTCGCGGGAGAAATGGGAGTATCCGACATACATTCCGTCGACGGCCACCGCATAGATGAGGCCCGCGTTGTTGCCCGCGATCTGCTGCATGGCGTGGACCTGCCAGGGCGAGACGTGGAGGTGGATGCCGTAGAGGCCGTTCTTGGCGGGGCCGTAGACTTTGGCCTCGGTGCAATGGCGTGCGTCGAGGAACGGGAAGCGTCGGATGGAGCGCTCGTAGTGGAGGTTGGTGTCCTGGACGCTGGTGACGAGTTTGCTCGTGGCGAGCATGGGGTTTTCGAACTCGTGGAGGGAGAGGACGAATACGGGGTCGTAGAAGGGGTTGTCGAACTCCTGGCACGAGTTGGCGAGAAGGAGGAGCAGCGGCAGGAGCAGGATGGACAGGCGTTTCGGCATCGGTGGCGTGGCAAACAAAAAAGCCATCCGCGATGGGATGGCTTTTCAGGTGGAAATGGGATGCGCGGCGCAGGCAATGGCGGCGGCCATGCGGGTCATGGGGCACGCGCGCACCGTGGCCGGGCGTTTTTCAACGCGGCGGCCACGCCCCATGAGAGTTCGGATGGATGCAATCGGAGAGTTCATGTCGGTTTCTGGCAAGCGCCTTAATATAATCCATCCGCCGAAAATCGGAAGTCGGCGTTCAATGCGGGCGGGATTCGGTTGCCACGGGGGGCCTCCCGCCGAGAACAGCGGGTTTATAGTAAGCGGCGGGACGTTGTCGGCAGGAGGCTGGCCGCGACGGCGTCCGTCCTGGAGTACACCGATGCCACATCCTGGGGAAACATTCCATAGTCTGGCGATCCTGAAGCACTGCGGGGGCGGCGGCTTCGGGGAGGTCTACCTCTGCCGCGACATCACGGGGCAGCGTCTGGCGCTGAAACTCATTCCGAAGGGGCGCGTGGGGGACGGATGGGAGCGCGAACTCAAGGGGATCACCCACTACCGCTCCATCGCGGAAGGCATTCCAGGCCTGCTGCGCATCTTCCATGTCGGCGCGGACGACGACTTCCTCTACTACACGATGGAGCCAGCCGATCCCGTCGACGGGGGCGATTACGTCCCTGACACGCTGGCCGCGCGGCTGTCGCGGGGGCCGCTGCCGCCAGAGACGCTGCACGAGGTGCTGCAGAGCCTGCTGGAAAACATCGTCGCGCTGCACCGCATGGGCTTTGCGCACCGCGACATCAAGCCAGACAACATCCTCTTTGTGCACGGTCGTCCGAAACTGGGGGATCTCGGGCTGCTTTCGCCGCTGACGGGGACGATGACGCAGTTGGCGGGCACGCTCGACTTCCTGCCGCCCGAGGTGCGGAGCGGCGACACGCCCATGGACACGCAGGCGTCGCGCCAGCGCAACGACCTCTATGCCTTCGGGAAACTGGTCTATTGCTGCGTGACTGGCAATGGCGCGGGCAGTTTCCCGTCGTGGCCGTCCGCGCTTCCGCTGACGCTGGTCAACAAACTCTATTTTCGGCTGGCGCGCCGTCTGTGCGACCGCGTCCCGCAGCGTCGTCTGGTGCGCCTGGAGAAACTGGAGCGGGCGTTTGCGCGGATCCGCCATCAATGCCTCTACGGCGAGACCTTCGCGGACCACCTGCGTCATGGTCTTTCGGCGGTCGTGGAGGAGGTGGTCTCGTGGCCGCGGCGGCTTGGTGCCAGCATCCGTCGGCGGTGGCGGCGCTACTGCTGCCTGGCGCTGGCGGGGGTGGCGCTATACGTTGTCGCGCGCCGCTGGCGGCGTTCGCATCGTCCGCCGTTGCCTGATCCCGAGTTGGTCGCGCAGGCCAGGGAACTGGCGGAGCGGAAGCGCCAGATGGAGGAGGAGATTCGGAGCCAGCGGCGCGTGTCCCTGCTGTCGGGGCGCTACACGGTCACGGTGCCGAAGGATTGGGAGGTCATGACGCGCGCCGACATCGAGAAGTCGCCCCGGAAACTCATCGCGGGGTTCAAGGAATATGGCCAGCTTGTCCTCACTCCGCCTGGGCCGTCGGAGGAGGCGCAGCGGCGCCGCATCTACGCGATCGCATGTCCGATGCCGCGTCGGGTGGTGAAGGGCATGACTGCGGAGCGGCGGCGGCAGTTGGTCGCGGAGTTCGCGGGAAAGGGGACGGAATTCACCCTTCTCGACTACCAGGAGCGCGTCGATCCGCGGCTGGGCGTGGATGTCATTCAGTGGTCGATTCTGTGGCGGGGCACTTCGCTGATGACGCTGGGGCGCTTTTATCTGGAGGAGGATGTCATGCTCGCCTTCTGGAGCGCGGTTCCGCAGAAGAACGAGGGCGAGATCGCGGACCAGGTGCAGTTTTTCGCGGTGGCCGATTCCCTGCGGCGGCACGATCTTCTGGCCGACCCCGACTATTCGCGGCCAGAGATCCAGCTGGAGTGCGCCGCCATCGGGACGCCAGCGCAGTTGCGCGCGTTGCTGGCGGCGCAGCCGCCGCAGGAGGCGTGGCTGCGCCGCGCCGTCATGGCGCAGAACTTCGCCAATGCGGACGCGTTGCTGGCGGCTGGGCTCAAGATCCCCGCCGACCTCTGGTTCCAGGTGGCCGACGCAGAGAGCCTCGCGGCGGCGGACTATCTCCTTGCCCATCATGTCCCGTGGGCGGAACTCCGCCATCCCGAGAAGGGGCGGAATCCGCTGGCGCAGGCGATTGCCCTGGACGAGACCGAACTGGCCGCCAAAATGATCCAGGCGGCCACGCTGGGGGAGTTGCAGAAGTCGGGGCAGGGAGGGCGTCACTGGGATCCGCTGCACTGGGCGATCATGTACGGCCGCCTGGAGTGCATGGACGCGCTGCTGGCGAAGGGGATGCGCCCAGGGCCATCGCAGGCGGGGGAGACGCCGCATCTGGTGCTGGCGGCGATCCAGGAGAACCCCGAGGTGCTGCGGCGGCTGCTGGCGTTGCCTGGGATTGATTTGGAGGTGCGCATCCCCTCCAGTGGCTCCACGGCGCTGCTCATGGCCGTGATTCTGCGCGCGCAGCACCCTGAGCAGCAGTTTCGGCTGGAGATCGTTCGGATGCTCGTGGAGGCGGGCGCGAATGTCCGCGCCCCCAACGCGGGGGGCTTCGATGCGGTTTACTTCGCGCTGCGCATCAACGACCCGGAGTTGGACGAGGTTCTGGGCGCCGCCATGAAGCCCCGCCCAGGGGCGGCGAGGGAGAAGAAATAGCGAAGGTTATGGCACGCCGATTCAGAACATGGGTTCGCAGACGATGGTGCGGTCGCGTTCGGGGCCGACGGAGACGATGCCGATGCGTGCCCCAGTGAGTTCGGCGATGCGTTCGACATAGCGGCGGCAGTTGGCGGGGAGCTGGTCGTATTGCTTGATATCGGAGGTGGGTGCCATCCAGCCGGGGAGGGTCTCGTAGACAGGTTCGACCTCGGAGAGCACCTTCATGCTGGCGGGGAAGCCCTTGAGGATTTGGCCGTTATGGCGGTAGGCGGTGCAGATCTTGACCTCGGGGAAGTCATCAAGGATGTCGAGGCGGGTGATGGCGAGGCAGTCGAGGCCGTTGAGGAGGGCGGCGTAGCGGACGACGCAGGCGTCGAACCAGCCGCAGCGTCGCGGGCGTCCAGTGGTGGCGCCGTATTCGTGGGCGATTTCGCGGATGCGGTCGCCAGTGGCGTCCTTGAGTTCGGTGGGGAAGGCGCCTTCGCCGACGCGGGTGGTGTATGCCTTGACGACGCCGACGACCTTGTCGATGCACTTGGGGCCGATGCCGAGTCCGACGCAGACGGCGCCCGCGATGGGGTGGGAGCTGGTGACGAATGGGTAGGTGCCGTGGGAGAGGTCGAGCATGGCGGCCTGGGCGCCCTCGAAGAGCACCTTTTTGCCCGAGCGGACGACCTCGTTGGCGAGGACGCAGGTGTCGGTGACGTATTGGCGCAGGCGGTCGGCGTAGCCGCAGTATTCGTCGAAGATGGGCTGGTATTCGAGGGGCTCGGCGCCGAATGCGCCGACGAGGATGCGGTTGTAGTAGGCGAGGGCGGTCTGGAGTTCGGCGGCGAAGGTGTCGCGGTCGAGCCAGGAGCAGACGCGGATGCCGACGCGGTCGGCGGCGCTGGCGTAGCAGGGGCCGATGCCGCGGCCCGTGGTGCCGACCTTGGCGGCGCCCTTGAGCCGCTCCTGGAGGCCGTCGAGCAGGCGGTGCCACGGCATCACGAGGTGGGCGCGGTCGGAGATGCGCAGCCCGTCGGCGGACTTCCCCTGGGCGGCGAGTTCTTCGATCTCCTGCAAAAGCACCTTCGGGTCGAGGACGACGTCGTTGCCGATGATGCAGGTGCATCCTGGGTAGAGGATGCCCGAGGGGAGCAGATGCAGGGCGAACTTGTGGCCGTCGGCGACGACGGTGTGCCCTGCGTTGCTGCCGCCCTGGAAGCGCGCGACGACGTCGGCCTGCGCGGCGAGGAAGTCGACGATTTTCCCCTTTCCTTCATCCCCCCATTGGGTCCCTACTACGACGATGTTGGACATGTTGCTCCTGAGTGTGTTTAACGGCGGATGGGTATGGAAGTGCGCGCGGCGATTTCGGCCTTGATGGCATTGCAGGTCCAGCCGCCGAGGTGGACCATGGAGGCGACTAGCGCGGCGTCCGCATGCCCCTGGTCGAAGGCGTCGATCAGATGCTGGACGGTGCCTGCGCCGCCCGAGGCGATGACGGGGACGGGGACGGCGTCGGCGATCTTGCGGGTGATTTCGAGTTCGTAGCCGTTCTGGACGCCGTCGGTGTCGATGGCGTTGAGGCAGATTTCGCCCGCGCCGAGTTCGACGGCGTGCCGTGCCCAGGCGACGGCGTCCCACTGGGTGGGGGTGCGGTATCCCTGGACGAAAACCTGGTATCCCGAGGGGAAGTCACGGGAGACGGGGACGCGCTTGGCGTCAAGGCCGAGGACGACGCACTGCCGTCCGAATGCGTTGGCGCCTGCGGTGAGGACGGCGGGGTTGGTGACGGCGAGGGAGTTGAGGGAGACCTTGTCGGCGCCTGCGAGGAGTGCGTTGCGCATGTCGGCGACGGAGCGGATGCCGCCGCCGACGGCGAAGGGGATGGTGACTTCGCGGGCGGCGTCGGCGACCATTTCGAGGTCGATGGGGCGGTGTTCGGCGGAGGCGGTGATGTCGTAGAAGACGAGTTCGTCGGCGCCCTCGCGGCAGTATTTCCCCGCGAGCTGGACGACGTCTCCGACATCGACGTTGTTCTGGAACTTGACGCCCTTGGTGACGCGGCGGTTCTTGACGTCGAGGCAGACGATGATGCGTTTGAGGAGCATTGCGGTCAGGCCTCCGTGGCGAGGAAGTTCTTGAGCAGCTGCATTCCCGCGTCGCCCGAGCGTTCGGGGTGGAACTGGGTGGCGACGAGGGAGCCCGTGGCGGCGGCCGAGGTGAAGTCGAGTCCGCCGTATTCGGTGGTTCCGGCGATGATGGCGGGGTCGGCGGCGTGGCAGTAGTAGGAGTGCACGAAGTAGAAGGGGGTGCCTGACGGGATGCCCTGGAAGACGGGGTGCGGCGGGTTGGCGAAGGCGACGGCGTTCCAGCCCATCTCGGGGACCTTGAGTTCGGGGTGGCCAGGGAACTGGAAGAGTTCGACGGTGCCTGGGAGGATGCCGAGGGCGGGGGTGCCGCCGTCCTCCTGGCTGTGCTGGAAGAGCAGCTGCATGCCGAGGCAGATGCCGAGGACGGGGCGCTGCCGCGCCACGGCTTCGCGGAGGGCGTCGCCGAAGCCGCGCGCCTGGAGGGCGGCCATGCCGCTGGCGGCGGAGCCGACGCCGGGGAAGACGATGGGGCCGTCGGGGGCGATTTCGGCGGCGTCGGCGCACTGGAGGGGGATGGCGCCGAGGCGTTCGAAGGCGAGGCGGACGCTGGTGAGGTTCCCTGCGCCGTAGTCGAGGATGGAGACGGTCTGCATGGTGGCTACTCCCACTCGATGGTGGCGGGTGGCTTGGAGGAGATGTCGAGGACGACGCGGTTGACGCCGCGGACCTCGTTGACGATGCGGGAGGAGACGGTGCGCAGGAGCGGCGCGGGGAGGTAGGCCCAGTCGGCGGTCATGCCGTCCTGCGATTCGATGGCCCTGAGTGCGATGACGTAGTCGTAGGTGCGGTTGTCGCCCATGACGCCGACGGACTTGACGGGGAGGAAGACGCAGAAGGTCTGCCAGAGCTTGTAGTAGAGCCCCGAGCGCTTGACCTCCTCGGTGAAGATGGCGTCGGCGTCGCGGAGGATGCGGAGGGTGTCGCGGGTGACGGGGCCGAGGTGACGGACGGCGAGGCCCGGTCCTGGGAATGGCTGTCGGAGGATGACCTCGTCGGCGAGGCCGAGCTGCCGCCCGACCTCGCGCACTTCGTCCTTGAAGAGTTGCGCGAGGGGTTCGATGAGTTTGAACTTGAGGTCCTTGGGGAGGCCGCCGACATTGTGGTGGCTCTTGATCATGGCGGCGGGGTTGCCGTTGATGGGCTGGGACTCGATGACGTCGGGGTAGGTGGTGCCCTGCGCGAGGAAAGTGGCGTCCCCGACGGAGCGTGCGGCGTCGGCGAAGACCTCGATGAACTCGTGTCCGATGATGTGGCGCTTGGTCTCGGGGTCGGCGACGCCGTCGAGCTTGTCGAGGAAGCGGTCGGTGGCGTCGACATAACGCAGGTCCATCTGGAAGTTCCGCCCGAAGAGCTGCTGGACGCCCTCGGCCTCGTTTTTGCGGAGGAGGCCGTTGTTGACGAAGATGCAGATGAGCTGGCGTCCGAGGGCCTTGTGGAGGAGGGCGGCGGCGACGGAGGAGTCGACGCCGCCGGAGAGCCCGAGGATGACGCGCTCGCCGCCGACGGTTTCGCGGATTTGTCGGACGGAGCGGTCGATGAAGGATTCCATGGTCCAGTCGCCTTTGCATCCGCAGATGCGGTGGCAGAAGTTGGCGAGGATTCTGGCGCCGTTGGGGGTGTGGACGACTTCGGGGTGGAACTGGATGGCGTAGAGCTTTCGGCCGTGGAGCTGGCAGGCGGCGTATTCGGAGTTGGCGGTGACGGCGAGGGTCTCGATCCCCTCGGGTTCGACGGTGACCTTGTCGCCGTGGGACATCCAGACGGTCTGGAGGGGTTCGAGACCGTCGAAGAGGTCGCCTGGCTTGCGGATGGCGAGCTGGGTGCGTCCGTATTCGCGGCTGGGGGCGGGGGAGACCTCTCCGCCGAGGTTGCGGATCATCAGCTGCATGCCGTAGCAGATGCCGAGGACGGGGAGGCCCAGGTCGAGGATGGCGGGATCCATCTGGGGGGAGCCTGGATCGTAGACGCTGGCGGGGCCGCCCGAGAGGATGACGCCTCTGGGCTGGAGGGCGGCGACCTCGGCGGCGGTGATGCTGCACGGGACGACGCGGCTGAAGACGCGGCATTCGCGGATGCGGCGCGCGATCAACTGGCTGTACTGCGAGCCGAAGTCGAGGACGACGATGGATTCCGGTTCGGACATGGGCGTTGCGGCTGGGTTAGACTTTGAGGGCGTCGGCGGCGACGGCGGTGGCGGCGTTGCGGGCGAGGAAGGGCTTGACGGTCTGGTCGAGGAACTCGGCGACCTGTTGCGGCGCGCGGCCGACGTATTTGTCCGCGCGGAGGGTCTCGGCGAGGTCGAGGTGGATGCCCGCGAAGTGCGGGTCCTTTGCGAGGCGGTCGAGGAGGTCGTTCTCGCCGCCGTTCTGCTTGACGTTGGCGGCGGCGGCCTGGGCGTTGACGCGGATGGCCTCATGGAGTTCCTGTCGGTCGCCGCCGGCCTTGACGGCGTCCATCATGATGTTTTCGGAGGCCATGAAGGGGAGTTCCTGGGCGAGGCGTCGGGCGATGACCTTGGGGTAGACGACGAGGCCGTCGGAGACGTTGGCGTAGAGGTCGAGGATTCCGTCGACGGCGAGGAATGCCTCGGCGACGGCGATGCGCTTGTTGGCGGAGTCGTCGAGGGTGCGCTCGAACCACTGGGTGGCGGCGGTGATGGCGGGGTTGAGGGCGTCGCAGATGACGTAGCGTGCGATGGAGGCGATGCGCTCGCTGCGCATGGGGTTGCGCTTGTAGGCCATGGCGGAGGAGCCGATCTGCTTCTTCTCGAAGGGTTCCTCGACCTCCTTGAGGTGCTGGAGGAGGCGGATGTCGTTGGAGAACTTGTGGGCGCTCTGGGCGATGCCCGAGAGGATGTTCAGCACGCGGCTGTCGACCTTTCGGGAGTAGGTCTGCCCGGAGACGGGGTAGCATCCTGGGAAGCCGAGTTTTTCGGCGACGATGCGGTCGAGGTCGAGGCACTTCTGGTGGTCGC
Organism: Lentisphaeria bacterium; assembly: GCA_016287975.1. Next base: position 9,107 of record JAEEXV010000329.1, on the reverse strand, counting down.
CGTTGAAGAGTTCGAGGAAGCTGGCCTGGGTGCCCGTGGTGCCCTTGGAGCCGAGGAGGCGGAGGGAGCCGAGGACGTAGTCGAGGTCGTCGAGGTCCATCAGGAGGTCCTGGAGCCAGAGGGTGGCGCGCTTGCCGACGGTGGTGGGCTGGGCGGGCTGGAAGTGGGTGAAGGCGAGGGTCGGGAGGGCGGCGTGCTTCTCGGCGAAGGCGGCGAGGTTTCCGACGACGGTGACGAGCTTGCCGCGCAGCAGCTGGAGCGCCTCGCGCATCAGGATGAGGTCGGTGTTGTCGCCGACGTAGCAGGAGGTGGCGCCCAGGTGGATGATGCCCTTGGCGAGCGGGCACTGCACGCCGTAGGCGTAGACGTGGCTCATCACGTCGTGGCGCACCTCGCGTTCGCGCGCCTCGGCCACCTCGAAGTTGATGTCGTCCGCATGCGCCTTCAGTTCCGCGATCTGCTCCTCGGTGACGGGCAGCCCCAGTTCATGCTCCGCCTCCGCCAGCGCAATCCACAGCCGCCGCCAGGTGCGGAACTTGTGCTCCTCCGAGAAGAGGTGCTGCATCTCGCGGCTGCTGTAGCGCGCGCTGAACGGACTCTGGTAGGCGGAATGGTTCGACATGGCGGGAAATGGGGTGGGGCGGGGAATCCCGGCGGCAGGCGCCGCGGGCGCACGGACAAGGCGATCGGATCTTCCGGATCTTCCGGATTTTCCGGAGTTTCCGGAGTTTCCGGAGTTTCCGGAGTTTCCGGAGTTTCCGGAGTTTCCGGAGTTTCCGGATTTTCCGGATTTTCCGGGTCTTCCGGAGTTTCCGGGTCTTCCGGAGTTTCCGGGTCTTACGCCTTCAGGGCGTTGAGGGCGCCCTGGTATTTTTCGACGGTTTTCTGGACGATGTCGTCGGGGAGTTCGGGGGCTGGGGGCTGGTGGTTGAAGTGGACACTGTCGAGCCAGTCGCGGACGAACTGCTTGTCAAGGGAGGGCGGGTTGGCGCCGACCTGGTAGGATGCGACGGGCCAGAAGCGTGAGGAGTCGGGGGTGAGGACCTCGTCGCCGAGGACGAGTTCGCCGTTGGCGTCGGTGCCGAATTCGAACTTGGTGTCGGCGATGATGATGCCGCGCTTGAGGGCGTATTCGGCGGCCTGGGAGTAGAGGGAGATGGAGGCGGAGCGGAGGGCGTCGGCGAGTTTGGAGCCGATGCGCTCGGCGAGCTGCTCGAAGGAGATGGCCTGGTCGTGGCCGGAGGCCTCCTTGGTGGTGGGGGTGAAGATGGGCTGGTCGAGCTGGGAGGCGTTGCGGTAGCCCGCGCGGAGGGGGATGCCGCAGACCTTTCCGGAGCGCTGGTAGCTTTCCCAGCCAGAGCCCGTGAGATAGCCGCGGACGATGCACTCGGCGGGCAGCATGTTGAGTTTGCGCACGAGCATGGAGCGGCCGTCGAGGTCGGCGGCGTACTTGCGCAGGACGGCGGGATACTGGGCGACGTCGGCGGTGATCAGGTGGTTCTTGAGGCCCGTGAGGATCTTGAACCAGTTCAGGGTGACCTGGGTCAGGACGACGCCCTTGCCCGGGATGCCGTTGGGCATGATGCAGTCGAAGGCGCTGATGCGGTCGGTGGCGACGAAGAGCAGGGAGTCGCCCAGGTCGTAGACATCGCGGACCTTGCCGCGGATGGGCTCGGGAAGTTCGGGGATGGAGGTGCTCAGGAGCGCGTGGTTCTTGTCGTATTGCATGGATGGAAATCCTCTGTTTGCGGGACGGCGGGAAAACTCTAAATGTAAATCCTAATCTGGATTCTGGCGGCGGGGGCGGCAAAAAGCGGGTCAGGTGGTGATGCGGGGGCCTGGCTGCATGCGGCAGACGGGGGTGTCGGGGGTGAAGCAGCCGATGGCGCGGAAGATGTCGTGGGCGATCTTGAGGTGTCCGTCGCCGTTGGGGTGGAGGGGGTCGCTCAGGAGGTAGAAGCGCTCCTGCAGGGGGAGGGCGCTCCAGAGTTTCCAGTGGTCGATGCAGTCGATGGCGTGTTCTGCGGCGAAGGCACGGAGGGCCTCGGCGAAGTCGCCGACGGTGGCGCGCTGGGGGTTGAGCTGGACGACGGGCGGGATGGTGGTCTGCAGGACGAGGGTGCAGTCGATTTCCTGGAAGCGCAGGCGCAGGGTCTCCAGGTTGGCGCGGAACTCCTCGACGGTGAAGCGGGTGCAGTCGTTGGTGCCGATCATGACGAAGGCGGCGTGCGGGCGGAAGGCGGCGGCGCGGAAGTCGAAGTCGAGCAGGAGTTCGGCGGCGGTGAAGCCGCTGTAGGCGGAGTTGAGGACGAGGTCCTGCCTGCGGCCCATCTCGTAGACGACGTGCTCGCGGAAGATTTCGGGGAAGCCGCGGCCGCCGAAGGTGTGGAGGGCGCCGTGGGTGATGCTGTCGCCGTAGAAGAGCCAGCGGACGGGGGATTCGGAACGGAGGAGTTCGGAGACTGGATGTGGCATGGCGGGATTCCTGGTTGGTACGGCCGCATTGCAGGCGGCGCGGTTTATAGTACTGTAAACGGTCAAATGGAAGTGCGCGGGAGGTCTGGATGGACGAGGCGGAAAAGGTGCGGAGGGTGGCGCGGTGGCCAGGGGAGCCAGTGGCGGCGTCGACGATGCTGGCCTATGTGGAGGCGGCGCTGGCGCCCGAGCGGCTGGCGGCGCGGCAGCACTATGTGTTCACGATGCCAGGGGTGCGGCGGGCGGGGGACACCTGCTTTCGGCTGCGCATCTGCTGGTATGAAACGCGCGGCACGGTGGAGTTGCGGGGGAACTACGACGGCGTCGTCTCGACGCGGTGCATCCAGGACGGGGAGGTGGTCATCGGCAGCTACAATGCGGTGGCGCGGGAGAGCGAACCGCGGGCGCTACTGGACTACGGCGGCCTGACGCTGGCCTTCCATCTGCACCATATACGGGTGCACTACTGCCATTTCGACCACGGGCGCACGTTGCGGAACATCTACTACCACACGGCGAAGCCCGCCTCGGGGGCGCTGGCGCTGCTGGTGGAGGCGCTGGACCTGGTGATCCACGAGACGGGCGAACGCGACCGACAGGAGCGCTGTCAGGCGCTTCTGGAGGCGATTCTACGGCAGGTGCGGCACGAGTTGTCGCAGGCGGAGGAGGTGGAGCAGTCCCCGCGGATGCGGCAGGCGATGCGGATCAAGAGCTATCTTGAGCAGAACTTCACCTCGGCCATCCGCTGTGCGGAGGTGTGCCGTGAGCTCCGCATCAACCGCTCGTATGCCGCGACGATCTTCCACGCGGCCTTCGGGACGACGATGAACGACTATGTCCAGCAGCTGCGGCTGGAGGCGGCGGAGCAGCTGCTCGCCAGCGCGGACGATCTGCGCGTCGGGGAGGTCGCCGAGAGGTGCGCCTTTTCGGACGCGGGATATTTCACCAAGGTCTTCCGTCGCCGCTACGGCATGACGCCAGGTGAGTTCCGCCGCCGCCGCCGAGACGCCGTTCCCGAAGGAATGTAACTGCGGCGTCCCGCTAATACTCCTGACTTTTCTGGGACATCTGGGACATCTGGGACATCTGGGACATCTGGGACATCTGGGACATCTGGGACAACTGGGACATCTGGGACATCTGGGACAACGTTAGGAGTATTAGCGTCCCGCCGTGGCAGGCGGGTGAGCTCGCTAACTTTTTTGGCTTTGAAAGCGTGCCTGGCCGCGCTGGAGTGAATGTTCACAGTGGCAGGACGCGGATGCGGATGTCCTGGAGCATGCATTCGCAATCGGGGAGGCCTCCCGCGCAGTAGGCGAGGAGGAGGTCGTCGCCGTGGAAGAGCATGGCGGTGTAGGCGAAGCCGTGGTCGGGCGCGTCCTCGATGACGCGGTGGTCCTTCCAGGTGGCGCCGTCGTCGTCGCTTTTGGCGATGACGAGGGGGGTTCTTCCCATGACGGCGGGGCCCGTGGCGGCGAACTTCACGCTGCGTTCGGGGTGGTAGTCGTTCCAGACGGCGTAGAGGCAACCGTCCTTGGGGTTGCGCTTCATGGCGAGGGGGGCTTCGGGGGAGGGGAACTCGGTGGCGGGGACGGGCGGGGTCCAGGATTCGCCGTGGTCGTAGGACCAGGTCTTGTATTGGCAGCCGCCGCGGGTGCGGTACCAGCCGAGGATGCGTCCGTCGGTGAGTTCGGCGACGCCAGGTTCCATGAGGCCTCGGGAGAGGTCTGCGGGCGGGAAGCAGCCGACGCGGGATTCGCGCCAGGTGGCGCCCGCGTCGTCGGAGAGATAGAAGAGTCCGAGGCCAGGGGTGGTGATGCGGGCGTTGCCGCCGTAGCGGTGATGGGAGACGGGGAGGATGAGCCGCCCTGATTTGAGTTGGCGGAGGCAGTCGTTGACGGCGACGAGATAGACGGCGGGGGCGTCGCAGATCTCGACGGGGGCGCTCCAGGAATGGGCCTCGTCGGCGGAGAAGTAGACCTTGGGGCGGCAGTCGACGGCGGGGATGGTGCCGCAGAGGCAGACTGGGGACTGTCGGCCGTCGGGGGCGGTGCGGTCGTCATGGCCGGGAATGCGGGTCTTTTGGAGAACGACCATCGCGATGCGTCCGTCCTGGAGGCGGAGGAGGGAGACGGACATCACGTTCTGGCTCTGGTTTCGGATGATGACCTGTGGTTCGGACCAGGTGTGTCCACCGTCGCGGGAGCGGATGGCGGCGATGTTGGCGGAGCACTCGTCATGCCAGTCGCCGCCGTAGTACTGGGTGTAGGCGAAGAGAATGGAGCCGTCCGCGAGTTCGACGAAGGCGCCTTCGGAGTTGCGGGGGTTGTTTTCCCCGTGGGGGAGGAGGAAAAAGGACATGGTTCAGGGATTCAAGAGATCAAAGGGATCGAAGGGATTGGAGGGACCCAAGGGACCCAAGGGACAAAGGGACCCAGGGGACAAGAGGGATTCAAGGGATCAAAGGGATTGAAGGGATGGCGGGGGGCTTGAATCCGTGGGGCGGGGCTTATGGGCGCATGACATTGGCGCCGTGGTACCAGGTGTAGTAGGAGCCGCCGTAGGGCTTGTTGATGTTGGGGAGGTTGATCATGGCGTTGAGGCCATGGGCGGCGGCGTGTCCGTCAAGGAAGAGGGTGTTGCAGGTGTCGGCGTGGCAGAAGTTGATGGCGGACCAAGTGGTCTTCTTGCGCAGGGTGTATCCCCCGAGGCCAGTGGAGGGGTCGGTGCAGCAGAGGAGGAAGTTGAAGGTGGAGGGGCTTTCGACCTTGGAGATCTTGAGGAGGCGGGTGGTGGTGGAGTCGACGGTGGAGAACTCGTAGATGGGGGCGGCGTAGGATTCCAGGAAGCCGTAGGTGATGTCCTTGTAGAGCGCTCCTGAATCCCCGTAGTACTGCTGGGGGAACGTCTTGTTTCCGGAGGGCGCGTAGCGGGTGGGCTTGGCGGAGGGGCAGAAGAGGCTCTGGAGGCAGTCCTTGGCGTAGCCCTCCTCCCAGTAGACGTAGCTCCAGGAGCGCCCGGTCTTGAAGCCGTAGCGGAGGAGGTAGTCGTTGTTTTCGTCGGTGTAGAAGCGGAACATGAGGCCGAGCTGCTTCTGGTTGTTGACGCAGGAGACGCCCTTGGCCTTCTCGCGGGCCTTGGAGAGGGCGGGGAGCAGCATCGAGGCGAGGATCGCGATGATTGCGATGACGACGAGCAGTTCGATGAGCGTGAATTGTCTGCGGAGGCTGGTGGTCATGGCTGGGTTCCTGTATTCGGGGTTACTGGAGTTTCTGGAGTTTTTCGATTCGGTCCATGATGCCGCGGCGGCATTCGAGGAGGAGGTCGGTGTCGAGGGACCAGCGGTAGTCCTGGAAGCCGATCTTGAGGCCCTTGCCGCGGCACTCGTAGGAGGGGCAGATCTGGTCGGCGGCGTTCTTGAGATACTGCAATGCCTCCTTTGCGTCTGGATGGGCGGGATTCTTGGCGGCGAGTTGTTCGAGGATTCGGATGGCCTCGTAGTCTTCAAGGGCGTCGCGGATGGTGGAGATGCGGGCGGAGGGCATGGGCACGCCGTCCTTTTCGGGGTACATGATGATGCCTGAGCCGTAGATGACGCGGCCGTCGGGATAGCGCAGATGGGGGGAGCGGAGGGAGGCGGGATCCTCCCAGCCGCGTCCGATGGAGTAGTGGAGGATGCCCGATACGTGGTATTTCCACATCTGGAATCCGAACATTCGGCGGTCCATGACGGGGCGGTCGATGAGGAGGTGCCAGTTGGGGTACTGCTCGATGATCTCGCCGCGTGCGATGGCCTTCTCGATCTGGTCTGGCTGGAAGGCGCCGAGGCACCAGACGTCGGAGATGCCGATGGATTCCCTGGTGGGCCATTTCGTGGTCTCGATGAGGAGGTCGGGGGCGCACTGTCGGACGAGGAGGGAGACGTCGTGGCAGAGGCGGAAGTCGTCGCGGGTGTGGGGTTCGTCGACGAGGGTGATTCGGGTTCGGTCGAGCCATCCTTTTTCCTTGAGGTGGGCGGAGATGGCCTTGAGATAGGCGCCGAACTTGTTGCGGAACTCCTCGGTCATGACGCCGTGGCCCTGGGAGACCTGGATGCCGCACCAGGTGCGGGCGTGGTTGGCGGCCTTGGGGATGCCGTAGAATCCGATGGTGGGCAGGTAGATGACCTTCTGGCGGTATTTGCCGACGGCGAGTTCCATTTCCCTGTCCCATTCGGCGGTGTCGAGTTCGACCTTGCCGTCGGGGAGGAACTTGATGCCGATCGGGGCGCGGGTGCAGTCGCCCGAGAGGTAGTAGCGTGAGAGGATGCGGTAGAACTCCTCAAGCGGCGCGCCGTTGTTGATAGCATGGGTGACGGCGACGGTGTGGGTGAAGAGTTTTTCCTCGGGGAGGGAGAATCCGCGCACCCTGATGCTGAGGGGGATGTCGAGGGCGAGGCCGCCTGCGGCGGTGACCTTGGCGGTGGTTCGGTAGATGCCTGCGGGGGCGTTGGCGGGGGATTTGACGGTGATCCAGAAGGCGTGGCTGAGGCCGCCCTTGAGGGCGAGGTCGGGCGCGAGGCGCGGGAGGGGGTCGGGATACCATCCTGGCGGGCTGGGCTTGCCTGGGAAGGCGGAGACGATCTCGCCATAGACGTTGGTGGCCCGCAGGTTGGGGACCATGATGTTGCTGGGCTCGGGGATCATCACGTAGTCGACGCGGCGGACTTCGACGGGGATCTGCGTGCCGCCGAGGGTGAAGGGGGGGATGGCGAGATTGACCTTGGCGAGGTCGGTCTTCGGGGAGAGGACGAGCTGGAAGGATTCATATTCGTTGCCGGCGAGTTCGGCGGCCGGGCGCTCCTCGACCTTGACCTTGGCGAGGCGGTCCTTCTGGAAGACGCGCACGACGGAGGACTGGCACCAGGCGACAAGGCGGTCGTTCGCGGCGGCGGCGGGCAGGTCGACGACATTGCCGAGGATGGGCGCCTCCTTGCCTTGCGCGCCCTCCATGGTCTGGAGGTGGCGCTGGGCGGGGGAGGAGTCGGCGAGGGGCTGGGCCGAATCGTCCCAGAGGTAGGCGGCGATGGGGCCGTCGGGGGCGTTGCCCTTGGCGAGGGCGGCGACTTCGGCGGCGGAGAGGACGCGGCCGTAGATGTAGACTTCGTCGAGTGCGCCCTGGAAGGAGCCGCGGCCGATGTCGAAGCGGAAGGTCGGGTTGGGGTGGCGGTTCAGGAAGCGGACGATGCCCTGTCCTTTTTCCTCCTGTCCTGGGAGTTGCTCGGCGACTTTCTTGCCGTTGAGATAGGCGATGGCGGTGCCCTTCTGGTCGTAGGTGAAGGCGACATGCTGCCATTGGTTCAGGGTTTCGGGGAAGGCGTCGGGGGCCCAGAGCATGCTGGCGGGATAGCGGGAGCGGGTGTCCCAGAAGTAGAAGCCGCCCTGCCTGCGCTTGAGGAAGCTGAAGGATCCGATGTTCTGGAGGATGCCTGCGAGATGCCCCCAGCGCTCGGCCTTGATCCACAGGGCGAAGGTCAGTCCCTGGTCCAGGGCGAAGGGCGCGCGGGTCGGCTCGCTGAGGTAGGTGTGGAGGCCGTCCAGCCAGATGGCCTGGCCGCGCACGCCAGGGACGAGTTTGACGGGGCGCGTCGGCTGGGGGACGGGCGCGGGCGCAGTGGCGGGCTTTGCGGGCGCGGGCGCCGCGGTGGGTGCGCTGTTGTCCACGGGGATGGCGGTTTCGACGGGCTGGCGGGTGGTGCCGCCGAGGGTGACGAGGCTGCGTTTGGCGGGGCTGGAGTCGGCGAGGGGTTTGGCGGGGTCGTCCCAGAGGAAGGCGGCGAGGGCGCCTGCGGGGGCGTCGCCTTTGGCGAGGGCGGCGACTTCGGCGTCGGCGAGGGCGCGCCCGTAGATGAAGACTTCATCGATGGCGCCGCGGTAGGCGCCGCGGCTGGAGCCGTGCCCGATGAAGAAGCAGGTGCGCCTGGGGTTGCGGCTGAGGATGCGGACGGCGGGATCGTTTCCAGGGAGCTGTTCGGCGACCTTTTTCCCGTTGAGGTATCCGACGGCGTGGCCCTTCTGGTCGTAGGTGAAGGCGATGTGGTTCCACTGGTTCATGCGGACGGGGAAGGCCTTGGGCGCCCAGAGCAGGGTGGCGGCCTCCTTTTTCTGCGTGTCCCAGAAGTAGAAGCCGCCGCCGTTGCGGTAGAGGAAGGAGAAGGTGCCGATGTTCTGCAGAATGCCTGAGAGGTGGGCCCAGCCTTCCGGGCGGAGCCAGACCGAGACGGTGAGGCCCTGTTCGAGGTCGAATTGCGTGCCTGCCGCGTCGGCGAGATAGACTTTGCTCCCGTCCAGCCAGAGGGCATGGCCGCGGACGCCAGGGACAAGGCGGATGTCGGCGGCGGCGGCGAGGGAGGCAAGCAGCAGGAGGCAGGCGGCAAGTGCTTTCAGATGGCGGGTCATGGGAGGGCTCCTTGGGGATGAGGGAGAATGGAATATGGTAATATTATATGCGAAAAACGGGGGAATACAATGGGCGATTCGTTGATAAAATGGGAATATTGTTGGGTTTTAGGGATAGAAGGGATAGAAGGGATAGAAGGGATAGAAGGGATAGAAGGGATAGAAGGGATAGAAGGGATAGAAGGGATAGAAGGG
>JAEEXV010000328.1 GCA_016287975.1 Lentisphaeria bacterium | reverse complement strand
GCACATTGGCCCGCGGGGCAAGCCCCGCGGCACACGCCGCCCATACATCGGGGCCCGCTCACTTTCGCCGCAGCGCCCATTCCGCCCCGCCCCCGATGAGCGCCGAGCGAGGGGGGGGGGTGCGGGGGGCGGCAGCCCCCCGTCGTTTGCATGGCTGGATGAAGGCGCGGCCCCCGTCCCCGAGCCGCCCCGCGACGCCAGCCCGAACACGAAGCCCGCCGCCGTGCGCGAAAATCCGCAAAATCACACGGCAAAGGGATGAAAAAACCAATTCGCGCGTTATAGTACTTGAATTACGCGCGTACACGGGCGTATGCGCGACCCCGTTTTTCGGGATGAACCCCACATCATTCGAGGTTTGAGACATGGTATCAGAGGAAGAGGCGGCGGTCAATGCGGCGCCAACGGCGGACGACGGCGGCCAGATCAAAGTCCTGAAGGGCCTGGAGGCGGTTCGGATGCGTCCAGGCATGTATATCGGCGACACGGATGAAAAGGGGCTGCACCAGCTCGTCTACGAAGTCGTCGACAACTCCATCGACGAGGCCCTCGCGGGCTACTGCCAGAACATCGAGGTCACCATCGGCCTCGACAACTCGGTCACCGTCGAGGACGACGGCCGCGGCATCCCCGTCGGCATGCACCCCACCGAGAACAAGCCCGCCTGCGAGGTCGCGCTGACCATGCTTCATGCGGGCGGCAAGTTCGACAAGGAGGTCTACAAGTTCTCGGGCGGCCTCCACGGCGTCGGCGTCTCCTGCGTCAACGCCCTCTCGACCTGGCTGGTCCTGACCATCGACCGCGACGGCGAGCGCTACCAGATGCGCTTCTCGCAGGGCCGCACGACGGAGCCGCTGAAGGTCCTCGGGCCGAGCAGCCGCCGCGGCACGACGGTGCAGTACCTCCCCGACCCCGAGGTCTTCAGCGTCCTCGAATACAAGTGGGACATCCTCGCCAAGCGCCTGCGCGAACTGGCCTACCTCAACGCGGGCATCAAGATCACCCTGACCGACGTGCGCGGCGCCAACCCACGCAGCGAGACCTTCCACTACCAGGGCGGCGTCGCCGAGTTCGTCAAATACCTGAACGAGGGCAGGAACACCCTCTCCCCCACCGTCGTCTTCTTCCAGGGCGAAAAGACTGGATTCCGATCCGACGGATCAGGCGACTTCTTCTATGACATCGCCCTCCAGTACAACGACTCCTACGACGAATCCATCCACAGCTTCGTCAACGGCATCAACACCACCGACGGCGGCACCCACCTCTCGGGCTTCCTGACCGCCCTCACCCGCGCCATCAACAACTACTCGAAGCGCATGGCGGAGGAGGCCGCGAAGAAGTCCGGCAAGAAGGTCGCGGAGAAGCCGAAGAAGGAGAAAGAGAAGAAGGACGAGGTCACGGTGACCAGCGAGGACATCCGCAAGGGCCTCGCGGCGGTCGTCTCCGTCAAGGTGGAGAACCCCCTCTTCGAAAGCCAGACCAAGACCAAGCTCAACAACCCCGAGGTCAACGGCCTGATGTACTCGGCGACCTACGAGCAGCTGAACGCCTACTTCGAGGAACACCCCAAGGAGGCCGCCGCCATGGTCCAGCACGCGCTGATCTCCGCCCAGGCGCGCGAAAAGGCCCGCAAGGCCATCGAGGACGTCATGAACCCGCAGAAGGCCATGCAGGGCCTCGTCGGCAAGCTCAGCGACTGCTCGTGCAAGGACCCCGCGCTCACCGAACTCTACATCGTCGAGGGCGATTCGGCCGGCGGCTCCGCCAAGAGCGGGCGCGAGAGCGCCTTCCAGGCGATCCTGCCCATCCGCGGCAAGCTCATCAACGCCGAGAAGGCGGCCCCCGACCGACTGCTCCGCAACGAGGAGATCCGGTCGCTCTTCACGGCGATCGGCGTCGGCGCGGGCGACGGCATCGACATCTCGAAGGCCCGCTACCACCGCATCGTCATCATGACGGATGCCGATGTGGATGGATCGCACATCCGTACACTCGTGCTGACCTTCCTCTTCCGCCACCTGCGCCCCGTCGTCGAGGCTGGATACGTCTACATCGCGCGGCCGCCGCTCTTCAAGATCACCCGCGGCAAGCACGAGCAGTACGTCGAGACCGAGGACGACATGGACAGCAAGCTCACCGGCCTCGGCCTCCAGTCCCTGAACCTGCGCCTCCCAGGCCAGGAGGCACTGCCCCCCGACAAGGTGACCGCCATCATCCAGCGCATCCGCGACAGCCTCCGCCTCACCACCGTCAACCTCCCCCGCTACGGCATCAAGCCCGCCGACTTCATGCGGCTGCGCGCCGAGCACGGCGCCTTCCCGAAGTTCATGGTCGAAATCCGCGAAAACGGCGTCCTCGCCACCACCTACTGCTGGGAGCAGGCCGAGGTCGACGCCCTCGTCAACGCCTTCCGCGAACGCAAGGCCGCCGCAATCGCGGCCGCAGCCGCAGAAGGCGGCGAAGCCGCAGAAGGCGGCGAAGCCGCGCCCGCCGAGGAGGAGCCGCAGGAGGCCGCGCCCGCCGAGGAGCAGGAGAAGGCCGCCGAGGAGCAGGAGAAGGCCGCCGAGCAGCAGGTCGACGAGGACGGCAATGTCATCGACATGGGCCCCGAACCGCCGAAGCAGGAGGAGGACGTCAATGTCGTCAAACTGCCCGAGGCGGGCGCCCTCGAAGGCCTCGCCGCGCAGCTCAAGGCCGACGGCCTGGACCTCCAGGCGCTCTTCGCGTCGAATGCGCCTGTCGCCGAACTCGTCGAGACCAAGGACGGCAAGGTGACGCCCGTCCAGTCCCTCCAGGAACTCTGCGACACGGTGACGAGGCAGGGCCGCAAGGGCATCACCATCCAGCGCTACAAAGGTCTGGGCGAGATGAGCGCGGACGAACTCTGGGAGACGACGATGAACCCCGAGACCCGCTCGATGATCCAGGTCAAGGTCGAGGACGCCGAGGCGGCCGACAAGACCTTCGACCTCCTCATGGGCTCCAACGTCTACCCGCGCCGCCAGTTCATCGAGGAAAACGCCGACACCGTCCTCAACCCCGACATCTAAGGACGCCCTCCCCCCCTTCAGACTTTAGCCTCCAGCCTTCAACTCCACTATGGCAGACAAGAAAACCATCTCCTCCGAGCAGTGGGCGGCATACAGCCGCAACGACCTGCCGACGGGCGTCAACGGCCTGATGCGCGGGGCATACCTGCAGTATTCGGTCTCCGCCAACATCGGCCGCGCCATCCCCGACGTCCGCGACGGCCTGAAGCCAGGCGCCCGCCGCATCCTCTACGCGATGCGCCAGGGCGGCTACACCAGCGGCGGCGGCCTCAACAAGTGCGCCAAGGTGGTCGGCCTCGTCATCGGCAACTACCACCCCCACGGCGATTCATCCGTCTACGACACCATCGTCCGCCTCGCGCAGGACTTCTCGATGCGCGTGCCCCTGATCCACGGCCACGGAAACTTCGGCTCGATGGACGGCGACCCGCCCGCCGCCTACCGATACACCGAATGCAAGATGGACAAGGCCGCCGAGGCGCTGCTCGCGGACCTGGACAAGGACACCGTCGACATGCGCGAGACCTTCGACGCGAAGGAACTCGAACCCATCGTCCTCCCCGCCGCCTTCCCGAACCTCCTCGTCAACGGCTCCCAGGGCATCGGCGTCGGCATGGCCACCAACGTCCCGACCCACAACCTCGGCGAGGCCATCGACGCCGCGGTGGCCCTCATCGACAACCCGAACCTCACCGTCGACGAACTCATGGAGATCCTCCCCGGCCCCGACTATCCGACTGGCGGCATCATCCACGGCCTCAAGGGCATCCGCTCCCTCTACACGACTGGCCAGGGCGGCATCCGCGTCCGCGGCAAGGCCGAGGTCGTCACCGCCGAAGGGCGCGGGCGCGACAAGATCATCGTCAGCGAAATCCCCTACGGCGTCAACAAGGCGAAGATGGTCGGGCAGATCGGCGAACTCGCGCAGAGCGGCGCCATCAAGGGCATCGCCAGCATCAACGACTACTCCAGCTCCCGCAACGGCGTCCACATCGAAATCGAACTGAAGCAGGACGCGACCCCCAGCGTGGTGCTGAACGAACTCTTCAAGAACACGCAGCTGGAGATCGTCGACCCCGCCCAGTTCCTGGTGGTGGACCACAACCGCCCGCGCACCATGACCCTGAAGCAGATCCTCATGGCCTACATCGACCACCGCGAGCAGGTCGTGACCCGGCGCACCCGATACCTCCTCCAGAAGGCGCTGGAACGCGACCACATCGTCCAGGGGCTGCTCATCGCGCAGGCGAACATCGACGAGGTCATCCAGATCATCCGCTCCTCGCGCGACCGCCAGGAATCCACGCAGCGCCTGATGGCGCGCTTCCCCCTGGACGAGGTGCAGTGCGCCGCCATCCTCGACATGCGCCTCGCGGCCCTGACCAACCTCGCCGTCGCGGACCTGACCAACGAGCACAACGACCTGCAGGCGAAGATCGCGGAATACAACCGCATCCTCTCGTGCCGCGCGAACATCATGGCCGTCGTGCGCGAGGAACTCCTCAAGACCAAGGCGCAGTTCAACACCCCGCGACGCACCCGCATCGAGTCCGTCGAGGGCGAAATGGACCTCGACGGGCTCACCAAGCGCGAAATCTACATGGTCACCCTCTCCCGCCTCGGCTACATCAAACGCTGCTCCGCCGACGAATACGAGACGCAGAACCGCGGCGGCTCAGGCGTCATCGGCATGCGCGCCCGCAAGGACGGCGACACGGTGCAGATGGTCTTCTCGACCCGCTCCCACAACACCCTCCTCTTCTTCACCAACTACGGCCGCGCCTACCGCCTCGACCGCGCCTACTCGCTGCCCGAGAGCGGCCGCGGCGACTCAGGACGCTTCATCGCCAACGTGCTGAACCTCATCCACGACGACGAGCACCCCGAGCAGCACGAGGAGATCCGCGCCGTCATCTCCTTCGACGAAAAGACCATCGACCTGGAGAACAACTTCGTCGTGATGGTCACCAAGAAGGGCGTCATCAAGCGCACCGCGCTCGCCCTCTTCAAGAACATCAACCGCCGCGGCCTCATCGCCCTCAACATCAAGGAGGGCGACGACCTCCTCGACGCGCAGCTCACCGACGGCAACCACGAACTGCTCCTCTCCAGCCAGAACGGCCGCGCCGTCCGATTCCACGAGACCCAGGTCAGGGCCATGGGCCGCCAGGCCGCGGGCGTCCGCGGAATCAAGCTCAAGCCAGACGACGACGGCACCCCTGGATGCGTGGTCTCGATGGCCGTCGTCGAGCCCGAGGACGAACTGCTGATCGTGACCGCCCATGGCATCGGCAAGCGCACGCCCATCGGCTCCTCCGCGGGCGACGCCGCCCCGCCACCGCCTTCCGACGACGACAACGCCGCCGCCGAGGAGAATGCCACCGAGGAGGCCGAAGCCGAGGAGGCGGAGGAGGCCGAGGAGAGCGCGCCTGGCGCCGACAACAGCGCCTTCCGCTACCGCCTCACCAACCGCGGCACCCAGGGCGTCCGCTCCATCAAACTGCGCCCTGGCGACCGCGTCGTCGCGGCCATGCAGATCCCGCCGGAATGCGGCCAGGATCTGCTGATGCTCTCCTCCAAGGGGCAGGCCGTGCGCATCCCCGTCGCCCAGGCGAAGCGCTGCAGCCGCAACAGCCAGGGCGTCATCCTGATGCGCCTCTCCAAGAAGGACGACCTCGTCGCCAACGTCTCGCTGGTCGACGTCCTCTCCGAGGAGGACGCCGCCGCCAACGCCGCCAAGGCCGCCGAGGAAGAGGAGAACGCCGCCGCCAAGGCCGCCTTCGAGGAATCCCAGGCCGCCGAACAGGCCAAACTCGACGCCGAGGACGACAGCCTGGACGCGCCGCTCGAAACCGATGCCCCCGCCTCCGCTGATTCCACGCCCGATGCGCCCGCGCCCGCTTCCGACGAAGCCCCCGCCGAGCCCCCCGAGCCCCAGCCGCCGAGCCCGCCCCGCCCGCAATAGGCGGAGCCCCCGATCCCGCCCCGCCCGCAATAGGCGGAGCCCCCGCTTTCCCGCCATTTCCGTCCATGTCCTCCCGAACCCTCCATCTGCTCTGCCTGCTAGGCCTTCTGCTTGCCGTCGGCCTCCATTTTGCCCGCGGCCAGCGCTATGGCTTCCAGACCCAATGGGACGACGGCATCTTCCTCCGCGACAACAAGCACCTGGAACTGACCTGGGAGAACTTCAAGTACTATGCGCGGGAGCCCTATCGGCAGTTGTACACCCCGCTGCCGATGTACTCGCTGGCGGTGGACAAGGCCCTCTTCGGCCTGAACCCGCTGGGCTTCCATCTGCACAACCTGCTGCTGCACCTCGCCTCGACCGCCCTCCTCTTCTGCATCCTGCGCCATCTTGGCCTCTCGCCGATCCTCTCCACGCTCGCCGCCCTCCTCTGGGCCGTCAACCCCCAGAAGAACGAATCGGTCTACTGGATCGTCGAGCGCAAGGACGTCCTCTGCGGCGTCTTCGTCTTCGCCTCCATCCTCGCCTTCCTCCAGGCCCTCGACGCCGCCCGCGCCTGGCCGCGCGCCCTCTGGGGCGCCCTCGCCGCCCTCGCGGGCGTGCTCTCCCTGGGCTGCAAGCCCTTCGGAATGCCGCTCTTCGGCGTCTACGCGCTCTTCCTCGCGCACCGCGCCTGGACCGCCCCCGACCGCCGCGACGCCCTCCGGCGCCTCTGGCCGCTGGCGGCGGTCCCGCTCCTCCTGCTCGCCGCCACGCTCTGGGTCACGCACATCACGCGCCAGTCCCAGCTCGCGCTCAAGACCCCTGGGCACTTCGTGGATTCCCTGCTGGTCCCGCTGCACAACCTGATGTGGTACCCCGGCACCGCCATCGTCCCCACCAACGGCGTCAACCCCATCTACCCCACCGTCGGCCCCGCCTCCGAACACTGGCTGCTCTTCCTGGGCGCCCCGTTGCTCCTCCTGGCGCTCGTCCTCTCCGCGCATTTCCTGCGGCGCCATTCCTGGACCGCCATCTGCCTCGGCCTCCTGATGCTCGGCGGCATGCTCCTGCCTGTGCTCGGATTCTGGGAATACACCGCCTTCCAGTACTGCGACCGCTACAACTACGTCGCCAGCGCCTTCGCCGTCGCCCTCGCCGCCCTCGCCCTCCCCGACCGCCGCCCCGCCTGGTGCGTCGTCGGCGCCGCCGTCGCCGTCATGGCTGTCTTCGCGCACCTCCACGCCCACGCCTGGGACTCCACCCGCGCCCTCTGGCTCGAATGCATCCGCCAGTCCGACCGCATCAACGTCAAGACCTTCGAAATCGGCTTCACCGAGGCCGTCGAACGCGCCCAGTATGAAAACGAGCAGATGGAGCCCGCCGCCGTAGACGCCATCCGGCAGGGCGGCCTCAAAGACCTCCAGTTCCTCGCCGCGAAATTAGAGCAGCATCTTCGCGAGTACCCCGCCCCCCATGCCGAGAACACCCTGCTTCTCATCCACGCCTTCATCGCCAGGAACCAGGGCGACCATCACATCTACCGCCGACTCGTCGAGACTCTCTACCAGCGCGACCCGAACCCCGACGACCGCGCGGCCATGCCCTTCCTTCGGGGCAGCAACTACCGCCGCGTCTACCGCCAGTTCACGCGGCAGCTCCGCCGCAGGGACAAGCCCTCGCCGTTCCAGCCGCCCTCGCAAAACGTCCTTCACTGACAAACCAACCCACCAAATCCCCCGACATTCACTATGCAACTTGTCTCCGACCAGATTCTCGCCTCCCAGAAGGGCTCCTCGTGGATCCGCCGCATGTTCGAGGCGGGCATCGAAATGAAAAAACAGTTCGGCGCCGACCGCGTCTACGACTTCAGCCTCGGAAGCCCCGACCTCAATCCCCCGAAGGCCATCGTCAGCGCCCTCGCCGCCCTCCCCGCCAAGATCGACAGGCCCGCAGGCCTCGGATACATGCCCAACGCGGGCTATCCCGACGCCCGCGCCGCCCTCGCCAAATGGACCGAGGCCGAACAGCAGTCCCCCATGCCCGCCTCCAACGTCATCGTCACCGTCGGCGCCGCGGGCGGCCTCAACTGCATCTTCCGCGCCATCCTCGCCCCGGGCGACGAGGTCATCTGCCCCGCCCCATACTTCGTCGAATACGGCGCCTACGCGGGCAACTACGGCGGCGTCCTCAGGCCCGTCAAGTCCCGCCCAGGCACCTTCATGCTCGACCTCGACGGCATCGCCGGCGCCATCACCCCCAAGACCCGCGCCCTCCTCATCAACAGCCCCAACAACCCCGCCGGCGTCGTCTACACCGACGACGAACTCGCCGCCCTCGCCGCCATCCTGCGCGACGCCAGCCGCGGCCGCGAGCGCCCCATCCTCCTCATCGCCGACGAGCCCTACCGCTTCCTCGCCTTCGACGGCAAGCGCGTCCCCTCCGTCCTCCCGCACTACGAGTTCTCCATCGTCTGCTCCTCCTTCTCCAAGAACCTCGGCCTCGCGGGCGAGCGCGTCGGCTTCCTCGCCGTCAACCCCGCCATGGGCGCCGAAAACGCCGCCGAACTCGTCTCGGGCCTCATCCTCACCAACCGCATCCTCGGCTATGTCAACGCCCCCTGCATCGGCCAGCAACTGATCATCCAGGGCCTCGCCGACATCGAGGAGGCGCTCCAGCACCAGCGCTCCCAGCTCGCCGTCTACGCCGAGCGCCGCCGCATCATGGCCGACGTCCTCACCGAGGCGGGCATCGACTTCCAGATGCCCGCAGGCACCTTCTACTTCTTCCCGAAGGCCCCGCGCACCGACGACGACGTCGCCTTCGTCCAGAAACTCGCCGACCAGCGCATCCTCGCCGTCCCTGGCTCGGGCTTCGGCTACGCGGGCTACTTCCGCCTCGCCCTCTGCGTCGACAAGCAGGTCATCGAAAACGCCCGCGCAGGCTTCATCGCCGCCGCCAGGGCATGAGCGCGGAGGCGCCCATCGTGATCGTCGGCGGCGGCCTCGCGGGGCTCGCCGCGGGGATCCGCCTCGCGCACTTCGGGCGGCGCGTGGAGCTCTTCGAGCGCCATGCCCTCCCAGGCGGCCTCAACTCGTGGTATCCCCGCCACGGCGCGCCTGGCGGCCTCCTCGACACAGGCCTCCACGCCCTCACCAACGCCGCCCCCCCGGAACAGCGCAATGCGCCCCTCAACCGCATCCTGCGCCAGTTGCGCCTCCGACGCGACGACCTGCGCCTCTGCCCCCAGAGCCACTCCCGCATCCGTTTCCCCGACGCCGAATATCCCTTCGACAACGACTTCGACGCCTTCCGGCACCGCCTGGAGGCCGCCTTCCCCGACGAACGCGAAGGCCTCGCCGAGGCCCTCGCGCGCATCCGCGCGACCGCCTACGCCGACACCGCAGGCGGCACGACCGCGAACGCCGTCCTCGCGCAGTGCATCCGCTCCCGCCGCCTGCGCGACATCCTCCGCTTCCCCGCGATGTATTACGGCTGCCCCACGCCTGGCGACATGGCCTTCGGCGACTACGCCACCATGTTCCAGAGCGTGATGCTGGAGGGCCTCGCCCGTCCGCAAGGCGGCATGCGCCCCTTCCTCGGCCTGCTGGTCCGCCGCTTCACCGAGGCGGGCGGACAACTCCGCCTCGGCAACGGCATCCGACGCCTCGAATGCACAGGCGGGCGCGTCGCCGCCGCCATCGACGACCGCGGCGAGCGCCACCCCGCCGCACACGTCGTCTCCACCGCAGGCGCCCGCGAGACCGCCGCCCTCCTCGACGAGCCCCCCAGGCCGCTCTCCGGCTGCCGCCCTGGACAGATGCGCTTCCTCGAAGCCATCTTCACCCTCGACGACACCCCCGCCGCGCTCGGCTGCGACGACTGCATCGCCTTCGTCTCCACCCAGGCCGAATTCGACTACCGCGCCCCCGACACCGCCGACGCGCCGCCCGCCTCCCTCCTCCTCTGCGCCCCCGCCAACTACCAGGGCGCACCCCCTGACCGCCTCCTCCGACTCAGCGCCATCACCACTGCGGAGTGGGCCGCCGCCCCCGACTACCCCGACGCCAAGACCGCCGCCGCGCAACGCCTCCTCGCCGCCATCGCACCGCGCTGGCCCCGCCTCGCCGCCCGCGCCACCCTCCTCGACTGCTTCACCCCCCGCACCATCCAGCGCTTCACTGGACACGCCAACGGCGCCATCTACGGCTCCCCCGACAAACTCCGCGACGGCAAAACCGGCCTCCCCAATCTCACCATCGCAGGCACCGACCAGGGACTCCTCGGCATCGTCGGCGCCATGCTCTCAGGCATCCTCGCCGCAAACCAGATTCTCTCCTGAATCAACCCCGGATGCCCCGGAAAATCCAGGCGTTCGCGGCCGTAGCCACGGCGTCCCGCCGTGGCGCCCCGCAGAGCAAACCAGCCCCCGCTTCCGCCCCCCCGAAACCTCCGTTCCACGGACCCCCAGCGTCCCCAAGCCCCCCACCATGCCCACCCCTCCGAAAAAGAACTCCTCCCCGACTGGCGAACTCACCCCAGGCATGCGGCAATACATGGAGGCGAAGCGCGGCCTCTCCGCCGACACCCTGCTCATGTTCCGCATGGGCGACTTCTACGAGATGTTCTTCGACGACGCCAAGACCGCCGCCCCCCTCATGGACGTCGTCCTCACCTCCCGCGCAGGCGCGCCCCTCTGCGGCATCCCCTACCGCGCCCTCCGCCAATACGTCGCCAAACTCCTCGACCACGGCTACAAGGTCGCCGTCGCCGACCAGATGGAGGACGCCAAGTTCGCCAAGGGCCTCGTCAAGCGCGACATCACCGAGGTCATCACCCCAGGCACCCTCATGGAGGACAGCCTCCTCGATTCGGGCCGCAGCAACTACCTCGCCGCACTCTACCCCATGAAGGAGCGCTGGGGCCTCGCCGCCATCGACCTCACCACTGGCGAATTCCGCCTCACCGAGACCACCCTCGGCGGCCCCCTCGAAGTCGAACTGGGACGCATCCGCCCCGCCGAATGCCTCCTCCCCCAGTCCCTCCTCGACCAGTGGCGCAGCGGCGGATTCCCCGCCGACTTCCCCCGCAACACCGCCTGGACCCCCGTCGAGGACTGGCGCTTCGACCTCGAAATGTGCCGCGCCGACCTCTGCAGGCACTTCCAGGTCGCCTCCCTCGACGGCTTCGGCTGCCGAGGATACGCCCCCGCCATCTCCGCCGCGGGCGCCATCCTCCACTACGCCTGCAACAACCTCCGGCAGGAGGCCGCCCAGCTCACCACCCTCACCTCCTACCAGCCCGACGACTGCCTCGTCCTCGACCGAATCAGCCAGCGGAACCTCGAACTCGTCGAACCCATCTTCGCCGACACCAAGGGCAACACCCTCCTCGCCGTCCTCGACCAGACCATCACCCCCATGGGCGCGCGCCTCCTCCGCGAATGGCTCCTCCGCCCCCTCAACAAGAAGGC
Organism: Lentisphaeria bacterium; assembly: GCA_016287975.1. The sequence continues at coordinate 9,389 of JAEEXV010000328.1, read as the reverse complement.
CGACATCGAGGCACGCCTCGACGCCGTCGGGGACCTCCACGCCAACCCCCTCCTCCTCTCCGAACTGCGCGACGCCCTCGCCGCCGTCCGCGACCTCGAACGCACCGCCACCCGGCTCTCCGTCGGCTCCTCCGCCTCCGCCCGCGACCTCCTCGTCCTGCGCCGAGGCATCGAGGCCGTCCCAGGCCTCAAGGACATCCTCTCCAACACCAGCGCCGCCCTCCTCGCCAGGCACGCCGACGACCTCGCGCCCATGCCTGAACTCACGGGACTCATCGAGCGCGCCATCGTCGACGAGCCCCCCGTCGCCGTCCACGACGGCGGCATGTTCCGCGAGGGCTTCAACGCCCAGCTCGACGAACTGCGCCGCGCCTCCACCGACGGCAAGGAATGGATCGCCAACTACCAGCTCAAGGAGCAGCAGCGCACGGGCATCAAGACCCTGAAGGTTCGCTTCAACAAGGTCTTCGGGTATTTCATCGAGGTCTCCAAGAGCTTCCTCGACCAGGTCCCGCAGGAGTACATGCGCAAGCAGACCATCGCCAACGGCGAACGCTTCATCACCTCCGAACTCAAGGAAATCGAGGACAAGGTCCTCGGCTCCGACGAAAAGAGCCAGGCCCTCGAGTTCGAACTCTTCACCCAGATGCGCGCCGAGGTCACCCGACAGCTCGCCGTCATCCAGCGCACCTCCCGCGCCATCGCCGCCATCGACTGCATCGCCACCCTCGCCGAGGACGCCGCCAAATACAACTACACCCGCCCCGAAATCTCCGAAGACCCCGTCCTTGACATCCGCGACGGCCGCCACCCCGTCCTCGAAGCCCGCATGGAGGGCGCCGCCTTCGTCCCCAACGACTGCCTCCTCGACACCGCCGAAAACCAGATCGCCATCATCACGGGCCCCAACATGGCAGGCAAGTCCACCTACATCCGCCAGGTCGCCCTCCTCGTCCTCATGGCCCAGACGGGCTCCTTCATCCCCGCCTCCAAGGCCACCATCGGCCTCGCCGACCGCATCTTCACCCGCGTCGGCGCCGCCGACGACCTCTCACGCGGCCAGTCCACCTTCATGGTCGAAATGGTCGAGACCGCCAACATCCTCAACCACGCCACCCCCAGAAGCCTCGTCATCCTCGACGAAATCGGACGCGGCACCTCTACCTTCGACGGACTCTCCCTCGCCTGGGCCATCGCCGAATTCCTCCACGACACCCCCCGCGCCAAGGCCCGCACCCTCTTCGCCACCCACTACCACGAACTCACCGACCTGGCCGCCACCAAGGCAGGCGTCAAAAACTACAACGTCCTCGTACGGGAACAGGGCGAGGAAATCATGTTCCTCCGCAAAATCCTCCCCGGCATCGCCGACAAGTCCTACGGCATCCACGTCGCACGCCTCGCGGGAATCCCCAGGCCCGTCCTCGAACGCGCCGCGCAGGTCCTCGAAAACCTCGAATCCACCGAGTTCGAACCCGATTCCAACAAGCCGCGCCTCGCCAGCACCAAGCGGAAGTTCAAGAAAATCCACGACGACCGACAACTCACACTGTTCTGAATATTCGCGACGCCTCCCCAGGCCTTGCACCTGGCTTTTCCGGATCTTCCGGATTTTCCGGATTTTCCGGTCCCCGCATTTTACCCTGCGTGTGCCGGCGGGCTTGCCCGCCGGAATGCACCCCCGCAGATGCGCCACCCTGATTTTTCCGAATCTTCCGGTCCCCGCATTTTACCCTGCGTGTGCCGGCGGGCTTGCCCGCCGGAAACCCCGCCCTTGATCTACCTGGCTGAACTCGATTTTACTGAATAGCCTGTTGCCTTTTTGGAAACATGCGTTATCTTATCGGTAACGACCAACCCAAAGGAGCATCCGCCATGTTGCAGGCCATCGTGGGCTCACAAGCCAAGACCGAAATCCTCCGCGCGTTCTTCGTTCCCCAGGCAAAGCCGCGATATGTCCGCGAATTGTCGCGGAAGACCGACCTGAGCGCGCCGGTCCTGCTGCGCGAACTGCACCATCTCCAGCACCTGGGGCTGCTCACCGCCACCATCAACGGCAACCGCATCGAGTACGCCGCCAACCCATCCCATCCGTTGTATCCGGTCCTGCGCGAACTGGTCGCAGTCGGCGACAGTTATGAACTTCGACTGCAAGCGGCCTTCGCCGAAAGCCACGCCCGCTTCGTCTTCATCTTCGGCTCCCGCGCAGCAGGAACCGCCCGCCCCGACAGCGACATCGACCTCTTCGTCATCGGAACCTGCGACCTACTTGAGGCAGTCACGCGCATTGACCCCATTGCCGTCTCCATCGGCCCGGAAATCAATCCCGTTTGCTACACCGAGGAGCAATTCCTCCAACGAAAGCAGCAGAAAAACCATTTCGTGCTGGATGTCATCGCCAAACCCAAAATATTCCTCAAGGGAAACCCAGATGAGTTTGCAAGATTGGCTCGATAACGGGTGGCTTCACCCCCATCAGACCAGCCCGCAGGAACTGGCCGACCTCCTGAGCGTCGCAGACCGCGACTTCGCCAATGCGCAGATCGACGGCCTTTCAGACGACTGGAAATTCGGCATCGCCTACAATGCCGTCCTGAAACTGTGCACCATGATGCTCTTTGACGCAGGTTACCGCCCCGTGCATAACCTCGCACATTTCTACACCCTCCGCTCCATCGGGTTCACCCTGGGCCCCGCCTTTCTCTCCGCGGCACAATACCTGAATCAATGCCGCCGCAAACGCAACACGGTCGAATATGAAATGGTCGGCTGTGTCTCATCGACCGACGTGGATGAACTGTTCGCCTTCACCCAATAACTCCGCGCCGAAGTCCTCGCCCGCCTCCGCCCCAAGTATCCCGAATTGGGCGCCGACAGTTGAAAAAACGCCCAGAAGTGCGTATAATTAAACCAATGTCGCACCTTAAGCCCGCCTGTCTGGCTTATAGTACTCGCCATCCCTGCGGCAATCGCCGCATTTTCCCCCCTATCCCAGGAGATGTCCATGCTTTCGTCCCAGTCCAAGCGCCGTTTCACCCTGATCGAACTCCTCGTGGTCATCGCGATCATCGCGATCCTGGCCTCGATGCTGCTGCCCGCCCTCTCCAAGGCGCGCGAGAAGGCCCGCACCATCCACTGCACCTCGAACGCCAAGACCATCGCCATGTCCCTGAACATGTACGTCCTCGACAACAAGGACTTCATCCCGTACTGCACCAACATCCTGGCCCGAGGCACCTCCGCCGTCCCCTACCCGGACACGGACAGCATGCCGACCGACACCCGCCCTGGCACCTCGACCACCTTCGGGGCGAGCTACAAGGCCCAGTGGCCGGGCGCCCTCTGGCCCTACATCAAGAACTCCAGGACCTACCTCTGCAACTCCAACCTCCGCACCAACCCCCTGATGGGCTACGGCACCCCTGGCGCCGGCTCCGCCGACTACGGCATGCCCTACGTCCACTATGACAAGAGCGGCTATCTGCGCAACTCCATCAAGGACCACAAGAACCCCACCCAGACCATGTATATCGGCTGCCGCGGCATCAACCCCGCCGGCACCGCCAACAACCGCTGCTACGTCTACGGCGCCTGGCAGAACATCGAGCCCGAGTGGTACGGCGAATGCAACACCGTCCACGGCAACGGCACCGTCATCGGCTTCCTCGACGGCCACGTCGAAAACTGGAAGATCTCCCGCGTCTGGGCCATGACCACCAAGGACAAGGGCGACGAGGCCTCCCTCCTCTGGGCCCACTACACCACCCGCCCGTTCTAAATCATACGACCCCCCATCCGGAAGACCATGCTGAAACATCTTGCTCTGGCGGTCGTGCTTGCGGCCGCGTCCCTCCCCGCTCTTGAGAAGATCCCCTTCGAGTCAGTCTTCCGGATCCCCGATCCCGCCCTTGTCGACGCCGGCGCCAGTGAAAACGCGACGCCGATCCTGAAGTTCCCCGCGCTGCCAGTGCGCAAGGGCATGACGGCGGTGCTCAAGTTCGACCACCGCATTGTCACCAGGAACTTCGGCGGATGGGGCGCCTGGACCGCCATCGAACTCAACGGACAGGAAGTCGCCCCCGTCAACGCGAACGGCCGCATCCGCCTGCTCCTGCGCGGCGGCATCCTCCATACCAGCCTCGCCAGCGAGCAGGCCATCCCCTATTGGCGAAAGGCCCCCCGCAATCTCCTCATGACCTATTTCGCGCCCGCCGACGCCAAGGACACCGACCCGCGCATCATCGACGCCAGGTTCGGCTATGACTTCTATCTCGACATCGACGACCTCGTCAGCAAGCTCGTCATCGGCGCCGACGAACGCATCGAGAACGACGCCGAAAACCGCCTCCGATTCATCAACGCCCTGCCCCGCCGCATCGTCGACGCACCGCTGCTCGTGAAGGGCATCGAAGTCGGCTACGTCCCCACCGCCCGCCTGAACGCCCTCAAGGGCATCCGCGAATGGTCCGCCGCCAGGATCGACGCGAAGGCCTCCATCCCCGCAGGCCCCTGCGCCCTCAAGGTCTTCCCTGGAGGCGGCATGGCCCTCGACTTCGGCGCCGACGACCTCCTCTATCTCGAATCGGGCTTCGGATACCCCGCCACCCCCGAAATGAAATACAACCGCCTGCGCGTCGCCAAGGCCCCCGAGGGCGAAGCGGGCACCAGGGTCACCGTCGAGCGCAAGGGCGGCTCCATCGTCGTCAGGATGCACTCCAAGACCCATGAGGTCGTGCGCACCCTCACCCCCGAAGGCAGCCGCATCGCCGTCACCGACGCCATCACCAACCGCACCGCCACCGACCTCGGCCTCATCTGGCGAAACGACTTCGCCCTCAGCAAGCGCGAACCCGCCAACGGCTGGCGCCTCGCAGGACTCACCCGCAAGAGCGCCGCCAACATCCTCGCCGCCTCCAACCCCACCATCTTCATCGCCGACAAGCGCTTCGCCGTCGGCATCGTCGCCGAGGACACCGTCAGCCGCATCCTCCTCAACAACTACGTCGACGGCAACATCTTCACCTTCTCCACCCGCGGCGTCGGCTTCCCCGCGAAGCAGACCCTCACTGTCGAATGGTCCATCTACCCCCTCGCCGCCCCCGAAACCGCCTACTTCGACTTCATCAACCGCGTCCGCGACGACTGGGGCGTCAACAACACCACCGTCCCGGGCCCCTTCCTCTTCAACGCCACCCAGAAGCGCCCTGGCCTCACCGCGCGCCTCGCCTGCATCCCGCCCTGGTTCGAGTACGCCAACGGCTACAACCTGACCCGCGAACAATACAAGGCCCTCGTCCTCCCGCGCTTCGCCGAGGCCCGCAGGCTCTATCCCGGCATCAAGCTCATGCCCCTCGTCGAGACCAACCTCGTCCCCTTCTTCGCCGAATCCGTCCCCTGGGGCAAGGAACTCCCCCTGACCTACGGCGACCGCAAGAACCCCAAGACCCGCTACGCCCAGTACCTCTCCCCCGCCCTCACCAGGAAACTTCTCGCCGCCACCCCCTACCGCGACTCCCTCCTCTTCGACGCCGACGGCAACGTCATGATCGACAACATCTACGTCTACGGACCGTACCCCATCATCAACCTCATGCCGCAGGTCGAAAAGGGAAACCACCGCTACAACGTCTTCATGGACCAGATCAAGTTCCTCATGGAGGAGATCAAGGCCGACGGCATCTACATCGACCAGTTCAACCCAACCATGCGCGACGGCGTCTCCTACAACCGCTGGGACGGACGCTCGATCGAGATGGACAAGACTGGCAGGATCACCAGAAAATACTACAACTACGCCATCACGGGCGCCGAGGGCCGGATGGAGATCGTCAAGCGCATCCGCTCCTACGGCGGCTGCGTCCTCACCAACGGCCACCCCGTCACCAAGGAGGAACGCGGCATCGGGCGCCTGAGCTTCGCCGAAATGGAGAACGACGACTGCAACCCCATCCCCTTCCTGGACAAGAAGCCCCCCGAATTCCGTTACCAGGCGCTCGGACATCTCTCCTCGCCCATCATCCTGAACCTGCGCCCAGGACGCTACCTGAACCGCCTGCCCGCAGGCAGCCCCGACCTCAGCGCCCGCATCCTGAACAAGGGCATCATCACCGCCCTGCGCAACGGCGTCCTCCCCTACTACTACGCCACCAATATCCCCACCGAAGGCCCCAACGCAGGCGGATTCGACGTCAGCGCCTGGCTCTTCCCATTCACGCCCGTCAAGCTCGGCGAGGGCGTCCTCGTCGGCCGCGAACGCACCATCGTCTGCATCTCGGGCGCCTACCGCATGACCTGCCAGGGCAAGCCCGAGGTCGCCCACTTCAACAACGTCGGCCTCGCCACCGACCACCGCAATATCACCGTCTCAGGAAAGCCTGGCGACTGGACCGTCGCCGTCAAGCTCGACGACTGGAACGAGGTCGCCGTCTTCGTCAATCGCTGAGGCGCAACCACCCCCCCCTGAACCTCCATGCAGAATCGCCTGACGCTCGCGGCCGTGTGCGTGGCCGCATCCCTGCTCGCCGCCCAGACGATCCCCTTCACACCAGTCTTCCGCATTTCGGACCCCGCCCCCGTCGTCTGCGGCGCCCTTGAAAACGCGACCCCGACGCTCCATTTCCCCGCCCTTCCAGCGCGCCAGGGGATGACGGCGGTGCTGAAAGTCGACTTGCGTCTCCTGGACCGCCACTTTGGCGGCTGGGGAAACTGGACCGCCATCGAACTCAACGGACAGGAACTCGCCCCCGCCAACGCCCAGGAGCAAATCCGGCTCCTGGGGCGCGGCGGCATCCTCCACACCACCCAGCCCCGCGAACGGGCCGTCCCATATTGGCAGAAGACTGGCCGCCACCTCCTCATGACCTATTTCGCGCCCGCCGACGCCAGGACCGTCGACCCGCGCATCACCGACAAGGAGTTCGGGTTCGACTACTACCTCGACATCGACGACCTCGTCAGCAAGCGGACCGTCGGCGCCGACAGCCGCGTCGAGAACGACGCCGGAAACCGGCTGCGCTTCATCAACGCCCTCCCCAGGCATGTCGTCGACACCGCGCTCCTTGTCAAGGGCATCGAGATCGGCTACGTCCCCACCGCCCGCCTCAACGCCCTCAAGGGCATCCGCGAATGGAGCGCGCCCAGGATCCCCGCCGCCGCCGCCCTCCCCGCGGGCGTCTGCACCGTCAAGGTCTTCCCCGCAGGCGGCATGGAACTCTCGTTCGGCGAGGCGGGCAGCCTCTTCGTCGAATCCGGCTTCGGCTACCCCGCCACCCCGGAAATGGGATACAACCGCCTGCTCGTCGCCAGGAAACCGACCGGCGAGCAGGGCATTGAGGTCTCCGTCGAACGCAAGGGCGCCTCCCTCGTCGTCCAGATGCGCGCGAAAACCCACGAAGTCGAACGCATCATCACCCCGCAGGGACAGCGCATTGCCGTCACCGACAAAATCACCAACCGCACCGCGGCCGAGCTGGGCCTCATCTGGCGAAACGACTTCGCCCTCGATCGGAGAATGCCCGCCAACGGCTGGCGCCTCTCTGGGCTCACTCGCCAGAGCGCCGCCAATATCAAGAGCGCCGCCAACCCCACCATCTTCATCGAAGACAAACGCTTCGCCGTCGGCATCGTCGCCGAGGACAGCATCAGCCGCATCCTCCTCAACAACTACGCCAACGGCAACGTCTTCACCCTCTCCACCCGAGGCGTCGGCCTCACCGCGAAGCAGACGCTCACCGTCGAATGGTCCGTCTACCCCCTCGCCGCCCCCGAAACCGCCTACTTCGACTTCATCAACCGCGTCCGTTCGGACTGGGGCGTCAACCACACCATCCCCGGCCCCTTCCTCTTCGACGCCACCCAGAAGCGCCCTGGCCTCGCCGCCCGCCTCGCCTGCGTCCCCCCCTGGTTCGAATATGCCAACGGCTTCGGCCTCACCCGCGAACAGTACAAGGCCCTGGTCCTTTCCCGCTTCGCGGAGGCCCGCAGGCTCCATCCCGGCGTCAAGCTCATGCCCCTCGTCGAGACCAACCTCGTCCCCTTCCCCGCCGATGCCGTCCCCTGGGGCATGGAACTCCCCCTGACCTACGGAAACCGCAAGGATCCCAGAAGCCGATACGGCCTTTCCCTCTCCCCCGAACTTACCAGGAAACTCCTCGCCGCCACCCCGTACCGCGACTCGCTTCTCTTCGACGCCAGCGGGAATGTCATCGTCGACACCTTCTACCCCAGCGGACAGCGCCCACTCATCAACCTCATGCCGCAGGTCGAAAAGGGGAACCACCGATACAATGTCTTTCTGGACCAGATCAAGTTCCTCATGGAGGAGATCAAGGCCGACGGCATCTACATCGACCAGTTCAACCCCAGCATGCACGACGGAATCTCCTACGACCGCTGGGACGGACGCTCGGTCGACATCGACAAGACCGGCAGGATCACCAGGAAATTCTACAACTACGCCATCACGGGCGCCGAGGCGCGCGCCGAGATCGTCAAGCGCATCCGCGCCTACGGCGGCTGCGTCCTCACCAACGGCCATCCCGTCACCAGGGAGGAGCGCGGCATCGGACGCCTGAGCTTCGAGGAGATGGAGAACGACGACTGCAACCCCCTCCCCTTCCTCGACAAGAAGCCGCCCGAGTTCCGCTTCCAGGCCCTCGGGCACCTCTCCTCCCCCGTCATCCTGAACCTCCGCCCCAGACGGTTCCAGCGCCTGCTCCCGGCAGGCAGCCCCGACCTGACCGCCCGCATCCTGAACAAGGGCATCATCACCGCCCTGCGCAACGGCGTCCTCCCCTACTACTATACTATCGATATCCCCGCCGACGGCCCCAGCGCAGGCGGATTCGACGTCAGCGCCTGGCTCTTCCCATTCACCCCCGTCAAGCTCGGCGAGGGCGTCCTCGTCGGCCGCGAACGCACCATCGTCTGCATCTCGGGCGCCTACCGCATGACCTGCCAGGGCAGGCCCGAGGTCGCCCACTTCAACAACGTCGGCCTCGCCACCGACCACCGCAATATCACCGTCTCGGGAAAGCCTGGCGACTGGACCGTCGCCGTCAAGCTCGACGACTGGAACGAGGTCGCCGTATTCGCCAGCCAATAGACCTGCGGCCGCGCCGAGGCGGGGAATGCGCGGCATGGCTCATTCCCCGCCCTCGGCATCAAGGCGCCCCTGGGCGCACAGGCGCCCTACCCCTTGCGGCTGTATTTGCACTTCGGGTAGTTGGAGCAGCCGATGAACGAGCGCCCGCGGAAGAAGCGCCGCATGAGCTTGGCGCCGCATTCGGGGCACGCCTCGTCCAGCGCCTCCGCCGCCTTGCGCGCGGGGCGCGCGGACGCGCCGCCCTCCGCCTGGAACTCCGACGCCGCCTCGGCGGGCAGCTGGTCGG
>JAEEXV010000327.1 GCA_016287975.1 Lentisphaeria bacterium | reverse complement strand
TGGCGCCAGGGAGGACGACGGCGGGCTTTGCGGCGGGGGTCGCGGCGGCGGGGGTGGGCTTGTGGATGACCTTCAGGCGCAGCGTGCTGGTCTTCTGTCCAGTGGCGGCGGCGCCGTGGCTGGCGAGCGGGTCGGTGATGGGGGCCTTCAGCGCGCCTGGATCGGTCTCAGGGGCGGGCGCGACGCTGCCTGGCTCGGTGACGCCGCCGGCGGGATGGGTTCCGCCCAGTTTGAAGCGGTTGGTGCTTTTGAAGCGGCTGGTGTTGGTGAAGGGGGATTTTCCAGGGTTCAGGGGTTGGTCAGCCATCGTTCAAAGTCTCCTAACGGATTGCACTAGGGAAGTCAAAAACGGGTTGCGTCAAGAATAACGACTTAACATAGTCGCTGTTTTGCGATGTGCAAGCGGCGGAACGAAAATCGTCCCGCCGCCTGCATGGAATCAGGCCTGTGGCGGCTGGAGGACGGAGGCGTCGTAGTCTGCGGGCGCCTCGTAGCCGAGCAGGTTCATGACGGTGGCGGCGATGGAGGAGATGCCGAGGCCTTCGCGGAGCGCGGGCTGGTAGTCGCCGGCGAACAGCGGGTCGTAGACGATGCAGGGGACGGGGTTCAGCGAGTGGCTGGTCTTGACCTTGGGCACGCCGTTCCCGCCAATCTTGGGCTTGCCGTCCTTGCCGTGTTCGAGCATGTCGTCGGCATTGCCGTGGTCGGCGGTGATGAGCATGACGCCGCCCGTCTCGTCGATGGCCTTCTTGAGGCGGCCGAGGCAGAGGTCGACGGCCTCGACGCCGATGCGGACGGCCTGGAAGACGCCAGTGTGGCCGACCATGTCGCCGTTGGGGAAGTTGCAGCGGATGTGGCGGTATTTCCCCGACTGGATGGCGGCGATGAGCTGGTCGGTGATCTCGGCGCCCTTCATCCAGGGGCGCTGCTCGAAGGGCACGATGTCCGAGGGCACCTCGACGTACTTTTCAAGGCTCTCGTCGATGTAGCCGGACTTGTTGCCGTTGTAGAAGTAGGTGACGTGGCCGTATTTCTGGGTCTCGGAGCAGGCGAAGGTGGTGACGCCGGTGGCGCAGAGGTATTCGCCCGAGGTGCGGTCGATGGCGGGGGGATTGACCAGGAAGCGCTTCGGCAGGTGGAGGTCGCCGTCGTACTGCATCATGCCCGCGTAGCAGACGTGGGGAACGCGCACGCGGTCGAAGCGGTCGAAGTCGGCGCCGCCCTCGAAGGCCTGCGAGATCTCGATGGCGCGGTCGCCGCGGAAGTTGAAGTAGACGACGGAATCGCCGTCCTCGATGGTGCCGACGGGCTTGCCGTCGTCGCCTGCGATGACGAACGCGCCGAGATCCTGGTCGATGGCATGGGTCTCCTCGCGGAGGGTCTCGATGGCCTTCTGGGCGCTGGGGAAGAGGCGGCCTTCGCCGAGGACGTGGGTCTTCCAGCCGCGCTCGACCATGGACCAGTCGGCGTTGTAGCGGTCCATCGTGATGTGCATGCGGCCGCCGCCGGAGGCGATGCGCGCGTCGCAGCCCTTGGCCTGGAGGCCCTGGAGGAACTCCTCGAAGGGGACGACATAGTCGAGGGCGGAGGTCTCGCCGACATCGCGCCCGTCCAGCAGGATGTGCACGCGGATGCGCTGGATGCCCTGGGCTGCGGCGTGCTCCATCATCGCCTTGAGGTGGTCGATGTGGGAGTGGACGTTGCCGTCGGAGAAGAGGCCGATGAAATGGAGGGTGGAGTGGTTCTGGAGGACGTTGGCGGAGATTTCCGACCATCCCTGGTCCTTGAATATCTTGCCAGTGGCGATGGACTGGGAGACGAGTTTGGCGCCCTGCGCGAAGACGCGGCCCGCGCCCATGGCGTTGTGGCCGACCTCGGAGTTGCCCATGTCGGCGTCGGAGGGGAGGCCGACGGCGACGCCGTGCGCCTTCAGTTTTGTGTTCTGGCAGTTGGCGAGGAACCAGTCGAGGTTCGGGGTGTCGGCGGCGGCGACCGCGTCGCCGTCCTGGAACTTTCCGAAGCCGACGCCGTCCATGATGACGAGGAGGACGGGGCCCTTGCGGCCTTTGAACCAGGAGGATTTCTGAAGCGGGGAGACAGGCATGGTGGTGGTTGGGGTTATGGGTGGGAGGGAATGGTGTCGAAGGTGAAGTCGAGGAGGACGGCGCCAGTGCCGAGATCGTGGACGGCGAGGCGCTGCCCGTCGAAGGTGCCGTAGGAGGGCGGATAGCCGCCCCGTGGCTGTCCTGCGCTGCCGGGGTTGAAGGCGACGAGGCCGCTGGCGAGACGCGAGGCGTCGGGAAGGTGGGTGTGGCCGTAGAGGAGGAGGTCGCCGAGGCCTGCGGGGGGCTGGCGATGGGGGTTCCAGCGGTCGCCGTGCGTGAGGAAGAGGCGGTGCGGCGGCAGGTTCAGGAGCGCGTAGTCGGGCAGCAGCGGCACGCGGAGCTGCATCGACGTGGTCTCGGAGTCGCAGTTGCCTGCGACGGCGGTGAGGCGGTCGCCGAGTCCGTCGAGGAGATCCACCGCCTCCAGGGAGCGCCCTGGCCACAGCGCGTCGCCGAGGAACGCGATGCGCTCTGGCTGCAGTGCGTCGATGCGCGCCTGGATGGCGCGCGCGGCGGCGGCGTTGCCATGGAGATCGGAGAAGACGAAGAGCATGTTCACGGATTCCTGCCTTAATATAATCTGCGGGGGCGATTCTCCAAAGTGGCCGAAGCCGAGTTTTCGGCGTCGCCGGGCCTTGTCAGGTGGCTGTTGGTTCGATGATGCGCAGGGATTTCCAGCGTCCCAGCCGATATCGGATGTAGAGGGTGAGGCTGCTGAGCATTCCGAGGACGACGAAGATGAGCCAGACGCGCACGGGAGGGAGGCGGAGGCGGTGCACGCAGATGAGGACGACGGCGGTGCTGATGCAGTTGTTGACGAGGTGGAGCAGCATGCACCAGAAGGTGTCGCCCGCGCCTCGGAGGGCGCCCACGGAGATCATCAGGATGGCGTCGGTCAGGAGGTAGAGTCCCGCCATGCGGAGCATGGGGAAGGCGAACTCGCGGACTTTGGAGTAGTCGAGGCCGCCGGATTCGGGGGTGAAGACTCCGACGAGGGGGCCCGTGAAGGCGACGAAGACGAAGATGAGGAAGAACGCATAGCAGATGGCGACCTTGAAGCCTGAACGCGCGGAGCGGACGGCCAGGTCGGGATCCTGCTTGCCCATGGCGTGTCCGACGAGGGTGGTGACGGCGACCTGGATGCCGAGGAGCGGGTGGAAGGAGAAGCCGTCCCAGTTGAAGACGATGGTGATGGCGGCGGCCATGTCGTCGCCGTAGCTGTGGAAACTGGAGACGAGGAAGACGAAGCAGAACATTCCGAGGACGCTTTCGCAGCCCTGGGGGGCGCCGTAGCGGATGAGTTTCCAGAGTTTGGCGCGGTCGATGCCGCTGGGTGCGCCGTCCTGCCATTCGGGGTGTCGGATGGTGCGGAAGAAGCAGACGGCGAGGATGATGGCGGTGAAGAGGTCGGAGAGGATGGTTCCGATGGCGGCGCCGTCGAGGCCGAGTGCGGGGCATCCGAGGTGTCCGAAGATGAGGATCCAGTTCGCGGCGACGTTGACCAGGAGTGCGGCGATGTTGGTGAGCATCAGGACGCGGGTGCGCCCGATGCCAGTGAAGAAGGAGCCGAAGGCGAAGCGGACGAGGGAGATGATGCCGCCGAAGGCCATGTACCAGAAATAGCGGTGTTCGAGGGACTGCTCCAGGGCGGAGTGGCCGCTGAAGACGGGGCTGGCGGCGACGAGGCAGTCGATGAGCAGCACGACGGGGTAGCTGACGATGGCGACAAGGAGTGCCTGCCAGACGATTCGGACGCAGTTCGGCTGCTGTTTCGCGCCGAAATACTGTGCGATGAGGGCGGAGGAATAGGAGACGACGCCGACGAAGAAGGAGATGACCATCCAGCTGGTGATGCCGCCAGTCATGGCGGCGGCCTGGTGGACGATGCCGACATGGGAGAGGAAGAGGCGGTCGATGAACATCATCAGCATGGTGAACATGCTGGAGAAGAACATCGGGATGGCGATGGGAAGCAGTTCCAGAATGCCGCCTGGACCGTCGAAATGGCGCTGGCGAATGGATGGAGGAAGGATGGTCATCGGGGCGGAACGGGGTGGGCAGTTTGTCGGCATGGCCGGCATGGTCGGCGAGCCGAGCCGCAGTCGGCATGGTCGGCATGGTCGGCATGGTCCGTGTGTCGGCCTGGGCGGCATGGTCGGCATGGTGGGCGGGGCGGGGGGGGCGGCCGGGGCGGGGGGGGCGATGATGGCACGGCGGCACGGAAGGGGCGCGCTGGGCGCGGGCGCGGAAAAGGGGGGGGGCGGCGGGGGCATGGGGTAGTGGGCTTTCGTATGCGCGG
>JAEEXV010000326.1 GCA_016287975.1 Lentisphaeria bacterium | reverse complement strand
TTCGGCGGTTGTGTGCCGCCGGCGAAAAGCCGGCGGGCCAATGTCCCCAAGAATGGCCCGGCACGCGCCGCCGCCCGCGCGCCGAATCTGCGCGGGGTGGGGAAATTCGGCGGTTGTGTGCCGCCGGCGAAAAGCCGGCGGGCCAATGTCCCCAAGAATGGCCCGGCACGCGCCGCCGCCCGCGCGCCGAATCTGCGCGGGGGAAAAATGCAGGCTGCGTGTGCGGCCGGGCTGTGCCCGGCGGGCCAATGGCTATTTGAGCAGGTAGTGGAATGCCTTGCCGTCGATGGAGAGGGCGGTGATGGGCGCGGGGGCGGCGAGTGATTTTTCGTCGGGGGCGCAGGGGGTGGCGGTGCGTGCGTCGAGGCGCGCGATGCGCTCCGGCTTCTGGAAGGGGACGGGGGTGAGGAGGGTGGCGTCGCCGCGCCTGCGCAGGAGGTAGGGGCCCGCGACGGTGGCCTCGGGGAAGGCGAAGGGCTTTCCGCCGCCGTTGAGGTAGGTGTAGAGGTGTCCCTTGGAGTAGTCGACGCGGCGGCCATCGACGAGTGCGGAGTACTGGAGGAGATATCCAGGTCTGCGGGCGAAGTGGCCAGAAGGGGGCAGAACGTAGGTCTTGCCGTCGACCTGGATGGTCCAGTCTCCCTCGGGTGCGCGGTTGACCCAGGTCTCGAGGCCGTTTTCGTAGCGGGCGTAGATGCGGTTCTGGGAGGTCTTTCCAGCCATGAGCATCTCGGAGGCGGTCATCAGCTTGCCGTCGACGAAGTACTTGATCTCGGCGACGGGTGAGGCGCAGAAGTGCTCCTGGACCTGGCGGATCATGAAGTAGCTCTTGAGGAAGAGGTCGAGTTTGGTCTTGTCGGTGCGCACGGCGAGGCCCTGCTGGTAGTTGCCGAAGATGAGGATGCCGATGTTTCCCTCGGCGATCTCGGTGGCGACGAGGCGGTCGGCGTCCCAGCCCGCGTCGACGGGCCAGTCGGCGCCGTTGTAGGTCTCGAGGGGCAGGATCTTGCGGAGTTTGAAGTCGACGATCAAGGGGAGCCCTGCCTTGGTGTCGTTGGAGACGGCATAGTCGGTGTCGAGGAGGCCCGCCCAGAAGAAGGCGGCGCAGCCCTCGCTCCATATCGGGCCGTTGAAGAGTTCGCGGTGGAGGAGGGCGACGGCGCCGAAGTCGCGGATGACGCGGGAGAAGGTGCCCGCGCCAGGGACGCTTGCGTCAAAGTCGACGTCGGCCCACGGGGGCGCGTTGGTGAGTTCGTCGAGGTATTCGGCGTTGAAGTGGTACTTGTTGAGGAACTTCGGGAAGAACGCCTTGGAGAGGGGTAGCATCATGGCGGGCTTGGGGCGGAAGCAGCCGTCCCAGCCCTCGACGAACTGCCCGCTGGCGGAGCGGCTGACGAGGCCGTAGTCGAAGAGGGGGTCGTTGGGGGCGATGATGCGGTTGTCCTGGTAGACGCCGACGCGCGGGAAGAGGGCGCGGAGGCCGTCGACGAGTTTGACGACGACCGCGTCGTCGCCGTTGGAGCGGGAGGCGGCCATTTCGAAGGTGGTGCGGTTGTTTTCGAGGGGGGTGCGGAAGAGGCCCGAGTGGTAGCGGAGGAAGAGGTCGGTCATGCCGTATTGCTTCATCTTCGTCCAGAAGGCGAGTTCCTGGTCGGCGTGGGCGGGCTGCCCCTGGAGGGAGTAGGCGCGTGAGAAGCAGACGAGGCGGCTCATCTCGTCGTAGAACTTGGCGCGTGGGTTGGGGATGTTGGGGAGGATGTCGGCGAGGTCGCGGGAGACGGTGAAGACATAGCGCTCGTGGAGCGGATTGAGTTTGCCGTCGGTCTTGGGGATGTAGGCGGTGCCGCCCATGAGGCGGGCGGTGTCGGGGCCGAGGACGGTGGCTCCCTGGAGGCCGTGGACGCTGCTGCCCTCGACGCAGGAGGAGGCGTTGGAGGTGTACCAGTCGCAGAAGGCGGAGGCGAGGAAGTCAGGGGTGGCGAGGAAGCGCGGGTAGTTCCAGCGGTTGTGGAGGTAGGTCAGCGCGAAGAGCTGCGGCTTTCGGACTCCTGCGACGGCGCCAGTGTCGAAGGCGGTGATGTCGAGTTGGCGGGAATCGGCGACGACGACGATGGACTTGCCCTTGCAGGAGATGGTGTAGGAGAAGTCGAGGTGCTTTCCGTCCTTGGACCAGCGCCAGTTGAAGACCAGGTGGTTGGTGGTGAAGCCCGTGGAGAGGAGGGTGGCCTTGATGGCGGGGTCGCCAGGGGCGAAGACGACATTGCCGACCTTGGCGCGGGGGCCGCCGAGTTTCGCGGGCTGGAAGGGCTTGCCGCCGTTGAAGGAGGCGGTGAAGTCGCCCAGGGTGCCGTCCTTCGGGGTGTAGCGATAGGCGATTTTGGCGTCCTTGCCGGTGTAGGTGAAGAGCCAGGACTTGCCGTCTCTGCGGCGTTCGTTGCGGGAGCCGATGGCGGCGGAGGAGGGCAGGATGGTGTCGGGCGTGGTCGGGAAGCCCAGGTTCATCTTGCTGGTGTCAGGGATGGCGAACTTGCCGAAACGGAAGGCGTTGATCTGGTCGAAGCAGAAGAAGTCAGGGCCCGCGATGCGGGGCTTGTGCATGGAGAAACTGATGAACTTCAGGGGGCGCTGGAGATCCTTGGGGAAGGCGGCGGCGGTGGTGCCCCACCAGCGGTTCTTGGCCCAGCGGCTGCCCGCGCCAGTGGAGTAGAGGCGGCGCTGCTTGTTGGCGGCGTCGGCGACGAGAATGGAGAACTGCGGCTTGCTGCCCTGGCCGCGGTTGACGGGGCCGTAGAGCCAGATTTCGAGGCCGTCGGCATCCTCGGGGATGGGGAGGGGCTTCGGCGGAGTGACGGTGAGGACGGGGCCCTCCTTGTCGAAGTCGACGCGGGCGACCTTCTCGCCCCAGAGCTTGGTGAGGTCGGTGGCCTCGACTTTGGTCGCGCCGCAGCCAGAGACCTTCCAGCCGTCGAGGCCGTCCTGGTCCAGGCGCCAGAGCTGGACGCCGCGGGGCTTCAGCCCCTGCATGATCTCCCAGGGGCGGATCTTCCATTCGGGCTTCGGGGCGGCGAAGAGCGCGGCGGACAGCAGCGCGCAGAGCAGGGCGATACGGGGTTTCATGATGCGGGGATGGTTTGGGGTGGGGACGACTGGGCCAAGAATGGCCCGGCACGGAACATTTCGGCAGGGGGATGCGGCGAGCATTGCGGGGCTGGCCCCCGTGCGGCGCCGCTGCGGCGCCGGCGAGCGTTGTGGGGCTGGGTTGTGTTGAAGGCTGATGCCTTCTGCCACGCACGCAAACGACGGGGGGCTCCGCTTCGCTCCGCCCCCCGCACCCCCCAGGGGCGGCACGCGGGGGCGGGGCACCAGCGGGGCGCCTGCTATTTCAGCAGGTAGTGGAATGCCTTGCCGTCGATGTTGATGTTTCCTGCGCCGCCGTCGGTCAAATCGAGTTTGGCGGCGGGGGCGGCGGGCTTTTCGTCGGCGGCGCAGGGGGTGGCCTGGGTGGCGGAGAGGCCCTTGACCAGTTCAGCCTTCTTGAAGGGCACGGGGGTGAGGAGGGTGGCGTCGCCGCGCTTGCGCAGGAGGTAGGGGCCCGCGGCGGTGATTTCGGGGAACTCGAAGGGGACGCCACCGCCGTTGACGTAGGTGTACTGGCTGCCGGAGGAGTAGTCGACGCGGCGTCCGTCGACGAGGATGGAGTACTGCAGGAGTTCGTCGGGGCGCTGGGCGT
>JAEEXV010000325.1 GCA_016287975.1 Lentisphaeria bacterium | reverse complement strand
GAAGTCCGCCTGCGGGCGGACGGCGGCGCGGCGCCAGCCAGGCGCGAGCGGCCGCACGCCCAGGAGATGGCGCACGATGAGGTTCGCGGGCGCGGCCCCCCACGGATGGGCGAAGGAGGCGTTCGGCTTGTCCTTCGGAGACCACGCCTCCAGGGTGCAGACGGCGCCCTGGCTGAGCATGTTGAGCCATGAGCGCGGCCCGTCGGAGAGCAGCAGTTTCGTCGCCGCCTCGGCGCGGCCATGCTGGTAGAGTCCGTCCAGCAGGAACTGCGCGGCATAGACGCTGCAGGCCATGCCCTTGGCGATCAGGAAGTCGAGCACCTTGTCCTCCGCGTCGGCGGGGAGCAGCCCGAAGGCGGCGGGGAAGAGGTTCGCGTGCAGGGAGCTGTGGGTGCTGGCGGGGTTGTCCACGTAGAGTCCGTCCCGCATCATGCGGCGGTTGAAGGCGGCGGCCATCTCGGCGGCCTGGGCGCGCCACCTGGCGGCGTCGGCGTCGCGGCCCAGCCATGCGGCGATTTCGGCCATCAGGCGCAGGTTCCAGGCGACGAAGGCGTTGGGGACATTGCAGAAGTCGCCGAAGACGAAGCCGTCGCGGGAGGGCTCGGGCCAGTCGACGATGATGTTCATCGGGAACTTGCGCACCAGCCCGTCCTCCCAGTCCTCGTAGCGGAGATGCTCCGCGAGGCGCGGATAGAGTTCGTCGAGGAGGGCGAGGTCGCCTGAATGCAGCGCGTATTCATGGAAGAGGGGGATCACGAACTGTCGCCACTCCATCGGCCAGGTCGGATGGGTCAGCTGGTAGCGCAGCGTGCGCCGCACGATCGGCAGGTCGCCGCCGACCGCGAAGTGCGTGCGCATCGCGATGTAGTTGTCCGCCTCGTAGGCGATGCGCTCGCGGGAGGGGCAGTCGACGAAGACGTCCAGCACGGCGTCCCGCATGGTGTCGCGGCAGAGGCCCCAGAGCGCCTCCAGGCGTGGTTCGGCGCAGCGGAACTCCGTGCGGCTTTCGTCGAAGGGGGCGGTCACGGTGACCGCGCGGATCTCGGGGGCGGCCTCCAGCCCGAGCAGTTCCGCATAGCGGAAGGCGCGCAGGCCGAAGTGGCGCAGGGTCGCGCCGCCTTTGGGGAAAGTCCAGCACTCCTGGTAGCAGTTGAAGGTTCGCATCTGGTAGCGCACATGCCCGTCTTCCAGCAGTTCCTCGCCGAGGCGCAGTTCGACTTCGCCCCCGGGCGCGGCGAGTTCGATGCCCGCGACGCATTCGCGGCCGAAGTCCACCAGCCAAGCCCCGTCCTCCAGGCGGCGGCAGGACGCGGGCTGTACGACGCGCAGTTCGTAGTGCGCGTATTCAGGCACCTCGACGTTCGCGGGCGGCGCGTCCTCGCAGCAGGGCTCCTCCCAGCGGGAGTCGTCATAGCCAGGCGTCTCCCAGCCGAAGGGGAAGCGCGTGCCGTCGATATGCTCAGGGTATTCGCCTGGGCCGACGCCGCCCTTGAACATCTGCTCGAAGGCAGGGTGCCGCCAGCAGACGGGCGAGTAGACGCGCTCCAGGGGGAACTGCCGCCACTGCGGCCCCGAGAGCGCCGCGGGCTCCCCGTCCACGTCCAGTTCCAGCATCACGCCGCGGTGCTCGCCGCGCGCGAAGACGCCCAGGACATTGGCGCCTGCCTTCAGCAGCGCCGTGACATCGTATTCCTGCAGCACGGGCACCTCGTCCTCGACGGGGCGCAGCGGCCCCGCCCCCGCGAGGGCGCCGTTGACGACCAGGCGGTATTTCAGGAAACTGCCGCCCAGGAGCTCGGTCGGCACGGGCTGCTTTTTGGCGCCCATCCACTTTTCCTTGGCGTAGGTGTGCGGATCGGCGATCACGCGCAGCCGCGCGGATTTCGGGGGGGCGGACAGCGTCACCTCGCGGCGCAGCAGGCAGAACCCCGCGCCGCCCATCCACAGCGCCCCCCGCATTCCGTCGAATGCAACAATCTTCCCGTCCAGTCCCATTGTCGTATGCTCCGTCATTTTTTGCGGAAGGCGTTTTCCTCGCCATGGATCAGCCGCACGATATTCTCGCGGTGCCGCCACCAGATCAGCCCGCCCAGGATGAACATCAGGAGGATGGCGTGCCAGGAAATGCGCTCGATGCTCAGCCACCGCACCAGCACCGCCGCCAAGGGCGCGGCGGCCGCCGTCGCCAGGCTCGCCACCGAGACGATCAGCGTCTTGCGGTAGACCGCATACCACACCAGCAGCGCGATGATCACGGGCCAGATGGCCAGTCCGAAGAGCACGCCGATGCTGGTCGCGACCCCCTTGCCGCCCTTGAAGCCCAGCCAGAACGGATAGATGTGGCCGACGACCGCCGCCGCCGCCCCCACGATGCATCCCCAGTCCGCCCCCACGCCCAGCGCCCGCCCCAGGGGGCCGCCGACGCAGACCACCGCGAAGAGCCCCTTCAGGAAGTCCAGCGCGAAGCACAGCCGCCCGTAGGTGGAGCCCATGACGCGCGTGACGTTGGTCGCGCCGATGTTGTGGCTTCCCTTGGTGCGGATGTCCACCCCGTTGTACATGCAGATCAGGAAGCCGAACGGGATGCTGCCCATCAGGTAGGCCACCAGGAAGACGATTGCGGATGCGTAGAAGAACATGGCAGGTTGTCCAATTGGGTGAAACGAAAAACGGCCGCGGCGGGAGACTATTTCCCGTTGCGGCGAAGGAAGTAGCACTCCTGGCAGCGGAAGGCCTCCAGGCCGTAGACCAGCGTGCGCCCCTGGCTGAGGCGGATGCCGATGCGCGCGCCCGTCTCCAGCGAGACCAGCCGCGGATTGTTGTCCGCCATCACGACCGCGGGGCCGCGCAGCAGTTCGACCTCCAGCGCGGCGTCCTCTGGAAGCACCGTGAAGATCTCGCCGTCCAGCGGATTGTTGCAGGCGATGCCGAGGCCATGCTGGAAGTTGCCGCGGGTGATGCTCTGGAAGTATCCCGTGCTGCCGAAGGCGGTGGAGAGGATCAGGCTGTCCGCGATGACCTGCGGGCGCAGCATCCGCCCGTCCTGGCGGATGCGGTATCGGATGGTCGCCAGGAGATTCTTGCGCGAGAGGACGATGTCGTTGAGCCCCATGAGTTCGGTGCCGTCGGGCAGGGTCGCGACGATGCGCGGCAGGCTCTGGGCGGCCAGCCGCCCCGCGAAGAACTCCGCCAGCATCTTCTCCTCATGGTGCAGCGGGCACTTGGGGTTGTTCGCGCGGTCGCGGATCGGGAACTTCGGCACCCCTGGGTATTCCCGCTCCGCCCCCAGCAGCGAGCCGTCCCCGCCCGACGAGACGACCAGATCGGGGCGCGTCCTGGACTTTTCGGGCAGCAGTTCGACTGGGAAGCGCTCCAGCAGCGGCCGCAAATCCGCGCAGTTGCGCCCGACCAGGCGCACCTTCAATGGTGAGGGGGTTGACTTTCCCGAAGCCTTGCGCATCGCCGATCCTGCCTCCGTTCACCTGCGGTTTTCGCGGCTGTATCCCAAAGGGAACTCGATGACAATCGTAGCCGTCGAGACCGACAGCCCAGCCTCCGAAAACGCGGGCAGCCGACGCAACTCTTTGAGAAACCGCTGGGCCGCCGCGTTCATCTGCGCATTGTCGGAGCGCCCCGACAAGAGCCGCGCCACCACCGTCCCGTCCGGGCGCACCGTCAACTGCACCGTGACATCGCTTGGCATCCCCGACAGCCCCGTTGGCCCCAGTTCCTCCCACAACGGCGCCAACCGAACCTCCACCAGTCCCATGTAACGCTGGTACTGGCTCAACTGGCGCGGCGAAACCCCCGTCGGCAAATTCGCGCCGCTTTTCGTGGTCGAAAACGCCAGTGTGGGGCGCGCCGTGTTCGTGCGTGTCGTCACCGCCGTCAATTGCCGCAACGCATCCTCGCGACGGCGCTGCTCCGCCGCGCGGCGCTGCGTCTCAATCTGCTCACGGCGACGCCGCTCCGCCTGCGCCTGCTTCTCGCGCTCCGCCATCTTGTCCTTCTGCTCCGCCTGCGCCGCTCTCATCCGCTCCTGCAATGACGGCTGCTTCGGCTTCGGCGGGTCGGGTTTCTTCACCACCACTGGCTTCGGAGGGTCGGGCTTCTTCACCACCACTGGCTTCGGCGGGTCGGGCTTCTTCACCTCCGGCTTCGGCGGGTCGGGCTTCTTCACCTCGGGCTTCGGAGGGTCGGGCTTCTTCACCTCGGGCTTCGGAGGGTCGGACTTCTTCACCTCGGGCTTCGGAGGGTCGGGCTTCTTCACCTCGGGCTTCGGAGGGTCGGGCTTCTTCACCGGCGGGGGCGGGGGGGCTGGTTCGGGCACGGCGGGGGGTGCGGGCGGCAATTCGACGAGGGTGACGTCAATCAGCGTGGGCTTTTCGGGCGGAGGCGGCTCGCGGCGCACGCACGCGGCGATGGCGACCAGGACGACCGCGTGGATGGCCAGGCTGACCAGCCAGCCAAACGTGCCTGAGAACTTCAGCGCAAGAAGCAGCACCAGGTTGGCGGCCCAGGCAAATACATTGGTTTTGTTGTCGGACGACATGAAAGGGGCTTGGGGATTCCTGGAAAGGACGGTGTCCGCGCGCTTCCCGCCACGCGGCATTCCCTAAAATATAACCTTGCAAATGGCAAATTCCCCTGCCATGGCTATATTAATTACTGCCCGCTGCAAGATTTCCGAAGAACACGCCCCTTGCATGTCCCTTCCAACACATTCTACAAAGGCCAGTTAGGTTATGAATACGAGTTTCGAAAAAGTCGGCGACGTGCTGAAAGTCTCCATCTCGGGACGACTGGTGGCCGCGTATGCGGAGAATCTCCGTGAAGACCTCCAGACCCACCTTGAGGAAAACCGCTTCATCCTGCTCGACCTCTCGCAGATGGACTATATCGACTCCAGCGGCCTCGGCGTCCTGGTCTGGGCTCTCCAGCAGGCCACCACGCAGCGCTGCATCCTGAAGATTGCGGGGCTCCAGAGCCGCCCCCGCATCGTCTTCGACATCACCAAGGTCAGCCGCATCTTCGAAATCTACGACTCCGTCCCCGCCGCCCTGGCGTCGTTCTATAAGGACGCTTCGGCCGCGCAGCCCGCGACGGCCACGCAGCAGCCGCCGCAGCCGCCCCAGGCCTGACCTCCCGCCGCCGCCCCGCCATGGCCGCCCCGCTGGTCAGTGTCGTGATGCGCTCGCACAATGACGCGCCATTCATCGGCACGACCCTCGTGCGCCTGTCCACCCAGGATCTCGCGGGCGGCTTCGAGATCGTCTCCATCGACGACCACTCCAGCGACGGCACCGCCGAGCGCCTCGCCCTCCAGCCAGAAATCCGCCGCATCCCCCCGCCCGACGGCCCTTATTTCCCCGGGCGCACCCTCAACGCCGCCGTGCGCCACTGCCTCGGCGAATTCGTCGTCTTCAACAATGCGGACGCCATTCCGCAGGGCGGCGACTACCTCGCGCGGCTGGTTGCGCCGCTGCAGGAGGATCCAGGCGTCTGCGCCGTCTACGGCCAGCAGATCCCCCGCCCCGACGCCGAGTGGCTCGTGCGCAAGGACTATCGACGCGCCTTCGGGGACGGGCGGATCGCCGCCACCTGGGGCTTCTTCTTCTCGCTGGCCTCCGCCGCCATCCGCCGAGCCGACCTGCTCGCCCATCCCTTCGACGAGCGCATCCGCTATTCCGAGGATGTCGAATGGGCCTGGCGCGCCGTGCAGCGCGGCGGGCGCATCCGCTATGCCGCCGACGCCGTCGCCGAGCACTCCCACAACTATTCGTTCGCCGAACTGCGCCGACGCTTCTACAACGAGGGCTACGCCAACGGCCGCATCTTCGGCGGCACCGTCTCCCTCGCCACCGCCTGGCGGCAGTTCCTCGCCGAGACCGCCCGCGACTGCCTCGCCCTCCTCCCCCATCCCTCCGCCTGGCCCGAACTCCTCCTCAAGGCCGCCCGCCGACGCTGGCTCCAGAAGTTCTGCACCCGCAAAGGCCAGAACGACTACGCTCGGGAACACGCCGCCCGCCCCGAATAGCGCCCCATAGCCACGGCGCGGCGGCGCTCACCGCCCCCCGCTATTTTTGAATCGCTCTGTCCCCCAAGAGGGTAGGCGATTGCCTGATTGAAGATTCCGAAAATGGTTGCCACGGCGGCCTCGCCGTGGCGGCTCGGTGAATGGGCGGCAGTCGATTCCGAAGCCCTTAGCTGCGCCCCGTGGCGAGCCTGATTGGTCACCGCAGGCTCGGCGGACCGCCACGGCGAGGCCGCCGTGGCAACATCTTCGGGAATGAAAATGGCGGCGAT
>JAEEXV010000324.1 GCA_016287975.1 Lentisphaeria bacterium | reverse complement strand
GGACCCAGGACCCAGGACCCAGGACCCAGGACCCAGGACCCAGGACCCAGGACCCAGGACCCAGGGCCCAGGGGTCAGGGGCCAGGACCCAGGCGTTCTGTGCCGCCCCATTTTTGAGGCGGTTCCACAATGGTGTCTGGGAGATAATATACCATGCGGGAGTGGAATCGGGTGAATCTCTCCCAAAAAAGGTAGTGGTTTGGTTGGGCGGAAGCAGGCGGCGCTCCCAGAAAATGAGGTGGCGAGCAAAAACATCCAACAAAATGGTAGATTTTTTACAGAGAGGGCTTGCAATCTGGAAAAGAGGGGTTATCTTAAGTGCAATCACTACTTCAGTGGTGGTTGTTTTTTTGATGTCTGGGGGACGTTTTGGAAACCGCTACAAAAAAGGAGAGAGAAGAGATGAGCGAGAAGATCTACGGAAGCATTCTGGAGAAGGTCGGCGGCACTCCGCTGGTTCGGATCGGGAAGTTGAACGAGGGCGGGGCGGAAGTGCTGGTGAAGGTGGAGTACTTCAACCCTGGCAGTTCGGTGAAAGACCGAATTGCGCTGGCGATGATCGAGGCGGCGGAGGCGGCGGGGCAATTGAAGCCCGGGGCGCTGATCATCGAGCCGACGAGCGGCAACACTGGCATTGGTCTGGCGCTGGTGTCGGCGGTGAAGGGCTACCACCTGATCCTGACGATGCCTGAGACGATGAGCATCGAGCGTCGCAAACTGGCGCAGGCGTACGGCGCGGAGATCGTGCTGACGGACGGCGCGCAGGGGATGAAGGGCGCGATCGCGAAGGCGCTGGAGTTGCGGGACGCGAATCCCGGCTCGTTCATTCCGCAGCAGTTCGAGAACCCCGCGAACCCCGCGTACCACAAGGCGACCACGGGCCCTGAGATCTGGGCGGACGCGGACGGCAAGGTGGATGCCTTCGTCGCGGGCGTCGGGACGGGCGGCACGCTGACGGGCGTCGGGGAATACCTGCGCTCGCAGAATCCGTCGGTGAAGGTTTTCGCGGTGGAGCCGGACACGAGTCCCGTGCTGTCGGGCGGGAAGCCTGGTCCGCACAAGATCCAGGGGATTGGCGCGGGCTTCGTGCCGAAGGTGCTGGACACGGGTCTGATCACGGAGGTGATCCAGGTGTCGTCGGAGAACGCGGGCAAGACGGCACGCGCTGCGGCGGCGAAGGAAGGGCTGCTGGTCGGCATCAGTTCGGGCGCGTCGCTGTATGCGGCGCTGGAACTGTCGAAGCGTCCCGAGTTCGCGGGCAAGCGGATCGTGGCGCTGCTGCCCGACACGGGCGAGCGCTACCTCTCGACGTGGCTGTTCAGCGAATAGCGGATCATCGGGCGCGGAGGGGGGGATTCTTCAACCTTGGGCGAGGGGGGAAGGAGTGTGAGACATGAGCGAGTGTCGGAAATACCATCTTGAGACCCTGGCGATCCACGCGGGGCAGGAGCAGCCGGATTCGGCGACGCTGGCGCGGGCGGTGCCCGTCTACCGCACGACCGCCTACAACTTCCGCAATTCACAGCATGGTGCGGACTTGTTCGGGCTGAAGGAGTCGGGCAACATCTACGCGCGGCTGATGAACCCGACCAACGACGTGCTGGAGAAGCGCCTGGCGGCGCTGGACGGCGGCGCGGCAGGGCTGACCCTCTCCTCGGGGACGGCGGCGATCTACTTCGCGCTGACGAACATCGCAAAGCAGGGGGACGAGATCGTGTCGGCCAGCAACCTCTACGGCGGCACCTTCACGCAGTTCGATGCGATTCTGCCGCAGCAGGGCATCACGGTGCGCTTCGCGCCAGTGAACGACTTCGCGGCGACGGAGGCGGCGATCAACGGGCGCACACGGGCGCTCTTCATCGAGACGGTGGGGAATCCCGCGCTGGACGTGGCGGACATCGAGGGCTATGCGAAACTCGCGCACAAGCACCACCTGCCGCTGGTGGTCGATTCGACCTTCACGACGCCTGCGCTCCTGCGCCCCATCGAATACGGCGCGGACATCGTGGTGCATTCGCTTTCGAAGTGGATCGGCGGCCACGGCGCGGGCATCGGCGGCGTGGTCATCGATTCCGGGAAGTTCGACTGGACGGATCCGAAGTTCGCGCTGTACAATGAACCCGACCGCGGCTACCACGGCCTGCGCTTCGCGCACGACCTGGGCGACGCCAACGCGCTGGCCTTCATCCTGCGCCTGCGGACGGTCGGCCTGCGCAACCAGGGGCCGACGCTCTCGCCCGACGCGGCATGGCTCTTCCTGCAGGGGACGGAATCGCTGCCCCTGCGGATGCGGAAGCACAGCGAGAACGCGTTGGCGACGGCGAAGTTCCTCGCGTCGCACCCGAAGGTGGCATGGGTCAAGTATCCAGGGCTGAACGGCGGGCCGCTGGCGCAGAAGTACCTCCCGCAGGGGGCGGGCGGCATGGTCGTCTTCGGGGTCAAGGGCGGGGCTTCGGAGGCGCGTCGGCTGGTGGACCAGGTGAAGCTCTTCTCGATCCTCGCCAATGTCGGCGATTCGAAGAGCCTCATCATCCACCCCGCCTCGACGACGCACTCGCAGCTCAGCGAGGAGGATCAGCGCAAGGGCGGCCTGCCGCCTGAGCTCATCCGCCTCTCCATCGGTCTTGAACACATCGACGATATCGTCGGCGCGCTCGCCGATGCGCTGGAATTGATATAGGCGCAAGGGTGCAGGAGGGGGGGCAATATGTTTACAGCGCGGGCAGCAGGTCGGTGGCGACGGCGGGGGTGTATTCGAAGATGAGGAAGCCGTCGAGGCCTGCGTTGCGGACGGCCTGGATCTGGCGGCGGAGTTCGGCGGCGTCGAGGGCGGAGGTGGTGGCGCCGATGCCTGGGAAGAGGCGGTTGGCGCGGGGGCCGAGGAGGGTCTTCTGCCGCGCGAGGTCGCCCTGGAAGAGGGCGACGGCGGGTCGGTAGTCCATGGGGCAGACGAAGTCGATGGCGTTGCGCTGGAGCCAGGCGGTCCACTCCTGGCCGACGGCGTCGCGGGCGTTGGCGAGTTCAGGGTAGACGGCGGCGGAGACGCGGATGCCTGGGCGGATGCTTCGGGCGGTGGCGGCGAGTTCCTCGAGGAGGCGTCGGATCTGGTTTTTGCGGAATGCGAGCCAGGCGGCCTTGTCGCGGGAGGCGTCGAGGGTGCATTCGGGCCAGTCGCGCAGGGGGTGGTCGAGGGTTTTGGCGAAGGTGTTGCGGCAGTAGTCGCAGTAGCAGGTGCCGCTGCCCTCGAAGCGAAGCATGTCGAAGTGGATGCCGTGGAAGCGGTAGCGCTGGAGCATCTCGGTGACGATGGCGCGGAGGCGGTCGCGGTTTTCGCGGCGGCTGGGGCAGAGCCACGGGACGGCGGTGCCGTTCATGCGGCGCTGGAGGAGGCCGTTGGCGGCGGCGTCGCGGCGGATGGCCTCGGGCGCGTCGGCGAGACTGAGGACATGGCACCACGCGTGGACCTGGACCCCGTGGTTGGCGGCGGCGGCGAGGCATTCGGCGACGGGGTCGGTGGAGGCGGGGGTGAAGCGGCCGACGCCCCTGAGGTCGGTCGCCCAGGCGACGGCGTGCGGCGAGAGGACGTGCGGGAAGAGGGC
The DNA here is from genome assembly GCA_016287975.1 of Lentisphaeria bacterium. The sequence goes on along the minus strand of JAEEXV010000324.1, from coordinate 1,776 downwards.
GTTGAAATGCGCGCCCGCGAAGAGGCGCATGGTCTGGCCCCAGGTGTGGCCAGGGAGGCCCGTGGCGGCGCGCATCCAGGCGCCGCGGAGTTCGCGTGGCGGGAAGGCGAGGCCTGCGGGGGCGACGGGGGAGGTGAGCACTTCGTCGGCGAGGGCGCTCTGGAAGGCGCGGACGGCCTGGAAGAGGGCGGGGTAGTCCTGGGCGGCGGCGCGGGCTTCGGCGGTCTGGAGGGCCTTCCTGGCCTTGGGGTGGGTGGCGTCGGCTCCGGCGTTGGCGAGGGCGAAGCGGGAGGTGGCGAGGAGTTCGGCGGCGGCGGCGCGTCGGAGTCCAGGCGCGTAGGATTCGAGGAGGGCGAGGAGGAGGGGGATGGCGTGGGCGGGATCCTGGTTGAGGTAGACATGGGTCATCCAGAGGCCGCCTGGGGACTGGAGGATGGCGGGCCAGACGGTGGCGGCGCCAGTGGTGTCGAGCCAGCGTGCGCGGATGCGGAGGGATTCGGATTCGGTGGCCTGGACGGCCATGAAACCAGAGGAGTTCTGGCGGAAGGTGGTGCCGAACGGGGTGCGGATGGCGGCGAGGGGGCGCGGCAGTTCGGCGGCGCGTCGGAACTTGCCGCTGGGGAGGCGCATGGCCTGGGCGAGGAGAGGCGGGAGGGCGTGGAAGAGCATGAGGCGTCCGCCGCCCTGGAGATAGGCGGTGAGCTGGGAGATGGTCTGCGGGGTGCAGGCCTCGGGGGCGGGGACGAGGATGCAGGGATAGTTGCGGAGGGTGGCGATGGTGGCGTCGGGCTCGTCGATGACGGCGGGATAGACGCCGCCTGCGGCGAGGCCGTCGCCGAGGAGTTTCGCGTATTGGAGGGCGGGGCGGGAGGGCGTGGCGGCGAGGCCGCCGCGCAGCATGGCGAGGGAGGCGGTGCCGGCGAGGAATTCGAGGTGCGCGAGTTGCCATTGGAAGTCGCCTGCGGCGCCGCGCCAGGCATTGAGGCGGAGGCGGGTGCAGCGGCTCCAGGAGCGTCCTGCGGATTCCTCGGGCTGGAAGGCGCTCTTGGGGATGACGAGTTCTTCCCAGAGTCCGTCGGTGCGCGGGGTGACGGTGGCGGAGTACCATCCGTTGCCAGTGAAGATGTGGAGGGTGAGCTGGCTGGTGACGGAGGCGTTGCGGCAGCGCAGGCGGAGGCGGATGGCGGCGACGCGGGAGAGGTCGTGGCGGAGCGGGATGTCCCAGCAGGCGCGGGAGGCGCCGTCGGCGGCGAAGGCGGCGTCGAACGAGACGAAGCTCTCGTATTGGCGCGGGGGCCTGGCGGCGCCTGATGGGATGGCGTTGCGGGCGATGGCGGCGAGCGGGAGGGCGGCGGCGGAGAGCAGGCAGGAGGCCGCGAACAGGCACAGCGCAAATGCGCGGCGCGCGTGGGCAGAAAGGGGAAAAACGGCTATTTTATCGCACGGTTCCATAGTTTCCCTGCACAGTGCCCCCAAACGAGGGCGGCAGTGAATTCCAAGGTTCAAGATTCAGGATTCAAGATTCAAAGTCGAGTCAAGATTCAGGATTCAAGATTCAAAGTCGAGTCAAGATTCAGGATTCAAGATTCAAAGTCGAGTCAAGATTCAGGATTCAAGATTCATGTCCCGTCAAGATTCAAGATTCAAAGCCGACAAAGCGTTTCCCTAATATACAGCATTTCGCGATGATTGACCTGCATTGCCACAGTACAGCCTCCGACGGTTCATGCACGCCGACCGAACTGGTGGAGATGGCGTGTCGGCTCCGCCTGGCGG
>JAEEXV010000323.1 GCA_016287975.1 Lentisphaeria bacterium | reverse complement strand
TGGGGCGGTGGTGAGCCTGTATCCCCAGAGGGCGCATCTCCGCGCGGATGTCCTGAACCTCCCCGCGACCTCGCTTTGAGCCCGAGAAAAGCGGACGGACACTGAAACCAACTGTGGTCTATAAGGCGACTCCTTCCGGCCGCCCTAAGGCCCTGATTCGCAGGGGAGAACCCACCCCAGGGGGCTTTTTCGGCCCCTCCAGGCCTCCGACAAACGCCCCCCCTGGGAGGGTTCTTCCTGCACTGGCAGGTCTCCATCACCACCTGGCACGTCTCGTCGTCCTCGTCGAACCGCCAGTAGTGCGCGTGATGGCAGTAGCGGCAGTTGCAACACCTGCAAGGTTGCGTTTCCTTTTTCAACTCTCCCATCTCGGTTTTTCACTGTCATAAATCCTTGCAATTCTAACTTTAAATATTATATTGAGGGAATGATGATTATGGACAACTCCATGGAAATACAGCTACGACCATTGACAATTGAGGACAGGGAGCAGTTCATCCGCGACAACCAGGACGCTTTCAACTACGGCGCGCTTGAGGAGTTCGGACGCAGGGACGACCACTTCGAAGAGCAAGGAGAAATCATCTCCCGAAGGACCATAGAGCGGTGCCTTGACGGAGGCGAGGCCTACCGCATCTGGCTCCATGGGGAAAAGGTCGGAGGCCTGATTGTCAAGGTGGACGGCCGCCATGGCGAACTGGAGATACTCTTCGTACATCCGAAGGCGCACAGCAGGGGAATCGGCCAGGCCGCCTGGCGCAAAGTGGAGGGACTGTATCCAGCGGTCGAGGTCTGGGAGACCAACACGCCGTATTTCGAGAAACGGAACATTCATTTCTATGTGAACCGCTGCGGCTTCCACATCGTGGAGTTCTTCAACAGCCACCACCCCGATCCCCATGATGACCACCAGGCTGACAGCCACGATGGCGGGATGTTCCGCTTCGAGAAAAGAATGCATCACTGACAGGAGAACCATAACATGAAATTCCAGCAAATCAGAAGCGCGACGGCGATCGTTGCCTTTGGAGGCAGCCGCTTCCTCATCGACCCGTGGCTTGCGCCAAAGGACTCCTGCCCGCCCATTCCAGGTTCGGCAAATCCCGACCTCCGTTGCCCAATCCACGACCTGCCGATGCCCGTGGAGGAAATCCTCAAGGTGGATGCCGTCATCGCCACCCACCTGCATTTCGACCATTTCGACGAGACGGCCATGCAGGCCATCCCGAAGAGCATGCCAATCTTCGCGCAGGACGATATCGACGCGGAGACGCTGCGCGCAAAGGGCTTCGCCGACGTGCGCGTGCTCAAGTACGGCGGCGTGGACTTCAACGGCACGGCGCTGCTCAAGACCGACTGCATCCACGGGCAGCCTGGGGAAATCGGACGCCTCTACGAGAATTTGCCCATCCGCAGGGAGGCCTGCGGCGTGGTGATGCGTTCGCCGAAGGAGGCGAAGACGCTCTATCTGGCTGGCGACACGGTCTGGTGCGACTACGTTGCCGCCGCCATCCGCGACTATTGCCCCGACGTCATTGTCGTCAATGCGGCGCGGGCGCAGGTCGCGCCCTTCGGCCCCATCATCATGGGGCTGGAGGACATCGGCAGGGTCCTGGAGACCGCGCCTAAGGCAACCGTCGTCGCCAGCCACATGGACAATGTCGGGCACGCCACCCTCTGGCGCAGGGACATCCGCGCTTTCGCAACGCAACGCGGCGTGGAGGGGCGCCTGCTCATCCCTGAAGACGGCGAGGCATTCGAGTTCTAAACCACAGCATACAGGAGAAAATCACGATGAAGCTTGCAGTGACATGTGAGAACAACGAGGTATTCCAGCATTTCGGGCACACGCCGTCATTCGCCGTGTTCACGGTCGAGGACGGCAAGGTCGTCGCCAAGGAGATTCTGGACTGCGGCCAAACGGGGCACGGCGCGCTGGCGGGGCTGCTGAGGGACGGCGGCATCGAGCTGCTCATCTGCGGCGGCATCGGCGGTGGCGCACAGATGGCGCTGGCCGAGGCGGGCGTACAGTTGATTGGCGGCGCGGCGGGAAACGTGGATGACGTCGTGAAGGCGTATCTGGACGGGACGCTCACGCCCAATCCCGACTTCCAGTGCCACCACCATGACGGGGAGACGGCGCACTCCTGCGGCAGCCACGGATGCCATGACGGCGCCACCGCGCACAAATGCGGCGGTCACTGCCATTGACTTTCATTGGAGAGCAGGAATTGATCAAAGACAAGCGCATCCACTTTTGATGAACCGACCTTCCCCTTCCCATCCAGGACGGACTCCTCTGCCGCGACCTGCTTTCAAGGCCACGGCATGCGGTTCATTCCGATTGGACGATGCGGATTCAAGCGGTGGGCGGACAGACAAAAGAAACCATGGCAATGATTGACGCGAAAACAATTGAGCGCAACCGCGAGGCGATGCGCAGATTCGAGAAATGCATCAACACGAACGACCTGGCACTTGGCGAGGAGCTGATATCCCCGTCGGCGTCTTTCCTGACGCCGGTTTCGCCGGCTCCGCTCCAGGGGGCAAAAGGCTATTTGAGCGTCGTGGATTTCATGCGGCGGAGCTTCCCCGATGTGCAATGGAAACTTGAGAGGATGGTGGCCGACGAGACCACCGTCGCGGTGCAATGGCTGTGCACGGGGACTTTCACGGGCGAGGCGCCATTCGCGGGGCTCCAGCCGAACGGCAAGCGGTTCTCGACGACCGTCATGAACTTCTACAC
>JAEEXV010000322.1 GCA_016287975.1 Lentisphaeria bacterium | reverse complement strand
TCAACACGGGCTTCCAGATGCCAAGGCTTGGCCTGGGCACCTGGACGCTTCGCGGCGTAGCGGCGGAGACAGCCGTTTACGAGGCCCTAAAGGCGGGATGCCGCCTGATTGACACGGCCAGGCGAAACTTGTTAAGACGAAGTGAAGACGGACTGGAATTATGAACCTACGTGATTTCATTCGGAACATGGCGATTGCCGCAGCGGAAATCAGCGCGTCAGATGTCTGGCCTGTCGGCGCAGTCAATCGTACAAAGTATCCCGAACAAGCCTATCAACTTGGAAGGAGCATTTGACATGGACAGACGTGAATTCATCAAGGGCGTGACTGCCTTCGCGGCGCTGGGGGCTCTTGGCTCCGTTGGCATCTCCTGTGGCCAGGCGTCGGAGAACGGCAGTGAAAAGTCAACCCAAAACGCCATCGGGCCGATCACGCGCCGTCCGCACAAGGGCGGTCCCTTCTCGACGCCGCTGCTTGGCTTCGGCATGATGCGCCTCCCCGAAGGCGGCAGTGGAATCGACCGCAAGAAGGCGTCGGCGATGGTTGAACGCGCCCTTGCGGCGGGCCTGAACTACTTCGACACCGCCTACATGTACCACGGCGGCGAAAGCGAGAAGTTCATCGGCCAGGCCCTCGCCTCGCATCCGCGCGAATCCTACCTCCTGACGGACAAGCTGCCCGCCTGGGAACTCAACAGCCGCAGGGAGATGGAGGAAACATTCGACGAACAGCTCCGCCGCACCCGCGCAGGCTATTTCGACTTCTACTTCATCCACTGGCTGAACGACGGCAACTGGGAGCATGCGCAGAAGCTCGGCGCATACGAGTTCATCAAGGAAAAACAGCGCCAGGGGCTTGTGCGGCGAGTCGGATTCTCCTATCATGGCGGGCCTGAGTGCCTGGACCGAATCGCCTCCTCCGCCGAATGGGACCTTGCACAGGTTCAGCTGAACTTCCGAGACTGGGATTCCGCCTCACACACCCTCTATGAGACGCTGACAAGACGCGGCATCCCCGTGTCCGTCATGGGACCTCTTGGCGGAGGCACCCTGGCAAGCATTTCCCGTGACGCGGAGGCCATCCTGCGGAAGGCCGCCCCCGAGGCCTCGACTGCCTCCTGGATGTTCCGCTTCATCGGCTCGTTGCCAAACGTGCAGGTCGTGCTATCGGGCATGTCCACCATGGAACAGCTGGAGGACAACATCCGCACGTTCACGGATTTCCGTCCGCTGACGGACGAGGAGCGCAGCGTGCTCCGACAGGCCGCCGAGGCCGCGAACTGGAAGCGCACTGGCTCGTCGAAATGCACTGGCTGCCGCTATTGCATGCCATGCCCCGCAGGCGTCATGATTCCAGACGTCTTCCGCGCCTACAACCGCTACCGCGAAGGCGGCGACCGCAGCAGATTCACCACGGAATATGCGGCTTTGCCTGCAAAGGGCCGTGCGGACGCATGCGTGGATTGCAAGGCATGCCTCTCCAAATGCCCGCAGAAAATCGAAATTCCACGCCATCTGCGGGAAATCGTCGCCGAACTCAACGGATAACGTGGCACGCATAGTTCTTCGGCCTTCAGGCCATGATTCCTCTCGTCCAAGGAACCCTCCAGTTTGAAACAAACGGGGCGTAGCCCGTCGTTGCAGCAGGCGACGACCTCCCCTGGCTTCTTCAGCCAGCCACGCCGCGCAAGCCGCAGGCGAGCGAAGGCGTCGGCTGTGAAGTGACACTGGATCGTTTCGTTCCGACTGGCGTGAAGTCTGGGCTGGCCTTCCGCCCATTTGGCTCGATACTGGAGTCCCCCTTGGACATCGTCTGGAAGAAGGGCAGTTCTTCTCTCCAGCCGCCTCCGTGTTCCTTACACGGCTTCAGGCGAGACTGGGCAACAGGAGGCACCGCGAAATGATTACCCCTCCCCCCCAAAAAAACAATCTTTCCGAGTTGCATTCCAAACGGAACACTTTATATCATGCCATAATCCCCCAAGAGGATTTTCACAACGCTTGCAACTCACATATTAAACGTGACAACTATGATTCAGCAAGGGCATATCTCGACACCATCAAGTCCAGGGTATCCCCTGAAGACTTTCAGGCGACAAGCGCGCATCGACGTGGCCATCGCCTACGCCGAGATGCTTCGGGCGAACCACAAGGTGTACGGCAAGCATGACTGGCTGGACGCCAGCAAGCTCAAGGCGATGACAGCAGTCAAACCGACCGTGACCATCACAAAGGTCGACGGCACCAAGATCAAGCCCGACACCAAGATCAAGTGCGTCAACGACTGCAACATGAGGAAGTGCCCGTCGTTCTTCAAGCGCGAGTTCTTCCACAAGATGTTTGAACCGCCGGTATGACGGCACGGGGAACGGAGACACGCATGGAAAACGACATTGCGGCAAAACACGCGGAAGCGGTCGAGGAGTAGAAGCCCCGCTTCCGCCGAACTTGAATCGGACGAGGGGCTGACGCGCTTTGTCGGCGGACACGGCATCCAGAGCCGCATGTTCAAGTTCGAGTGGCGCGAACCGGCGCTTGAGAAATCGTTCCGCCTTCCGTATGCGCGCATTCTTTCAGGCGAGGCGTCGCAGAAGGAGTGCGACGAGGAGATCGGCGCGGCCATCCGGATGGCCATGTTCCTCCTGACCCAAGGCGGGAAGCATGGAGCAGTCGACGCGGATAGGGGGCGCGTGCGACGACCACGGCACGTCGTATGCGGTTTACGCCGCCGACGGGGAACTTGAGGATTCGGACAAGGATTTGGCGCCGCTCGTCAAGCGCCTGGCGGACGGATTCGGCGACACAACGGAGTCCCTGTTCATCATCTTGCCGTAATCAATCAAATCGGTCGTCAACAAGCTTCTTTTGGCCAAAATCAACCAACCACAATGGCGCTGCACGGGGCGACGGTCGTCGGTTTTCCGTCGATGGCGAGCCGCTGCGGGCGGTCCAGGTAGTTCGCCGCGATCAGCGCGCGGCGGCCATCGGGGGCCTGCCACGTGGAATGGCAGAACGCGGGGAACTCACGCTTGCGTCCCTCGCAGTCATATTCGACGCACGTCTCGCCCGTCACGGCGGCGGCGTCCCTCTGCATCCGCCCCAGGAGAAGGTATTCTGGATACTGGCGGCGGACCTGGTTCAGGTTGCGCATCAGCGTCCAGAACATTGGCTGCGGCGGCGCGGGGCGGTCCCACTCGTAACTCCAGCACCAATGCGCGTGGCCGTCCTCCTTGAGCGTCACGCTCAGGAGGTCGCCCGCGCTGAAGGCGTAGGCCAGGCGACGGTTCAGGTTGTAGGGGGAGCGGCTGAAGTCGCAGATCCAGCGCGTCCCGCCCTGGTTCCCCGCGAAGTTGGCGCTGCGCCCGTGCAGCACATACTGCTGCATGGGAATCGGCCGCCCGTAGTATCGCACAAAGGACGCGCGCGCGTCGTTGAGCGACAGGAACTGCGCGTAGACATCCGCCGCCGCGCTCTCGCAGCCCAGCAGCATGCTTCGCCCGCGCGCCCCGATTTCCCGCGCCGCCTCCGCCATCACACCGTGCTGCATCGCCGCCTGCCAGCCGCCTGGCACGGGCGGATGGTGGTGGTCCCGCGCGAAGCAGTTGTGGACACAGCCGCCGTGGTTCTGGTCGAAGAACTGCGCGTAGTCCACCCCGAAGTCCGCCATCTTCAGGATCTCGTCCAGGACGATCTTCCGTGCGGGCGCCTCGGCCAGGCACAGTTCATAGCCCAGCCGCTGGCTCTGGAGGCCATTGCAGACCGACGCCTCCAGTTCCCCCTTGGGGCCGCGCAGCATCATCCGCTCCTGCTCTGGCGTGCAGCCTGGCGCGTATCCAGGCAGAATCGAACTGCTGCATGTCCACGCCGTCCCCGAGCAGTACAGCCCCAGCAGATTGCCGCTGTCATGCAGCGCATCGCGGAATTTCGCCAGCGCCGCCTCGCCCCCGAAAGGCGGCCAGACGAACGGCGGGGCCCACGGCGCGGTCCCCTCCCAGTGCATCAGCAGCGCCAGAATGGGCGCGCCGAACTCCTTTTGGAACCGCCGAATGTGCGGCATCGCGTTCACGTAGAGGAAGTAGCAGTTGGGCTCCATCTCCCCCACGTCGCGCCCGTGCCCGCGCACTGGATAGATCGCGACGACGGGGGACTGCCGCATCCATTCGGGATAGTCCGCCATCGGCGGAAGCCAGTTCTGCGCCTCCACCCAGTCGCGGTAGAGTTCGGCGGCGGACTGCCAGTCGCCGTCGATGCCCGCGAGGACGTAGTCCCAGTCGGGGCGGTAGTCCTGGCCGAAGTCGCAGCCCGTGAAGGTCTGCAGGCTCAGCCGCACGGCCTCGCCGCAGACCTCGTATTCGACCGCCTTGGTCGCGCAATGGGGATCCTGCGCGGCGAAATAGACGCCGTCCCCTCCGCGGCAGAAGGCCATGCACTGCAGTTGCGCGCGTCCAGGGTAGAAGGTCCCGTAGGGCTGTCCGCGCTTCGCAAAGCCGATGGGATGGTAGGGGGCCTTCCGCAAGGTCGGATCCGAGATGATCACGCCGTCGTGCAGCGGCAGCACCAGGTCGATGCCCTGACGCAGCGGATAGCACACCTGGGGCGCGTCGATCCACGACACCACCCAGTCGCCTGGCACGCCCGTGACCTGGGGGCGGAAGCGCACGAAGTCCCGATCCGCGCGCACGGCGATCGCAACCTTCAGCGAGGGCATCGCGGGATGAGCCGTGAAGACGCCGCCTTCGCGGCGGAACTCGCGGCTTCTGAGACGCAGCGCCTCCCCGTTCCGATCCAGCAGTTCCATCGTGAACGCCTCAGCCGCAGGAGCCCCCAGCTCCCGCCCATGGCGCCGAATCGACGCAATGGCGCCATTGTCCGCCAGCACAACGCCGAGCCCCGTTCCAATTGCGGTAAAATCCATGTGCGTTCCTCCTTTTGACAACGATATGCGTTTCCCCGATAATCTACACCGTCATTCAAGAAACACCCCAGTTGTCCCAGCCGTCCCAGTTGTCCCAGTTGTCCCAGTTGTCCCAGCCGTCCCAGCCGTCCCAGTTGTCCCAGCCGTCCCAGCCGTCCCAGCCGTCCCAGTTGTCCCAGTTGTCCCAGTTGTCCCAGCCCGAGGCTTCGCCGCGCGTTTTTCCACAAATTGCCATCAACTTGTCCCCATTTTGCTATTTACAAGAGCGTCGGGGTGCGCTACATTATGCCAAGCGACGGAAGGGGGGCTCAAACAGCAAACAAAACAGCGGAGTCTGAATCGCAACATGAAACGCCTGGCAGCAGTGGTCTACGGCGACGGCCGTGTCGATGCAATCGAGGAAGAGGTGCCCGAACTCAAACCAGGGGAAGTGCTGGTCAAAGTCGCCTGCACCCTCATCAGCCCTGGAACGGAAATGAATCTCCCGCGCAACCGCCGCGCCAAACCCGACGCCAGCCTCGCGCCCGCCCATTTCGGCTACTCCGCCGCGGGCACCATCGTCGCCACCTGCGGCGACGTCAAGGACCTCAAGGTCGGCATGCGCGTCGGCGCGATGGGCGGCGGCGCCCCGCACGCCTCGTACGCCTGCGTCCCCGTCAACCTGGTCGTCCCCCTGCCCGACGAAGTCACCTTCGAGCAGGCCACCTTCTTCTCGCTGGCCGCGACCTCCCTGCAGGCCGTGCGGCGCACCGCGCCCAAACTCGGCGAATACGGCGCCGTCCTCGGCATGGGCATCGTCGGCAACCTCGCGGGGCAGCTCTACCACCTCTCAGGCGCGCATGTCCTGGGCTGGGAATCCCTCCCGCTCCGCCGTGAGATCGCCGCCAAATGCGCCATCAACACCGTCGACTTCATGAACGCCGACGCGGTCGAGGCCAGCCAGCAGTTCTCCAAGCCCTACGGCCTCGACTTCGCCCTCTTCGCCTTCGGCGGCAACGCCGAGAAGTCCTTCATGGACATCAAGAAATGCATGAAGGTCTCGGCCGACGGCCACATCATGGGCCGCGCCGTCCTCGTCGGCGGCTGCCGCGTCCCCGTCGACGGCGGCGCCTCCACTGGCAACCTCGACATCCTCGTCTCCTCCCGCACTGGCGCGGGCTACCACGACCACGACTGGGAATATGGCAAGGACTATCCCCAGACCTTCGTCCAGTTCACCTCGCAGCGCAACGCCCGTGAAATCGCCCTGCGCATCGCGCGCGGGCAACTCAACGTCGACGCCCTTGTCACCCACCGCCTCCCCATCCAGAAGGTCGCCGACGCCGCCGAAATGCTCCTGACCACCCCAGGACAGGCCCTCGGCGTCCTCCTCCAGATGCCCGAATAGCGCACCCCCGACGACTGCCACCCGTGGCTGGGGCGGACCGCCCCAGCCACCTCCCTGCATCCATATTCCGCCTGCCGCGCGGGGCAGCCCGCGACGGCGAGGCCGCCGCTTGCGCCTGAGACGACTATTCCATCGCGGGCAAATCCGCCGCGCGCAAGGGCCACGGACCGTTTTTTTGCCTCGCCTGTTGGCATCTCCGTGGAATGTGATTACATTAAGGCAATTTTGCCCGACGTCGCGGGCCTGCCTCCGTTTTTCCCATCTGCAAACCACACCATTCCCCCAAAAATCCGCCATGAACTGGTACGACTACCTCATCGTCCTTCTCCCGCTTGCCTTCGTCCTCTATATGGGGTTCTATTCACGACGATATGTGAGAGGGGTGGCGGACTTCCTGGCGGCGGGGCGAATCTGCGGACGATATGTCATCTGCATCGGGGACGTCGCCAACGCGCTCGCCATCATCACCCTGGCATCGTATGTCGAGACCCACTACAAGACCGGCTTCGCGGTCACCTTCTGGTCGCGGCTCATCGCGCCGCTGACGATCATCTTGAGCCTCACCGGCTACTGCACCTACCGCTTCCGCGAGACCCGCGCCCTCTCCCTCGGGCAGTTCCTCGAAATGCGCTACAACCGCCCCCTGCGCATCTTCGCCTCGGGCCTGCGCTCCATCGCCGAGATGCTCGCCAACATGATCATGCCCGCCATCGGAGCCCGCTTCTTCATCTATTTCCTCGACCTGCCCTCCAAAATCCATATCGGCCCCATCGTCATCCAGACCTATATGATCCTCCTGGTGATCATCCTCATCATGGCCATCTCCCTCATCTGCTTCGGCGGCACCCTCTCCCTCGTCATCACCGACGCCATCCAGGGCCTCTGCTGCTACCCCCTCCTCACCCTCTTCATCCTCTTCATCCTCTTCAAGTTCTCCTGGTCCAGGGAAATCGTCCCCACCATGATGGACCGCGTCTCAGGCGAGAGCTTCCTCAACCCCACCGACATCAAGAACCTGCGGGACTTCAACCTATTCTCGCTGGTCATGCTGCCCATCGTCACCAGTTTCCTGCACCGCGCCTCCTGGATCGGCGCGGGCACCAGCTCCGCCGCACGCACCGCCCACGAGCAGAAGATGGCGCACATCCTGGGCTCCTGGCGCAACCTCCTCGGCGCCACCTTCTACGTCCTGATCGGCGTCTCCATCATCACCCTGCTCAACAACTACGACTTCCGCGGCGACGCCAAAATCGTCCGCACCCGCATCTCCACGCGCGTCGCCAACGAGGTCCTGGAGAAGGAATCACCTGAACTGCGCCAGCAGGTCATCGCCAAGGTGGAGGCACTGCCCGCCAACGATCACCGCCCCTCCACCCCGACCGCCATCCGCAACGCGAACGGCCGCATCACTGGCTGGGACAACCCCAACGGCCTCTCCCAGAAGAAGAACCTCGACACGCCCTATCTCGACACCGTCCACCAGACCATGCTCGAGGGCATGAACCCGCAGCACATCCCGCTGACCCAGCAGATCGAGGCGGCAAAGGCCGCCAAGGACGACAAGCTCGTCTCCGACCTGCAGGCCAAGCTCAAGGACAGCGACGGCGACGCCAACGCCAAATTCCAGCAGTTCCGCGCCCTCTACCACCAGTTGATGCTTCCGACCTCCATGCGCAAGATGCTCCCCGGCGGCCTCCTCGGTCTCTTCGCCCTGCTCATGGTACTCGCCATGCTCTCCACCGACGACACCCGCATCTACTCCGCGACCCTGACCATCGCGCAGGACTGCGTCCTCCCCTTCAAGAAGGGCGGCTTCACCCCGAAGCAGCACATGTGGATGATCCGCATCGTCGCCATCTCCATCGGCGTCTTCTTCTTCTGCGGCTCCTTCTTCATGGCGCAGATGGACTACATCAGCCTCTACGTCAGCATGGTCTGCAGCTTCTGGATGGGCGGCTGCGGCCCCGTCATGATCTTCGGCCTCTACAGCCGCTTCGGCACCACCGCAGGCGCCTTCACCAGCCTCATCGCGGGCATGCTCCTCTCTGGCTTCACCGCCTTCCTGAACCGCCGCTGGGCCGACGTCGTCTTCCCGTGGCTCGCCCGCCACAAGTGGGACGAGGCGGTCGGCCGCTTCCTGGTCCGCGCCTCGCGCCCCTTCAACCCCATCATCAAGTGGGAGATGAACCCGACCAAGTGCCCGATCAACTCCTACGAGTTCTACTTCATGGTCATGCTCATCTGCACGGCGCTCTACATCGTCGTCTCCAAACTGACCTGCAAGGAGCCCTTCAACATGGAACGCATGCTGCACCGCGGCAAGTACGCCGTGGACGGCGAGACCAAGCAGCCCGAGAAGTTCTCCTTCCACAACCTCTGGAAGAAGTTCATCGGCATCACGCCTGAATACACCCGCGGCGACAAGTGCATCGCCTGGGGCATGTTCTGCTACTCCTTCGTCTACTCCTTCCTTGGACTCTTCGTCACCACCGCCATCTGGAACAAGATCTCCCCGTGGCCGCTCAAGTGGTGGGGCAACTACTACCTCATCGACCTGCTCATCGTCCCCTGCGTCGGCGCCTTCATCACCATGTTCTGGTTCGGCATCGGCGGCGTCCGCGACCTGCGCCAGCTCTTCATCGACCTCAAGAAGCGCAAGGTCAACCCGCTGGACAACGGGCAGGTCGACGGAAATGTCTCCCTCGCCGACAAGGCCCAGTTCGCCCAGGTCGAAGGCGAAAAGCCCAAAGACAAGTAGCCTGGCACACAGGGTGCGCCACACGGCGCACCCTCATCTTCCGTCGCTTCCGTCGCTTCGGTCCCTTCCGTCGCTTCGGTCCCTCCCGTCGCTTCGGTCCCTCCCGTCGCTTCGGTCCCTTCCGTCGCTTCGCCTCCTTCCTCTCGTTTCCTATGACCCTCGCCGAACTGCTGCAACTCTTCCGCAGCGCGGGGCGTCCCGCGCTCACCGTCTCCAAAGGCCCGCTCTCCGCCGTGCTCGCCCCCGATCTGGAGGCCCGCATCTTCTATTCGGTGGACGGCGTGGTCGTGAGCCGCGTCAATGCGGCGGCGATCACAGGGCACACGACCGTCCGCACAGGCTACCTGAACCCTGGCGGCGACGGCATCTGGCCCGCGCCCGAGGGCACCTGCTTCGGCTATGAATACGGCACGGGCGCCTGGCGCGTCCCGCCCTCGCTCGTCAACGCTCGCTTCGAGGTCGAGTCCCAAAGCGCGGACACCCTGACCGTCTGGGCGGAGGTCGACCTCGTCAACGCCCGTCAACTCGGCATCCCCTGCATCTTCCGACGCACCGTCTCCGTCGCGAAAGGGCTCTTCGACCAGCGCGAAAGCATCGAGTACATCGGCGCGCGCGCCTTGTCCGAGGGCGAGTTCCTGCTCGCCCCGTGGTCGCTCTGCCAGTTCGATTCAGGCCCCGCCTCCACCGCCCTGCTCCCCGCGGGCTTTCCCGTGCGCGACCTCTACACCGACACCACGCCCCTGCGCACCACCGCAGACGGCGTCACCGCCATCCGCACCTCCGCGACCGACCGCTGGCAGGTCGCCCTGGGCCCCGAGACCCCGCAGATCTCGCTGCGCCTCCCTGAAATCGGCTGGCAGGTCACCCGCGCCACCGCACCGCTCCCGCCAGGCCAGAACCATATCGACATCGCGGACTCCGCGCCAGACACCGCCCCGCTCCCGCAGGGCATCCGCTACAGCGTCTACAACGACCCGTCCTATTTCATGGAAATCGAGGCCGCGGGCGGCTGCGCCTTCCCGCTGAAGCCCCACGACACCCTGACCCTCGACATCCAGACTACCCTGGAAAAACTGCCGCCGCAGTAGTTCTTCGGCATCCGCGCCTCCCTTCCCCCGCCACGTCCCACCGCCTCTGACAGGAGAACCCCATGAAGCGCCTCGTCCTCTGCCTCGCCCTGCTGGCCACGATGCTCCACGCCGCCTTCGACCAGGGCGGCGTCTCCGTCGACCTCTCCCGCGCACGCATCCCCGCCCTGCAAGCGCAGGGCGAGGACATCCTCCCGCCCGCCAATGGGAAACTCAACGACTGGAAGGACTTCTCTGGCTGGCGCTACGGCTTCAACCTCGGCCCGCGACGCGGCCCCACCCCAAAGGATCCCGACCTGAACCAGTGGTTCCATTGCACCGTCGACAATGGCAATTTCCTCATGGAGGCGCTGGAAGAGGGCATCGCCCCGCAGCAGGACGGCAAGGGCAAGCCCGCCTGCCACAGCGGCGCCTATCGCAACATCAAGGTATCTGAACCTGGCACCTACGTCCTGGAGTTCGAGATCCGCAGCCGCCTGAGCAAGAAGCCAGGCAGCAATGCCGCCTACCTATTCATCCAATCCATGTCCAAGATGGATGTCAAGGTGGGGCCGCAGACCAGGACCCTTCTCGCCCTCTCCCCCGAGTTCCGCAAGGAACAGATCGTCTTCCAGGTGCCCGAGACCACCACCATCGTGCGCTTCTCCCTGCACCTCTATGGCATGGGCCGCATCGAGACCCGCAATTTCGCCCTCCGCAAGGCCGCCGCCACCAGCGGCCTCAAGGCCACCGCCATGCCCTGGGGCTTCATCCCAGGCGGCTTCCGAATGCCCCAGGGGCGCGCCTGCTTCCTGGGATTCTGGGTCAGCAACCCCAGCCAGGAAAAGGGCGTCAGGCCCCGACTCGAACTGACGCTCCCGAAGGGCGTGCGCGTCCTGGGCGCCTGCCCCCTCTACCTGGAACCGCCCCGACAGGAAGGCGACCGCTGGATCATCCCCGTGCTGCCCCGCGCCCTGCAAATCTCGCGCTACGGCCGCGGCACCTCCGAGGTCTCCCTGGGCAACATCCTGATGCAGTCCGACCTGCCCGCTGGACACGCCCCCATCCCCGTCCGCTGCCGCTTCCAAAACAACGGCCGTTATGGCGAGGAGACCACCTTCCTGCTCTACACCGACCCCGCCCCGAACTCCCCCCAGCCCAAGCGCTTCCTCACTGGATTCTTCTTCGGCAGCAACTGCATCCTGCCTGGCGACGCAGTCGGCGTCTGGACCGACTCCGCCGCCGCCATGGGCTTCAACGCCGCCAAGGGCGCCCTGGGCGGATCAGGCTACAACCAGGCCGCCCGTGAAAACTATCAGCGCAACGGCTTTCAGACCGCCATCTGGCCGACCCAGCCAGGCCCCAGCAACGGCTACGACATGGGCGCCGCCGACAAGCCCGAAGAGGTCAAATACCGCCTGCTGGACGGCAGCCACTTCATGGCGGGCAAGGGCTACAACAAGGGCTTCCTCTGCCCCGAGGTCGCCGCCGCCAACGAACCCTATTTCCAGGAGAACGTCGCCTCCATCCTGACGCGGCGCATGCGGGACGAGCGCCACGCCTTCCTCATCTCCAACTGGGAGCCCCAGGACAACTTCCAGGGCTGCTGGTGCGACCGCTGCCGCGAGGCCTTCATCCGCGATTCCAAACTGCCCGCCGACCAGGTGCGCGCCGCCTGGCCCAAGGAGATCCTCGGCAAATGGCGGCCCCAGTGGATACGGTTCCGCTCGCGCCAGAACGCCCGCGTCGTCGTCAACACCGAACGCGCCGCCGCCGCGGGCGGCGGGCACTTCCTGCCCGCCGTCACCAGCGAAAGCCTCCGCGAGGCGACCTGGCAACTCTACTACCAGTACGCCGCCCCCGACTACATGGACCAGATTCCGTGGATCAACTCGTGGGGACCGTATCTCTTCTACAACATGTTCAACGCCTACGAACCTGTCATCGGCCAGCAGCTGAAGGCATACCAGTCGGGCCGCGAGGTCAAGGAGTTCCTCGCCGCGCGCATCCCCGATCCCGCCAGGCGCCCGAAACTCATCGCCTTCCCGCAGTGCCACCAGGTCGAGACCTGGATCACCACTCCAGAGGCGATGGCCTTCGAAACCCTCTCCTATTTCCTGAACGGCTGGGAGGGCTCCATGCTCTACTTCTTCCCCAACGGCGCCGACAACCGTGGCTTCGCCGCAATGGCGCGCACCAACCGCATCATCGCCGCGACCGAGGACATCCGCTTCGGCGGCACCCGCCTCCCCACGCCCGTCGCCATCCCCGTGAGCGACCTGCCCAAAAGCAGTTTCCACGGCAACGCCGACGTCCGCCACCCCGCCCTCAAGGACTTGGAGATGCTCCAGTGCGCCGCCTGGAAAAACGGCCATCGCATCCTCTTGGGCGTCGGTAACTTCTGGGACGGCGGAGAGTGCTTCTTCCGCCTCAAACTGCCAGGCCTCAAACCAGACGCCACCTACACTCTGCGGACCGTCGACAGCGGCGAGACCTTCGCCCCCACTGGAAAGGAACTCGCCGACGGAATCCTCCTCCAGGTCGGCGCCCTCCGCTGGAATCTCTACACCCTCGACGAGGGACGCCCGCAGGGCGCCGTCTACACCGCCGCCGACCTGGAAGCACTCCTCGCCCGACGCCGCCCCGCCATCGCCAAGGCCGCCGCGCGCACCGAGGCCGTCCGCCGACAGGCCAACGCCGACGAAATCCCGCCCGACTACACTGGCCTCAAGCCCGCCAAGGCAGGCGGCCTCCAGTTCCAGCCGCAGCCTGGCGGCAAGGCCGAAGTCACCGCGCCGAACTACCGCCTGACCCTGGACTTCGCAAACGGCGGCACCATCGTCTCCTGGCTCATCCGCGGCGAGCAGTTCGCGGTCACCGCAGACGGCATCGTCGTCAACCACGCCAGCCCCATTGGCAGC
This sequence comes from Lentisphaeria bacterium, assembly GCA_016287975.1. Next base: position 4,624 of record JAEEXV010000322.1, on the reverse strand, counting down.
GACGCCTTCTGGGGCCGCGGCGGCTTCCTCTCCTGCCGCCCCTACGCCGTGCAGGCCGTCGCCGCCAAGGACGGCGCCCTCGAAGTGCGCCTCTTCCGCAGACTCACCAAGAAGGACAGCATCGTGCACGCGGGGCTGGAACTCACCAAGACCTACCGCTTCACGCCCGCCAAGGTCTCCATCACGACAAAGGTCTTCAACCCCGACGGCGAAAGCCGCGACATCACCTTCCGCTTCCACTCCATGCCCGCCTTCCCCGAACGCATCCTCGGCGGCAAGCGGCTCGTCCGCGACTACCAGAAGATGCTCCAGGCGAAGCCCGCCTCCATGGCCTGGCGCAAGGGCGCCCTCGCCGTGAGCGCCGCCGTCTCCCCCGCCGAACGCTGCTCGCAGTTCGTCTTCTGGGACGGCGGCGTCAAAATGCCCACCTTCGAGACGCTCTTCCAGCCCGTCGCCCTGACCGCCCGCACCAGCCAGGAATACACCATCGAATTCTCCCTGCCATAGCGCGCATTTTCGCGCCGCGTGCAGTTGCAAAATCCAGTGCAGAGGATACATTAACCAAGTTGACATTTCGGGGCGGAGACGCCCGCTGCACTTTCATCACAGGATTCGGAACAAATTCCCGCCAAGGGGGTGATTACCACATGGGAGCAGAAGTCAAACTCCGCAAGGGCGACACGATCGAGCGCGCCCTCCGTCATCTGCGCAAGAAGATGGACAAGGAAGACACGCTGGACGAACTCCGTAGCCGCGAATACTACGTGAAACCGTGCGAGGCCCGTCGCCGCGCCGAGGGCAAGATCCGATAGGATAATCCGTCCAAAGGCATTTCCAAATCGACAAGCGAACAGAAGATTCTCTCCTCTGTTCGCTTTTTTCTTGCAGGGAACCAAAATGGAAACCGCATTCAGCAACGAGAAATATCTTGAAGCGCAGGCCGCCGCGATCCGAACCCGCAGCCATTCTGGCGAGGGCCGCCTTTATCTGGAGTTCGGCGGTAAACTCATCGGCGACTTCCATGCCGCCCGCGTCCTCCCTGGCTTCGACCCCGACGTCAAGTTGCGCCTGCTCCGCCAGCTTGCGACCGCCGCCGACATCATCATCTGCATCCATGCCGAGGACATCGAGCGCAAGCGCATCCGCGCCGACTTCGGCATCACCTACGACAATGCCGCGCTCAAACTGATCGACGACCTGCGCGCCAACGGCATCGAGGTGACCGCGATTGTCATCACGCGCTTCAACGGCCAGCCCGCCGCCGTCTCCTACAAGGAGCGGCTGGAGCGCCACGGCCTCAAGGTCTTTCTGCACCAGTCCATCGACGGCTACCCCAACAAGCTCGACCGCATCGCGAGCCCCGAGGGCTTCGGCGCCAATCCGTACATCCCCGTCACGCAGCAACTCGTCGTCGTCACGGGGCCAGGCCCCAACTCGGGCAAGATGGCCACCTGCCTCAACCAGATGTACCACGAATACCAGCAGGGGCGCGCCGCGCGATACGCCAAGTTCGAGACCTTCCCCGTCTGGAACCTCCCCCTGAACCATCCAGTCAACATCGCCTACGAATCCGCCACCGCCGACCTGCGCGACAACAACGCCATCGACAACTTCCACTTCGACGCCTACCAGATTCCCGCCGTCAACTACAACCGCGATCTGCAGGCGTTCCCGCTCCTGCGCGCCATGCTCACCAAGATCTCTGGCTCCAGCGCAGGCTACCAGTCACCCACCGACATGGGCGTCAACTGCATCGCCGCAGGAATCGTCGACGACGCCGCCGTCCGCAAGGCCGCCGAAATGGAGATCATCCGCCGATACTTCCAGTACGACGCGGAATACCACCTCGGACGCGCCAGCGAGGCCACCGTCCTACGCGCCGACGAACTCATCCAGAAGGCAAACCTCAAGACCACCGACCGCCCCGTTGTCGCCGCCGCCCGCGAGGCCGTCAAGCGCTGCGAGGCCGAGAAAAAAGGCGACGGCGGGATCTACTGCGGCGCCGCCATCCAACTCGACGACGGAACCATCATGACAGGCGTCAACTCCAGCCTCATGCACTCCTCCGTCGCCATGATCCTCAACGCGGCCTCCTACCTCGCAGGCATCCCGCGCGGCCAGCATCTGCTGCTGCCCGACATCCTCGAATCGGTCGCCTCCTTCAAGACTGGCCTCGGCACCAGCAGCCGCACCAGCATCAACCTCTCCGAGGCGCTCATCATCCTCGTCGCCTCCGCCTCCCGCGACCTCTACGCCAAGCGCGCCCTCGACGCCCTCACCCGCCTCAACCACTGCGACGTGCACCTCTCCCATCTGCCAGGGCGCGGCGACGAGGCCGGCCTCCGACATCTCGGCATCTCCTACACCTACGACCCGCTCCCCCCGACCAGGAAACTGTTCCCGTAAACCAAGGGATACAAAGGATAGGCGGGATTCCAGGAAAAGGCGGGGGATGGTTTTCTATGCCGTCCCTTCGGTCCCTTCCGTCCCTTCGGTCGCTTCCGTCGCTTCGGTCCCTTCGGTCCCTTGATTCCCTGCCTATTGCCGCATGCCAGACGACGATCTCATCTATGAGCCAGAGCGCCGTCCCCGCCGTCGCCGCAATGCCGACACGCAGGTGGATGCGGATGGGAATATTGTCGAATACGAGCGCGGCTATCTGCGCGCGCAGGCGAAGGCCGCGCGCGGCGTCCCGTCCAAGGCGCGCAGGCCGAAGGCGCCGCCGTTCATGCCGCCGATCGTCCCAGGCTGCGGCATCACAATCCTCTATGTCCTGGAACTGGGGCGCACACCTGCCGCCGTCGCCGACGACCTGCGGGTCGAGATCTGGTGGCGGCCGACCGAGGGGCAGTCGGCGCTGCGGCCATTGACACTGGATTCGGAGACGACCGTCCCCGCCGCCGCCGACCAGCGCCTGCTGCAGTTGCTCCACCCGCACCTGTTGCACACGGCAGGCACGCGCGGCAACGCCTGCGCCGTCCCCGTCGCAAAGCAGCAGGAGTTCCTGGAAGCCCTCGCCGCCGCGTCGGAAGTGCGCTGGAGCGCCAGGCGGGACGAGGCGCAATGGCGCCTGCACCGCCTGTCCGTCCACACTGGCCCCACGCCGTGGTTCTTCGCGCTCCCTGACGGCCGCCCCCGCCTCTGGCTCGGCGCGCCAGAGCGCGACTACGACCTCCGCGACTGGCGTGCCCTCGGCCAGGCGGGCTGGGTCATCGCGGGCGACCACCTGTATCCCGTCCGCATCTCCCGCGCCTTCGGACTGCTCGCGTCCTGGATGGCCTCTTTTCCCGCCGTCTTCCCAGCCGCCGAACTCTCCAATGCCATCCGCACCCTGACGCTGGACGGCGGCGCCGACCTCACCGCCCTCCCCGAGACCATGCGCTGCCCCGTCGGCGCCGTCGAGCCGACTGGACGCCTCTACATCGCCGCCGCGCGCTTCAAGCACCTGGGGCAGGAGCAACTCCAGTGCGACCTCACCTTCGACTACGCGGGCGCCGCCTGCGCGCCTGACAGCGACGAGGAGCGCCTCTCCACGCCTGGCGGCGTCATCCTCCGCGACTACGCCGCCGAAACGCGCCTCGCCGAGGAGCTGCGCCGCCTCGGCTTCCGCCTCGTCACCCGCACCGGGGGGGACGAGGATCCAGGCTGGAAACTGCTGCCCTCGCAACTGGACGCCGCCGTGCGCACCCTCGTCCTCTCAGGCTGGGAAATCACCGCCGAAGGCAAGAACTACCGCCGCCCCGTCTCCAAGGACTTCACCGTCGCCAGTTTCGGCATCGACTGGCTCGAAGTCGACGCCTCCCTCGACTTCGGCACCGCCAAGGCCGAACTGCCGCTGCTTCTCCAGGCCGCCCGAAAAGGCCAGAAGAGCGTGCGGCTCGACGACGGTACCTACGGCATCCTCCCCCAGGAATGGCTTGAACGCTTCACCGCCCTCGTCGAAATCGGCGAATCCGACAGCCAGCGTGTGCGCCTCCGCCAGCGGCAGGCCGCCCTCCTCCAGGCCATCCTCGCCGAACAACTCCACGACGCCGACGGCAGATACACCGCCCTGCTCCGTGGCCTCGACGCACTCCCCGCCCCCGCCCCGCTGGACGCCACGCCCGAGTTCCACGCCGCCCTGCGCCCCTACCAGAAGACCGCCCTCGGGTGGCTCCGCGGACTCCAGCAGGCGGGCCTCGGCGGCATCCTCGCCGACGACATGGGCCTCGGCAAGACCATCGAAGTCCTCTCGCTCCTTGAAATGCGACACCACGACGCCCCTGGCCGACCGTCGCTCATCGTCATGCCCAGTTCGCTGCTCTTCAACTGGGAGGCCGAATGCCAACGCTTCGCGCCGCACCTCACAACCGCCTGCCACCACGGCCCCGGCCGCACCTTCGCGCCAGAGTGGTTCGCCCGCCACGACCTCGTATTCACCACCTACGGCACCCTGCGGCAGGACGCGGCGCGGCTCGCCGACATCCATTTCGACTATGTCGTCCTGGACGAATCGCAGGCCATCAAGAACGCTTCAAGCGCCACCGCCGAGGCCGCCCGCGCCCTCCGCGCCGAACACCGCGTCGCCATGACGGGCACCCCCATTGAAAACCACCTCGCCGAACTCTTCAGCCAGCTCGCCTTC
>JAEEXV010000321.1 GCA_016287975.1 Lentisphaeria bacterium | reverse complement strand
GACATACTCCGTCTTGTCCACATACAGGAAGTTGCCCTGGATCAAATCCTCGAAGGTGTAGATGCTGGTGGTCAAATCCTTCATCGTGTCCCGACCTTTCTTCATCCTGCGGTCCCGTCCTGCTTCAAGGCACGCGGCAATCCGTTGCCGACGGACTGTCTCATAATGTAGCCTTTGGAGAGTTTTTTTCCTGGATCCGTGAAATGATGCCAGAGTCCAGGGCATAGACGGCGGCCTTGCCATCGCCGAGGCACCGCAGCCACCGTCAACCTCTGCCCCATAAACGCCGTCACTCGACTTCGAGGAGGACGGCGTCGACGCCGGAGGCGAGGTGGAATTGATGCCGCACGGCGGCGAGGGCGGCGAGGCTTTCGGGGAAGATGGGGTTGCGCGGGATGTCGGCGAAGGCCTCGCCGTCGAGGTCGATCGTGGTGCCGTCCAGTTGTTCAAGCCCCTTGTAGTAGGCAATGGGCCCCAGCGCGACGCGCAGGTCGGCGGGGAGTTTCGGGAGGATTCCGCGAAGGGAATCGCGGGAGCGCCAGACGGGCTGGTGCAGCCCCAGGAACCCGACGAAGGGGCGGACGGCGTAGCCCGCCATTGGCAGCCGGCACACCGCAAAGCGCCGCCCCTCATGCTCGACGCGGGCGACGCAGGCGCGCTCCAGAAGACGGGCGCCGCGCTCGGCGAAGGCCGCTTCGGAGGGCCATTGCAGCAGGAGCACGGGGGCGAAACTGCGGTCCAGCATGGGGAGGAAGGCCTGCGTGGTGGCGTCGAGGCAGCCGCGGTCGGCACGGGGGACGATATCGGGCAGGGAGACCTCGGCCGCGTCGGAGAGGCGGCGCCAGCGTCCGCCGTCGGCGTGGATGCCGACTGGGCACGGGAAGGACTCCGGCAGGGCGAAGGCCTGGTAGAGGGGCAGAAGATCCTGCGGCGCGGCGGGTTCGGGGAGCCGCGCGCCAAGGACGGCGGCGAGGTCGCGGGCCTTCTGCCAGGCCATGGGCGCGATGACTGTCCAGAAGCCCAGACACGGCCTGCCCTCCACCGTCTGCCGCCGCAGGAGCGGCCCGCGGTGCCACTGCCGTGCGTAGTAGTCGGGGGCGGTGGGCGCGAGGACGAAGCGTAGACCGCCGCCGCCTTTCATGTGGAACTGGTCGCGGGTGTAGGGGCGCCGCCAGCCGATGCCGCTTTTGCGGTCGCAGTAGCGCCCGCCGCGCACGGCGACGGTGCCAGGGACGCCAGGCGGCGGCAGGTCGGCGTAGGGCTCGACGAGTTCCGCGAGGTTGTCGCCGAGGTCGCGCAGCCCCAGCGGATTGGGGGCGCCGACGCCAGGGACGCGGTTGCGGGAATCGACGGGGATGGGCGTTTCGGGCGGCGGCGCGTCGGCCCAGCCGCCCAGGGCGGCGAACTCCCACTCCTCCTCGGTGGGGATGCGGATGGCGTAGCCAGGCGGCAGGGACGGGCTGTGCGCAATGATGCCGTCATGGAGGTTGCGGCAGAAGCGGAGGGCGTCGTTCCAGGAGAGGTACTCGGCGGCCTGCACGGGGGAGTTGACCTTCTGGGGAAATCCCGCGTACATCGTGAAGAACTCGCCCGAGACCTCGGCGTCGAGAATCCAGAACGGATAGTCGATGCGCCGCACTGTCTTCGTCACAGGCGAGCGGAACTGCCCGGGCGCCACAAAGCACATCCGCATATAAAAAGACTGCGAGAAAGTGAAGTCGCGCCCCGCGACAGGCCCGCCGCCCGCCGCCAGCCGTTTCGCCTCCGATTCCAGCCGCGCGCGAAGGCGCTCCCGTTCCGCCGTCGGCAGGAAAGCCCGCACCAGCGGGGCGTCCACGAAACTCCAGCCACGGCCGTTTTCGGCCAGGCTCCCCCCTGTCCGCGCTGGACAGTGCCGCCGCAGCAGTTCCGCCATCTCGGCGCGCAGGCGCGCCAGCGCCGCCTCGGCCTCCGCCAGCCGCCCCGCCGACAGCAGCGCCCGCGCCGCGGACGCCTTCCCCGTGCAATCTGGCAGTCCGAAGAACTGCGTCTGCATCGCGGAGGCGGACAACACTT
>JAEEXV010000320.1 GCA_016287975.1 Lentisphaeria bacterium | reverse complement strand
TTGGCCCGCCTGCCGCGATTTCACCCCGCCCCCGCCGAGGGCGGAGCGGGGGGTGCGGGGGGGCGAAGCGAAGCGGAGCCCCCCGTCGTTTGCATGGCTGGATGAAGGCGCCGCCCGCGATATTGCCCCGCCCCGCAAAGCCAGCCCGAATGTGAAGCGCCCATTGGCCCGCGGGCTTTTCGCCGGCGACACACAACGGCCGAACAATCCACCCTGTTCCCGAGGCGCGCGGCCCTCCCGCGCGTCCTGCGCTATTTCACGACCTGCTTCAGCAGTTTCACCGCGGTGTCGATGAACACGGGGCCGAGCGTGCGGTCGGCCTTGCCAGGGGCGGGCGCGGTCTCGTAGCCGCCGTGGCCGTAGTGCCACGGCATGCCGACATATCCGACCTCGCCCATGCCGAGCGCCGCCAGCACCGTCATCTGGAACGGGGAATCCTTGCGGATGCCCTCGCCAATCTCGATGAAGGGCTCGGCGGGGATGGAGACGATGCCGATCGCGCGGTCGAAGCCGATCGCGAGCATCTTCTCGAAGCGCTGGCCCTGGATCGCGTGGTCGCGGCACTTCAGCACCGCCTCCGCGAAGTATTTCAGGACATACGGCGTGCCCTTGACGATGTCCTCGCTGGTGATGTCGGCGCCAGGCTCCATCGCGGCATCCTTGTTCGCCTCGTAGACGGCCTTCGCCTCGGCGTACTCCGCGTCGGTCACCTGGAAATACGGCGCCTCGAACTCGGTCACGGCGACGGAGATGCGCTCCACTGGCACAGGCTCCAGCTTGTAGAGCGCCGCCAACACAACCGCCGCGTAGGCCTCGCCGATGCGCACCGCCTCGGCGTAGTTCGTCTGGTCGGCCTTGGTCGTGATGTCGAAGTGGTTGATGTTGCCCTGCGGCGCGATGATGGCCATCACAGGCACGTCCGTCCCCAGTTCCTCCTGGATCTTCTTCTCCATGCGCCCAGGCCAGTCGGCGGAGACGAGGTTGCCGCCGATGGTGTCGGTGTGGTTGGAGATGTTGGCGACGATCAGCCGCAGCGCCCCTTCCTGGCGCACCGCCAGAATCGGAATCGTCGGGTCGATCCCGCCTTCCGGCCCGACGACGTCGGGATTGCACTTGCCGGGGTTGGTCGCGGTCTGGCCGTTCTTCATCTTGTAGCGGCGGTTGAAGGCCAGATGGTCGCAGGTAGTGCGGGTCGACAGCAGTTCCGCGGGCGCGAGATTCGCGACCGCATGGCGCAGCGCCATCACCGTCTTGGCGATCATCTCGTCGATGTACGCCTCATCGACCTGCCCTTCCCCGAAGATCTCGCAGACCGCGGGCCCCGTATGCGTGTGGATGCACGAAATCAGCGTCTTGCCCGCGACTGGCAGCCCCGCCGCCGCGATCGCCTCCTCGATTCGGCGGCAGAGCTTCCTCGGCAGCAGGCACAGGTCGTAGAGCGCCAGCGCCGCCAGTTCCTTGCCGTCGCTGAAGACCGCCGTGCGGACATAGAGCCGGTCCAGCACCCCGACATTGGGACGCGGATTGAGATAGCCCATCAGCGAAACCCCGCGGTTCGGGGTGATGTCTTCCTGACCGTAGCCAAACTGCAACATGATTGTTTCTCCTGAAAGGTGTGGTTGAAACTAGAACTGCCTGAGGAAGCGCGCGTCGTTCTCGTAGAGCAGGCGAAGGTCGTTGATGCCGTAGCGGATCATCGCGATGCGCTCGATGCCCATGCCGAAGGCGTAGCCCGTGAGTACCTCGGGGTTGTAGCCGACCGCCTCCAGCACCTTCGGATTGACCATCCCCGCGCCCGAGATCTCGATCCACCCCGAGTTCTTGCAGACCTTGCAGCCCTTGCCGCCGCAGATCATGCACGAGGCGTCCCACTCCACGCTCGGCTCCGTGAACGGGAAGAAGTGCGGGCGGAAGCGGATCCGCACCTGGTTGCCGAACATCTCCTTCGCATAGTGCTCCAGCGTTCCCTTGAGATCCGCCATCGAGACATTCCTGTCCACGTAGAGCCCCTCGATCTGGTGGAAACTCATCCCGTGCGTCGCGTCTGGCGTGTCACGGCGGTAGCACCGCCCGGGGCAGACGATGCGCACAGGCGCGGGATGCGCCTGCATCGCGCGGATCTGCACGGGCGAGGTCTGCGTGCGCAGGATCATCGTGTCCGGCGCCAGGTAGTCGTGGTGCTCCAGGTCGAAGTAGAAGGTGTCCGTGACCGCCCGCGACGGGTGGTCCTGCGGCGCGTTCAGGGCGTCGAAGTTATGCCACACATCCTCCAGGTCAGGCCCGTCCGCGACGATGAAGCCCATCCGCCGAAAGATCGCCACCGACTCCTCCATCACCTGCGTGATCGGATGCTGATGGCCGTGGCACCTCACGCGCCCTGGCAGCGTGACATCCACCGCCGCGAGTTCCTCGCTCTTCGCCTGCAGCCGCGCCTGCGCCGCCGCAAAGGCCGCGTTGATCGCCGTCTTGACGCCGTTCAGCGTGCGCCCGACTGCGGGCTTCTCCTCTGGCGGGACCTTGCCCAACTGCCCCATCAGCCCTGGCAAAATGCCCTTGCGGCTCAGGTATTTCAGCCGCAGGGCCTCCAGCCCCGCGTCATCCTTCACCGACTGCAGCGCCGCCTCGACTTCCGCCTGCGTGCCCAGCAACTTCTCTTCTAATTCGGTCATTTCGATCTATTTCTCCTTGCAAAACGCTTCCTGAAAAGCACAACGCGATAATATAAGCCCGCATTGGCGAATTTGGCACAGACCACGAAGCCTGCAGCCCAAAAAACGGGACACGTCGCACCACAGTTCTGGCATTCCCAATGCGCGTTCAGAAAAACGGCGTGGGATTCTCCTTCCAGAACTCGCGCAGCAACTGCGGCAACGGCACCGGCCATTCCGGGCGCTTGCCGTTTTCATACCCCAGGAACTTCAGCGCCTCTTCATCTCCTCCATCCGCCGCCCTCTGAAGCAACTCGGCCGCCTTGTCGAAATTTTGCGGCGTGCCAACGCCCTGAAGATAACACATCCCCAAAAGCAACCGGGCCCCCGGTTCATCCGCCACCTCCGGATCCGAAAGCATCTCAAAACCGCGATTCACATTCTTCCTAAGATGCTCGCCTTCCAGCATACAGTATCCGACGAAGACTCTGGCGTAGGGGGACGCCTTCAGTATCTCGGGCTTGTTCAACAACGCCAACGCACGCCTGATGTCCTGCTTGCAACCAATCCCTTCGGCATAGCATTGCCCCAACAGGAATTCGCCTTCCTCGCTCCCCAGCCTCGCAGCCAACTCGAACTTCTGGAAAGCCCGCTGCTCGTCATTGTCGTCCAAATGCTTTCTCCCCGAAGACACGGCATTGTCCCGAATCACGCACACACTGATCAGTCCTCCTACCGCCATGACAAAAAGCCAGGGGCTGACCAGCACAATCGCATGGGCAAGCAGACCAAAGATCGAAAATGGCTGCCGACTTTCCGGCAGCTCCTGCGAACTCGGCATTTCGTCCGCCACATGGCATCGCCATAAATAGGTTATTTGCCGATGTGTCAGCCCATCTTCCGCAAATAGCTCCTTGACTTCGCATGCCGCACGGACCTTTTTCCCGGATGCAAAATAGCGCAACGTAAATACCGAGATCACAAATGTCAAAAGCCGAATCAACCTGCGGCATGACTCGGTGCGCAGGGACCTGGCCTCCCACCCAAAAGCAAACGCTATGACGGAACAGGCCAAAAGGACAAGCCAAAAGACCTGCCCTAAGGTATCCAAATTACACACTGTCACCCCCGCCCCCAACAACGCAATGCCCCCCGCGACAAAGCACGCCGTTCCAAATTGACATAAACTCTCCGAAGCGCCATAGATCCGCGCCTGCTCTGCCTCCGGAAGCCTCCAGTATTCCAAGGCCTTCTCCGGCAGGTCGGGAAGTGTTAACGCGGCATCCTCATGGACATTCGCATTCTCCAGTACTGCCATCGTCGTTCAAACTCCTCTTCCTGCCGTTACTTTCCCCTTAAGGCTGTTCCCCAAAAACTGAATCAGAAACACGGCGTGGGGTTCTCCTTCCAATAACTGCGAAGAATCTGCGGAAGCGGCACCGGCCATTCCGGGCGCTTGCCGTTCTCGTAACCCAGGAAGTTCTGCGCCTCTTCATTTCCTCCATCCGCCGCCTTCTGAAGACATTCGGCCGCCTTGTCGAAGTCCTGCGGAGTGCCAGCTCCCTGAAGATGGCAGAGCCCCAAGATGGTGAGAAATTCAGGACTCTTCGCGACCTCAGGATCCGACAGCAGCTCAAAGCCACGCTGCAAATTCTTCGCAGTGCCAATCCCACGCAAAGAACACATCCCGACGACACTTTTTGCCAACGGGTATTTCTTGATGAGTTCAGGATGATTCAGCCACTTGCAGGCGAGTTCCATATCCTGAACGCACCCAATCCCTTCAGCGTAGCATCTGCCCAATGCCAGTCTGCCCTCCGGCAATCCTGCCTCCGCCGACTTTTTGACCTTCTCAAACGCCCTCTCCGTCTCCTTTTTCTCCATCAACTCCGTCCCCTCGCCCAAATACTTGACCGCCATCGTCTGACGCGGAAGAATGCGCTCAGCAAAGAAATCCGTGCCGTAACTATTCAGAACCCCACCCCATGTGAGGCTCTCGAGCAATGCTTAAGATAATGGCGCGATATGGCTTTGCAAGCCGCCATGGGCAAAAAAGGCGCGTCGGCGACTACTGCAGAACGATTGCGCCGTCGCCCGCGAAGGCTGCGGTCAGGGCATCGAACACGCTGACGCCGTGCTTCATGCCGGTGCTCAGGAATGACATCACGTCCAGGTAGTCCTGCGCGCCTTCCACCGTGCGGAAGCAGCCCGACACCTTGGTCTTGGTCTTCACGTTGCGCACGTCGCGCTCCGCCTGGTTGTTGTCGAACGGCACGATGAAGTTGTGCAGGAACATGCAGATTGAGTCCTTCAGTGACTTCAGGCGCTCGATGAGCGATCGCGCCCTGCCCTTTTTCTTCCTCCCGCGCCGCCTGTTCGGCGGGTCGGGCGGCTCCGGGCAGACTGCCTCGGCCTCCTCCAGGATCCTGTCGTATTCCGCATCGAACTTCAGCCTGTAGTATCGGCTGATCTCGTCCGCGCCCCTGTCCATCGTCCTCTCCTTCGCCTTCTTCATGTCCATCAGAAGCGCCTTGAAGCTTGTCGGCCACTCATGGTCCGGCTGGAACTCCTCGATTCCCGTCAGCTCCCGGAGCAGGTGAGCGCAGCAGACCG
>JAEEXV010000319.1 GCA_016287975.1 Lentisphaeria bacterium | reverse complement strand
TGTGGCGGAACTTCCCCGGCGGACACGAACTCCAGCCGGAGGCGCTGCGACTGGCGCGCGCCTGGCTGGACGCGATGCTCGCGGGGCCTCCGAAGGCCCTGGAATACGGCGAGGATGACACGCGGCAGGTCGGCGGCGTCATCGGGCGCGAGTTCCGCAATCCGCTCTATACGCCGGAAATCCGCCGCCTCTGGCGGGGGGAGGCGAAATGAAGAGCATATTCCTCTATGGGGATTTGGCGCGCTGGGGCTTCGGCTTCCACAACCCGAACCATGCGGCGGCGCTCATCTGCATGGCGCTGCCGTTCCTCTGGGGATGGCGAAAACACGCCTGGCTGGGATGGCTGCTCTGCCTCCCCCTGGCGGTGGCGCTGGCCCTGACCTATTCGCGCACGGGCGCGCTGGTGGCGGGCGCCGAACTGGCCGTGCACCTCTGGCGGAACCGGACGGCGGACCTCCGCGCCCGGCGCCTCGCCTGGTGCGGTGTCGCCGTACTGGCCGCCGTACTCGGAATCGTCGGGGTCTTCGGGCGCTTCGGCCTGGACGCGGCGGTGACGAACCGCCCCCGCATCTGGCTGACGGGGCTGCGGCTGGCCGCCGCAAATCCTACAGGCGTGGGCCTGGGGCGCTCCGGCGCCATCGCCTCGGCCTTCCTGCTGGAGGGCATCGAGTGCCGGACGCTGGTGAACTCGCACCTGACGCTCCTCGCGGAGGCCGGATGGCTGCCGGGCGCGCTCTGGCTGGCTGCCATCCTCTACGCCCTGCTGCGGGGATGGCGGCGCGCGCCCGCCGCCTGGTGCGCCTTCGCGGGAATGGCCGTCTCGGCCGGATGCTCCAGTGTCTTCGACTGGACAGTGCTGGCCGACGCACGCGGGCATGGCGGCCTGGGCCTCCTCAACTGGCTGCTGGCCTGGATCTCCCTCGCCGCCTTCCTCGGCCTCGGGCTCCGGCTGGCATGGGGACGCCCCCAGTGGCGCCGGATTGGCCTCTCCGCGACAGTCGCGACTGTGGCCCTGGCGGCGCTCCTGCCCTGGCGGGACGAGAGCACTCCGCGGGTGCGGCAGGGCTGCCTGGTGCGCGGCGACGGCGCGGCGCTCGTCCTGTTGGGAAATGAATGGAGTTGGGCGGCGGCCCGACCGCTGCTGCCCCGTTCCTTCCGGCTGCCGCTGGACGGCGCCGCCTTCCAAACGAAGACAGCCGGGGAAGTCTGGCTCTTCGGCAGCGCCGCCGGAGTGGCGCCGCACCACCCGGAGGCGCGCCTCGTCTTCGTCTCCCCGCCGCAGGAGACGCTCTTTCCCCAAAACACGACCCGCATCCTCGCCGAACGCTTCTCCGACGATTACGAGACCGACCTCCCCGTGGAATACTACCCGTAGGCTTCCAGATTATCATCATCGCCTTCACGCCGACTCGAACCATTGCCTTCTCGCCTTTCCGCCGGCTCATCTTTGTCGCCGCAGAAGTTAGGCAGTTACCGACCCGTTTGGGGAACAGAGCGTAATCTAAAGAATATATTATCTCCATTTCCGAGGTGGAAAAGACATTTCGATTCCTGCAACCATCGTCCTGCTGCGGCAAACCGGAGTAATAGCATGAAACCACGCGAATACAGCGACGAGGAACTCCTGGCCGACATCCGCCGCATCAAGGAACACCCCGAAATCCCGGATGCAGAGGAAAAGGAGCGTGACGCCTACTTCAACGACCCCGCCAACGCCGAGAAGGTCGCCGAGACGATGGCGCGCATGCGTATGGTCATGGCCCTCCACAAGGCTCGACAACAGGCTGGTCTCACCCAGGCCCAGTTGGCGGAAAAACTCGGCACCAAGCAGACCGCCATCGCCCAGATCGAGCGCGGGCGCCGCAACATCACCTTCGCCACTATCCAGAAATACGCCGCCGCCTGCGGCAAGCGCGTCTCCATCACCCTTGTCTGACCACCACCCGCCCCATGCTTCACGCCGCCCTTGACACCTCACTCGGTTTTGCGTTCGCCGTCGCCGACGGTAAGGACCTCCTGCTCTCGGAGCGCCTCGACGGCGCGGGGCGCGACTGCGACCGACAACTCGCCCCGTGGGTGCTGCAACTGCTCGCCGCGCGCGGCCTCGCCCTCCGCGACATCCGCCGTTGGAGTGTCGGCATCGGCCCAGGTTCCTTCGCGGGGCTGCGTTGCGGGATCGCCTTCGCCAAGGGCGTCGCCACCGCCACCTGCGCCCAGTTGCGCGGCGTCCCCTCCTCCCTCGCCATCGCGCACGCCGCCGCACTGACGGATGACCTCTCCGCCATGGTCTTGCATGACGGCCGCTGCGGCCAGGTCATCCCCGTGCGCCTCATCCGCGAGAGCCCAGGCGCCCCCGACTGGCGCCTCGCCGATTCCCCGACACCCTGCCAGCCCGACGCGCTGCGCGCGACGGACGCGCAATGCTGGTGCACCGCGCAGGCCGACCTCCTGCCGCCGTTGCCGCCGACCATCGCTGAAAGGCTACGGGGCATCGAGAAGTTCACCGCCCCGCCCCTGCTCGACGCAGGCGAAGCGTTCTATCCCTGGCCTGCGGACGCGGCCGCCGCCGAGGCCTCGACCACCCCCCTCTACGTGCGCCAGGCGGTCTTCGTCCGCCCCGCCACGCTTCGCGCAGCCCCCATCTAAACAACCATGTCCAAGCACATCTGCCAGAACAAGAAAGCCAGGCACGACTATATGGTGCTGGAGACGCTGCAGGCGGGCATCGTGCTCACTGGCACCGAGGTCAAGTCCTGCCGCGCAGGGGCCATGTCCCTGCCAGAGGCCTACGTCACCTTCGACCCCAAGGGCAACGCCGTGCTGCACGGCAGCAACATCGCCCCCTACGCGATGGGCACCTACAACAACCACACCCCCGTCCATGACCGCAGGCTCCTCCTCCACAAGAAGGAGATCCGCCGCCTGAGGCGCGCGACCGAGGCCAAGGGCCTCACCGTCATCCCCCTCGACGCCTATTTCAACGACAAGGGGCGCGTCAAACTGACCATCGGCCTCTGCCGAGGCAAGAACGTCCACGACAAGCGCGAGACCCTCAAGGCCGAAATCGACCGCCGCGAAACCGACCGCGTGCTCAAAAGCGCACGGAAATGACCTGTCCGATGCTTGTCTCCGACTTCCATTTCGACCTCCCGAAGGAACTCATCGCGCAGTTCCCGACGCCCCAGCGGGACGCCGCGCGCATGATGGTGCTGGAGCGCGACACGGGGCGCCGCCTCCTCTCCGATTTCCACCATTTCGCCGACTATCTCCACCCTGGCGACTGCCTCGTCCTCAACGACACCCGCGTCATCCCCGCACGCCTCTGGGGACACCGCCCCCAGACCAACGGCCGTGTGCAGGTCTTCCTCCTCGAAGCGCGCGGCGGCCGACGCTGGCAGGCCTTCCTCAAGCCCGCGCGGCGCCTCCAGCCAGGCGCCCGCGTCGAAATCGACGGCGCAGGTGTCGGCCTCACCGTCGTCGAGAAGGCGCCCGACGGCGCCTGCATCGTCGAGTTCGACGTCGACGACGTGCTCGCGCTGCTGGAGCGATACGGCAGCACGCCGCTCCCGCCGTACATCAACCGCGCGCCCACCGAGGCGGACAAGGAGGACTACCAGACCGTCTACGCCGTCCATCCAGGCTCGGTCGCCTGCCCCACGGCGGGCCTCCACCTCACGCAGGCGATCCTCGACCAGCTCGCCGCCAAGGGCGTGCGCATCGCGCGCCTGACCCTGCATGTCGGCGCGGGCACCTTCAAGCCCGTCGAAAGCGAGACCATCGAGGGGCATGTCATGCACGAGGAGCGCTACACCCTCCCCCCCGAGGCCGCCGAGACCATCAACGACACCCATCGAAAGGGCGGCGGCGTCTTCTGCATGGGCACCACCTCCGTCCGCACCGTCGAGACCTGCCGCATCCCAGGCACCAACCTCGTCGAACCTGGCTCTGGACGCACCAGCATCTTCCTGCACCCGCCGATGCGGCCGCAGGTCGCCGACGGCCTCCTCACCAACTTCCACCTGCCCCAGTCCACCCTCATCATGCTGGTCTGCTGCTTCGCGGGATACGACCACACCATGGCGGCCTACCGCGAGGCCGTCGCCGAACGCCTCCGCTTCTTCAGCTACGGCGACTGCATGCTCCTCCTCCCGCCAGGACGAACCCTGAATGCGTAGAATTGCGCCCTTTCCGCCTGCGGGAAACACCAGTTTCGTTTGCAATTTCTGTTCGGGGCATTACGTTATGCAGATTACCGCCCTCCTTTGAAGGGCGGAATCCGCATTCCAGGCCGCCCCATCATTCCTCCGCCGCCTTCCTTCCTGCGGCGACGCGCGGCGCCTGGAGCCATTTTCAGACGAAAATTCACCCCACTCATCCGTAAACCCAACCAGAGGAGCTCGTAATGGAATCTGGAAACATTGCCGATCGCGTCAAGCAAATCATCGTTGAACAACTCGGCGTCAAAGAAGACCAGGTCGTCCCCGAAGCCCGTTTCATCGAGGACCTCAGCGCCGATTCGCTGGACACGGTCGAACTCGTCATGCGCTTCGAGGAAGCCTTCGACGTGAAAATCCCCGATGATGTCGTGGAGAACATGCTGACGGTCGGCAAAGCCGTCAAGTACCTCGAAGAGAAGGTAGCCGCCAAAGCCGCGGGCGACGGCAAGCAGGCCTAACCCCCTGCCGTCGGTTTCGACATGGACGCCGCCCTGCATTTGCAGGCGGCGATTTTTCGATGAAGGCCGTGATTCCCGCGAATTGCGGCCTTTTTTGTTGGCAGATGCACGTTTTAGGGAATGCGTCATGGATAGCAAACGCCGAGTGGTTGTGACGGGCATGGGTGTCGTCTCCCCCGTGGGCAGCACGGTCGAGAGCGCCTGGAAAGCCCTGCTCGCGGGGGAATGCGGCATCCGCGAGGTGCCCGAGTTCGCCGGTCCAGACTACCGCTGCCACATTGGCGGCGTCGTGCGCGGCCTGAATCTGGAGGACTATCTCTCCCCGAAGGAGCAGCAGCGCCTGGACACCTTCTGCCACTATGCGGTCGCCGCCGCCGACCAGGCCATGCGCCAGGCGGGCCTCAAGTCCGAAGAGAATCTCGACCCGAACCGCGCGGGCATCCTCGTCTCCTCCGGGATCGGCGGCCTCGCCACCATCACGACGCAGGTGCAGCGCCTGACCGCCCATGGGCCGCGGCAGGTCTCCCCGCTCACCATCCCGATGATGATCTCCGACATGGCCGCGGGCTTCCTCGGCATCCGCCACGGCCTGCGCGGCCCCAACTTCGGCATCGTCTCCGCGTGCGCATCGGGCCTCCACTCCATCGGCGAAGCCGCCTGGATCATCCGCCGCGGGGACGCCGAGGCGATGCTCTGCGGCGGCGCGGAGAACTCCCTCGTCGAACTCAGCCAGGCGGGTTTCGGCTCCATGCGCGCCCTCTCCACCCGCAACGACGACCCCGAACACGCCAGCCGCCCCTTCGACGCCACCCGCGACGGCTTCGTGCCTGGATCGGGCGCGGGCGTCCTCGTCCTGGAGGAACTCCAGCACGCGCTCGCGCGCGGCGCGACCATCCTCGCCGAGGTCGCGGGCTACGGCGCCTCGGGCGACGCCTACCACATCACCGCCCCCCGCGAGGACGGCTCAGGCGCCGCGCAGGCCATCGCCTCCGCGCTCGCCCATGCGGGGCTGAAGCCCGAGGACATCGGCTATGTCAACGCGCACGGCACCGCGACGCCGATGAACGACCTGGTCGAGACGCGCGCACTCAAGCTGGCGCTCGGCGACCATGCGCGCAAGACGGCCATCTCCAGCACCAAGTCGATGACGGGCCATACGCTGGGGGCGGCGGGGGGCATTGAATCCGTCGTCTGCGTCCAGGCGCTGCTTCACCGCGTCGCGCCCGGCACCATGAACCTGCACACGCCCGATCCCGAGTGCGACCTGGACTACCTGCCCAACGCCGCCCGCGAACTGCCGCAACTGCGCCACGCCCTCAAACTCAACATGGGCTTCGGCGGCCACAACGCCGCCGTCATCTTCTCCCGCTTCGAGGGATAGCCATGAACTTCGCCTATTCCGATTCAGGGCAGCGCCGCGAGACCCTCGCCGCCGTCAAAAGCGTCGTCGTCAAGACAGGCTCCAACCTCGTCCGCGAGGCGCCCGCCGAGCGCACCCGCCAGCTCATCGACCAGATCGCCGCGCTGCGTGCGCGCGGCATCCAGACGACCCTCGTCACCTCAGGCGCCATCCCCCTCGGCATGGGCATCCTCGGGCGCAGGCAGCGCCCGCGCGAACTCGCAGGCGTCCAGGCGCTCGCCGCCCTCGGCCAATGCTATCTCATGCGCCACTACGAGCACGCCTGCGAGGCCAACGGCTTCCACTGCGCCCAGCTCCTCCTGACCTCCGCCGACCTCAACGACCGCGCCCGCAACACCCACGTCGCCGCCTGCCTGCGCGCCCTCCACGAGGACGGCGTCCTCCCCATCATCAACGAAAACGACTCGGTCTGCGTCGATGAAATCAAGATCGGCGACAACGACACCCTCGCCGCCTACGTCGCCGCCATCCTCAACGCCGACCTCACCATCCTGCTCACCACCGTCGACGGCTTCCACGAGACCGCCTCGGACGGCACCCTCGGCAAGCGCCTCTCCGTCATCTCGCAGCTCGACGACCGTCTCCTCGGCATGGCGGGCTCCACCGACGGCAACCCCTACTCCACGGGCGGCATGATCACCAAACTCCACGCCGCCTCCATCTGCCTCGCCGCAGGACAATCCCTCGCCATCCTCGACGGACACGACTTCACCTCACTCGGAAAGTTCTTCGACGGGCAGGACCTCGGCACGCTCTTCGCGGGCTCCCGCCAGCGCCACATGCGCTCCTGGCAGCGCTTCCTCGCATTCTTCTCCGAACCCGCGGGAGACCTCTTCCTCGACGCGGGCGCCGCCGAGGCAGTGACCGAGCGCAACAAGAGCCTCCTCCCAGGCGGCATCCTCGGCAGCCGAGGAGCCTTCCAGGCCGGAGACACCGTGCGCCTCCTCGACGCAGAACGTCGGGAACTCGCACGCGGCGTCGTCAACTTCTCCTACACCGACCTCGCGCGCATCTGCGGCGCCAAGACCGCCGACCTCCCCCAGCTCCTCGGACACCCCGTCGACCTCCCCGAGGTCGTCCACAAGGACTACCTCGTCGTCACAGCGCGCTAATCCGGGAAATCCGGGGCATCTCTGCGGGGGCATTCCGGCGGGCAAGCCCGCCGGCACACGCTGGTTCAATGCGGAGCCTGGAGAATGCCGAAAGGCCCGGAAACTCCGGCGCATTTGTGGCCGTAGCCACGGCGTCCCGCCGTGGCGCGCCCGCCGAGCAAGCCAGCCCCGCTTCCAGAAACTCCGCACGCTTCGTTTTTTGCAGGCTTGCCGTTTTGGCGACCGCCCTCTCATATCCCCAATCTTCCCCATGGAACTCCTCGCCCCTGCAGGCAATCTGGAAACCGCCGTCGCCGCCTTCGAGTACGGGGCGGATGCGGTCTATTTCGGCATGAAGCACTTCTCCGCGCGGGGAGACGCCGAGAACTTCACCCAGGACGACCTGGCGGTGCTTGCGGGCCTCGCCCACGGGGACGCCAGGCATCCGCGCAAACTCTACGCGGCCGTCAACACGCTCCTGCGCGAAGCCGAACTGCCACAGCTTGCGCCGCTCCTGGAGGCACTGGCAGACTGCGCGGTGGACGGCGTCATCGTGCAGGATCCCGCCCTGCGCTGGTTCCTGCGGCGGCACTTCCCAGAATTGCCGATGCACGCCTCGACGCAGATGGCGATCCACAGCCCCGAAGGCATGCGGGAGTGCCGCGACCTGGGCTACCGCCGCGTCATCGCAGCCCGCGAACTCACGCTGACCGAACTGGGCGAACTCGCCGCCGTCCCCGACATCGAACTGGAGGTCTTCGTGCACGGCGCGCTCTGCTACGCCTACAGCGGCCTCTGCCTGCTCTCCAGCGTCCTCAACGGGCACAGCGGCAACCGCGGCGAATGCAGCTACGTCTGCCGCAACTGCTGGAAGATCGCCCTGCCCAATGGCCGCACCGCCGCGCCGCCCTGCAACCTGATGTCGATGAAGGATCTCGCCCTGCCCGACCAGATCGGCGCGCTGAAGAGGCTCGGCGTCGCCTCGCTCAAGATCGAGGGCCGCAAAAAGTCCCCGCTCTACGTCGCCGCCGTCACCAACTACTACCGCCATCTCATCGACAACGACTTCCAGCCTGGCGAACGCGAAGCCTGCGAGCAGGACATCCGAACCATCTTTTCCCGCCCCTGGACGCGGTTCTTCCTCCCAGGCCCCAAGAACCCCGATGTCACCGACACCGCCACCACGGGGCACCGCGGCACACCTGTCGGAACCGTCACCGCCATCGTCCCTGGCACCCCCGACAAACTGCGCTTCCAGCTGCAGAACCTCGTGCTCGAAAAGCACGACGGACTGCAAGTCGAACTGGACGGCCGCGACCGCCCCTACGGCTTCCCCGTCGAGGAGATCCTCGCCTTCCGACAGGGCGGCCAGGACCGCCCGCAGCGCCTCTTCCAGGCACGCCCCTCCACGCACATCGAGGTGCCGCTGCCTGACGGCCACCCGCCCATCACCCCAGGCCAGCCCGTCTTCTGCACCTCCTCGCAGCAGGTCAAGCAGCGCTACCGCTGGCCGTCGGTGCGCCCAGCCCTCGCCCGTGCGCGCCACCCCGTCGTCTTCACGCTGGAGACCTCCCCTGAACGTCTGCGCCTCACGGCGGAGACCTCGGGGGCTCCCGCCGTCACAGTCCAGCTGGAGTGCACGCCGCCCCTCTCCCCCGCCCGCAAGCCCCCCGAGGCGCTGGAGGAGGATGCGCGCCGCGCCCTCGCCAAACTCGGCGACACACCCTTTGAACTGGCGGAATTCCGCCATTCCGCGCCGCTTTCGCTCTTCATCCCCGCCTCCACCCTCAACGAACTGCGCCGCCAGGCCGCCGACGCGCTCGCCCAGGCAATACAGGGCAACGGCGAAGCCCGCGCGCACCGCATCGACGAAGAACTCGCCAACCCCGTCACCGACGCGACGGCCCCCGAACGCCCGTGCTGGATCGTCAAGATCGACCGCCCGCATGCGCTGAATCTCTTCACCCAGGACGACCTCGCCAACGTCGCCGAGGTCATCCTCGACCTCGGGCGCACCGCCCCCGCCGACCTGCCCGAACCGCTCTCCGAACTCGCGCGAAAGGTCGGACGCGACCGCATCCGCCTCGCACTCCCCGCCATCCTCCGCCGCCATGACGGCCGCGACTGGCCCGCCCCAGACCTGCGCCAACTCGTCCAGGACGGCTGGACGCGCTGGCAGCTCGCCAATCCCGCCCATCTCGCCCATCTCGCCGACGCGGGCCTCGCGCCCGACAGCGCCGACTTCACCGCCGACTGGCCCCTCTACGCCACCAACACCGCCGCCGCGCGCGAACTCCTCGGCCTCGGCTTCCGCCGTCTCACCCTCGCGCCAGACGACGAGCTCGACAACACCCTCGCGCTCCTGCCGCGCCTCGCCGCCATCGCCGAAGTCCCCGTCTTCCAGGACACCCCCCTGGCCATCTCCGCCGTCTGCGCCAACGCCAGTCTCCACGGCGCCTGCCCTGGCCGCGGCAACTGCGACTTCCGCCAATTCACCCTGACCGCCCGCAACGGCGACGAACTCCTCGCCGTCAACAACCGCTGCCAGACCGTCTATCTGCGCCGAACCCCGCTCGACCGCACCGCCGCCCTCCCCCGACTCCTCCGCGCAGGCGCACGATTCCTCCGCGCCGACTTCCTCTGGCGCGACTGGCCCCCCGCCGCCATCCATCGCCAGTGGACGGTGCTTCGCGGCCAGGCGTAAAGTCCCCCGAAATCCCGCCCTTTCATGTGACTTTGTTGCGTTTCTATTCTTTGTCTTGCAAGTTATTGCATCGCCTGTAAAGTATTGTCCGCCGCCACATTGGGGTGCGCGGCGCAACAGGAAGCACGATGCCATGATCACACGTACCTTGAGCGGTTCCATCCAGGGAGTCGAGGTGGCGACCGTTGAAATCGAGGCCGACTGCTCGATGCAGTCGGCCTCTCCCGAAAAGCACTTCAACCTCATCGGCCTGCCAGACGCCGCCGTCCGCGAGAGCCGAGGGCGCGTCCGTTCGGCGCTCTGGGTCAACGAACTCCCGATGCCGCAGGGGGACATCACCATCAACCTCGCACCCGCCAGCCTTCGCAAATCGGGCGCGCTCTACGATCTGGCCATCGCGCTGTGCATCACTGGCGCCACCCGCGTCTTCCCGCCGCAGGCCCTGCAGGACACCATGGTGGTCGGCGAACTCGGCCTCAACGGCGAAGTCCGCGCCATCCCAGGCGCCCTGCCGATGGCGATGCACGCGCGGGATCTGGGCATCAAGCGCATTCTGGTGCCGAAGCCCAATGCGATGGAGGCCGCGACCGTCCAGGGAATCGAGGTCTACGGCATCGCGAACATCCAGGACGCCGTCCATCTGCTCAACGCCCCGCAGGACTTCACGCCCGTCCAGGTCGATGTCGAGGCGCTCTTCCAAGAGGCCAGCCACAGCGAACTGGACTTTGTCGACGTCAAGGGGCAGGAGACCGCCAAACGCGCAATGGTCATCGCCGCCGCTGGCAGCCACAATTTGCTGATGTTCGGGCCGCCTGGCGTCGGCAAGTCGCTGATCGCCAACCGAATTCCCAGCATCACGCCGCCGCTTTCGTTTGTCGAGGCGCTGGAAGTCACCAAGGTGCATTCCATCGCGGGGCTGCTGCCCGCCGACACAGGGCTCATCGTCCACCGCCCGTTTCGGTCGCCGCACCACAGCGTCTCCGACGCGGGCCTCCTGGGCGGCGGCAGCGGCATCCCGCGCCCAGGCGAAATCTCCCTCGCCCATCGGGGCGTACTGTTCCTCGACGAACTCCCCGAGTTCAGGCGCAATGTCCTCGAGGCGCTGCGCCAGCCCATCGAAAACGGCGTCGTCACCATCGCGCGCGCCTCAGGCGCATTCACCTTCCCGTGCCGATTCATGCTGGTCGCCGCCATGAACCCGTGCCCTTGCGGGTACTACGGCTCGCCCGACCACCGCTGCCACTGCTCCCCCATGGCCATCCAATCCTACCGCTCGCGCATCTCTGGCCCATTGCTGGATCGGATCGACCTTCACGTCGAGGTGCCGCCCCTTCCCCAGGAAGTGCTCACCAGCCGACACAACGGCGTCACCTCCGCCCAACTGCGCGAAGTCGTTCTGCGCGCCCGCGACATCCAGCGCAAACGCTTCGAAGGCACTGGAATCCTCGACAACGCAGGCATCCACGGGGTCTGGCTCGACCGCTTCTGCCCCCTCGGCGCCGACGCTCGCAATTTCCTGCGGAACGCACTCGACGCCAAACACATGAGCGCGCGTTCCTACGACCGCATCCTGCGCGTCGCCAGAACCATCGCCGATCTTGAAGGCGTCCCCGACATCAACGAGGCGCATCTGGCCGAGGCCTGCCAATACCGCGCCCTCGACCAACCCGCAAATACCTATCCATAGGGGCCGCGGAAGTCCGCCCATGCGGCGGCTTCCGCGGCCGCGTCCAGCCTACTCGAACTTCACGGTCGCGAAATGGGACGGGTCGTGGAAGCCGCCGAAGGCGCCCAGCGGCGACCACGCCGCCCAGCGCGGATGGCTGGAGTGGCCCGCGCAGTGGAAGAAGTTGCCGCGCCACACCTGCCCTGAAAGGGCCGCCTCGGGATTCTCCATGAAGCGCTTGTAGATGCTGACGGGGAAGCGGAACTCGATCACCCACACCAGGGTGCTCTCGCATTCGGGATTGACGGGGCCAGGCAGGCTCGTCTTGGCCTGGAAGGTCTTGCCGACGAACTCCGCGCTCATCCGCTCGCCAGGCCAGTACTCGTTGTCCTTGCCGCCCTTCGGGCGCGGGTGGAACTCGCCTAGGATGCCTCCCGCGATGCTGATCTCCATGTTCACGTAGCCCTTGTCCGAGGGCATTAGGAAGGCCTCGAAGCAGTTGTCGCGGCACGGCATCTCGTTCGGGTAGGTGTAGACCGCCGACACATATCGGTCATTCGTATAGGCGATGCCGTAGATGTATTTCTCGTCATGCAGCAAGCGGAACTGAACGATCACGTCCTTGATCTTGCTTTTCGCCGTGAAGAACTTGATGCCCTGCGTCTCCGCCTTCTCCCACACGGGCGACCACCAGCGGCAGTCGAAGCACGGCGGATTCGCAGGATCCACCTTCTTCACCGTGTAGACCTTCGCCTCCTCCGTCAAGTAGGTCCACTGGGAACCGATGGTCCCGCACGACGCGCACAGCACCAGCGCGCCCAGCGCCATCCACAATCCAATCCGCTTCATCGCATTTTCCTCCTGTCACGTTACTTGATGCGGCCAGTGCAGTCATCCCCCGCCGAATTGTCCAACTGCGCCCCTATTTCCGTGCCATAAGATAATCCTCATTCCAAACTCCGCCCCCGCCGCATCCAAAATCCCCCCGCCTAACGCACCACCGCCATCAGCAAACCTGCCACGCCCCCCAGGACGAAGCCGAGCACCTGCAGCCACAGGAGTTCATTGCCCGCGACCTCCAGCACCGTCTGGTGCATATCAGGCACCTTCAGGCCATTCACCGCAGATTCGATGCGCCCCGACAGATCCAGTGTCGCCGCAATCTCTTCGGCGCGGTCGGCGAGCATCGGCTCAATCTGCTCCCGCAGATACGGGACCGCATTCTTCTCGATCGCCTCCCAGATGGCGTCGCTCTCCACGATGCCCTTCAGCACCTGCGGGAGTTTCTCGCGCAAGGTCTCGGCGAGGACGCCGTCTGGCTTCTGAACCGCCTCCAGGATCTGCCGCCGCAGCGCCTCGGCGGTCTCCGGGGTCGCGACAGCCGCCGCCAGGCGCTTCCCCGCCGCCTGAAGCTTGTCCGCGAGTTTGGCCTGGCAGGAGGGCGACAGAATAGCCTCGGCGATCTGCCCCTGGATGCGGTTCCAGTCCAGGTTGTCGATGACTGGCCCGACCATCGGCGACGCAAGAGAGAGCATGCCATTGGAATGCCGCAGATATTCCTCGACTCCCGCCTTGATGTTCGCCTTGAGATAATTGGTGAGGTCTGGAAGATTCGCCATCACTTCCCCGAGGAGCACCTGGCTAAGCGCGTCCCGATGTTCGGGGACCGCCAGATACTCCTCGATGGCGCCAGCTGCGGCGCTCCCCACGCGCTCTGGCGTCAGCGTCGAATCGCAGAAGCCCCGAACGGCGTCCATCACCATCGGCGCGGCAAAGGCGGCTATGCTTTCCTGCTTCGCCACCACCGCCTCCCCCGCCATTTTCCGCACCCCCTGGAGCATCTCTGGACGCCCCAGGAAATTGCTCACCAGTTTGGTGATCATCTGCGTCTGCTGCTCTGGCGGCAGCAGCCGCTCTGGAATCACCTTTCCGAGCGCCGTCGCCAGCCGCGCCTGGTTGCGCGGCACCACGCCCCAGATTTTCCAATGGCGTTGATACGGGCGGAAGAGGAACCAGATCGCCAGCCAGTTGGTGACATATCCAATGGCCGCCGCCGCCAGAATCGGCGTCAGCCACACCCGCACCCATCCGTCGGGCAGCCGCCAAATGCCGCATTTAACCACGACCGCCAGCGCCACCAGCCCCCCGATCGTCAGCCAACTCACCCATTTCAGAATTCGATCCAGCGTTTTCATCTGACTGCGCTTCCCTGCTGCACGCCGTTTCTGGCCGTCGGTTCAATTGTTGAGGCTGTGGATCGGGGCGGGGATGCGCCCGCCGAAGCGGATGAAGCGTGCGGACTTGCCTGGATTCGGCACCGCCATCACCGTCCCGCCGCCGAAGAGCCCCCCGAACTCGATGCGGTCGCCCGCCCGCTTGCCAGGCACTGGCACGAAGCGCACCGCCGTCGTCTTCTTGTTGATCATGCCGATCGCCATCTCGTCCGCAATCAGCGCGGAAAGGGTCTCGGCGGGGGTGTCGCCTGGGACGGCGATCATGTCGAGCCCCACCGAGCAGACGCAGGTCATCGCCTCCAGTTTCTCCAGCGAGAGCTCGCCCGCCGTCGCCGCCGCCGCCAGCGCCGCGTCCTCGCAGACGGGGATGAAGGCCCCCGACAGGCCGCCGACCGACTGCGACGCAAAGGCGCCGCCCTTCTTGACGGCGTCGTTCAGAAGCGCGATGCAGGCGGTCGAGCCTGGCGCGCCGATCGCGTCCAGTCCCAGGATCTGCAGGATCTCGCCGATGGAATCGCCGACCTTCGGCGTCGGCGCCAGCGACAGATCGACGATGCCGAAGGGCAGTTCCAGCCGCGCCGCCACCTCGCGCCCGATGAGTTCGCCGCAGCGCGTGACGCGGCACGAGGTCTTCTTGATCTCCTCGGCCAGGTCGTCCAGCCCCAGGTTCTCCGCGCCGTCCGTGTCGATGCGCCGCCGCAGCGCGCTGCAGACGACGCCAGGGCCTGAGACGCCGACATTGATGACGGCCTCGGGCTCGCCGTGGCCGTGGTAGGCGCCCGCCATGAACGGCACGTCCTCGGGCTGGTTCGTGAAGACCACCAGCTTCGCGCACGCAAAGCCGTCCTGGTCGGCGCTCTTCTCCGCGAGTTCCTTCAGGATCTCGCCCAGGCGCGCCACCGCCGACATGTTGATGCCCGTCCGACTCGACCCGACGTTGATGGAGGCGCAGACCTTCTGCGTCGAAAGCAGCGCCTCGGGAAGCGCCTCGATGAGGTCGTCGTCGGAGGAGCTCGCACCTTTCTGCACCTGCGCCGAGAAGCCGCCGACAAAGTCGATGCCCGTGCTGCGCGCGGCCGTGTCGAGCGCCTTCGCGAGCGCGACCATGCCCGCGCGGCCCATGCCCGCCGCCACATCGGCCGCGGGGCTTACCGCCAGGCGCTTGTTGACCACGGGGATGCCGTACTTGCCGCCCACCGCGTCGCACGTCTCCACCAGACGCCCCGCCAGACGCTCGATCTTCGAGACCACCTTACGGCACATCACCGACACATCCGTGTCCCTGCAGTCCATCAGGTTGATGCCCAAGGTGACGGTGCGCACATCCAGATTCTCCTTCTGGATCATCTCCACGGTATTGATGACTTGGTCAGTGCGAATCATGGTGACTGTGAATCGGGTTGAGGTTCGTTGAAAAAAAGCCGTATTGCGCCGTCCCGCCAGATTCTCCGGAGTTTCCGGATCTTCCGGATCTTCCGGATCTTCCGGATCTTCCGGATCTTCCGGATCTTCCGGATCTTCCGGATCTTCCGGATCTTCCGGATCTTCCGGATCTTCCGGATCTTCCGGATCTTCCGGGCTTTCCAGGGAGCCGTGGATTCCGCCTACCAGCCCAGGTTCCTGGGCCAGTATTCGTCGAGCATCTGGGCGACGTGCGGGACGATGACAGTGGGCTTGACATCGCCGAGCGGCGGCTGATGGACGCCGTTCAGGGTCATCATGGAGCGCATCCCCGCATTCTGGGCGAAGCGCATGTCGGTGCCGACGCGGTCGCCGACCATCACCATCTCGGCGGCGGTGCAGCCGAAGCGCTCTTCGAGGACCTCGGCGAGCCAGTGGTGGGGCTTGCCCGCGATGCCCTGGATGATGGTTCCAGGGCGCACCGCCTTCAGGTATTCGAGCAGCATCCCCGCGTCGGGCAGATCTGGCGGGCAGACGGGGTCGGGATGGGATGCGTAGATCGGGACGCCGCGCAGCACCAGCCGCGTGGCGTCGGTCAGTTTCTGGTAGTCCAGTTCCTTGTCGAAGCCGACCAGCAACGCCCGCGCCTTGGCGAAGTCATGCCGAAATCCCTGCCCCTCCAGCCAGTTGCGGAACTTCGCGGTGCCCAGCACGTAGATCTCGGGGCCGATCCCGAGCGTCCGCAGCATGTGGACGGTCGCCTCGCAGCTGGTCATCACATTGCGCGGCTCCAGCGGGAAACCGATGCGGCGCAGTTTCTCGCAGTAGTCTGGCGGCGCGATGGAGCTGTTGTTGGTGACAAAGCAGTAGTCCAGGTCGGAATCGCGCAGTTTCCGAATCAGCTCGACCGCCCCTGGATAGGGCACGCCGTCCAGATAGAGCGTCCCGTCCAGGTCAAACAGCATGACCTTGGCGCGCGGTAGGGTGGCCGCCATTTCAATCCCCCTCCTGCATGGCGGGGATGCCCGCGTCCCCCGCCGTCGGGACCGCGCACGGCGTGATGTGCCAGATCTGCTCCGCGTATTCGCGGATGGTGCGGTCCGAGGAGAACTTGCCCGAGCGCGCGATGTTCAGGAGCGCCTTCCGCGTCCACGCGTCGCGGTCCTTGTAGAGTTCGCCTGCGCGCTCCTGCGCGGCGATGTAGCTCTTGAGGTCGGCCAGCAGCATGTAGTGGTCGCCGAAGTCGAGCAGCGCCTGCACGATGGGGTAGAAGATGCCTGGCTCCAGCGGCGAGAAGACGTCGTTGCGGATCGCCTCGATCGCCGCGCGGATCTCGGGCTCGCAGTGGTAGATGTCCCACGGGGAATAACCCGCGCGGCGCTCGGCGACCTCCTCGGCCGTGAGGCCGAAGATGAAGATGTTGTCCGCGCCGACCTCGCCGAGGATCTCGACGTTGGCGCCGTCGAGGGTGCCGATGGTGAGCGCGCCGTTCAGCATCAGTTTCATGTTGCCAGTCCCCGAGGCCTCCGTCCCCGCCAGCGAAATCTGCTCCGAGAGATCCGCCGCGGGAATCATGATCTGCGCCAGCGAGACGCGGTAGTCGGGGACGAAGACCACCCGTATGCGCCCGGCCACGTGCGGGTCGTTGTTGACGACCTGCGCGACGCCGTGGATCAGCTGGATGATCAGTTTCGCCATCGCGTAGCCAGGCGCCGCCTTCGCCGCGAAGAGGAAGGTCCGCTTCGGATAGTCGAGTTCAGGATGGTTCAGCAGCCGCTGGTAGACGACGATGATGTAGAGCACCAGCAGCAGCTGCCGCTTGTACTCGTGCAGCCGCTTGACCTGCATGTCGAAGAGCGAATCGGGGTCGATCTCGATGCCCAGCGTCGATTCGATGTACTTCGCCAGCCGCGCCTTGTTCTCCGACTTGACGGCCGCCAGCGCGCGCAGGAACTCCGCGTCGTCCGCAAAGGCCTCCAGTTTCCGCAGTTCGTCCAGGTCGGTGATCCACCCGTCCCCGATCTTCTCGGTGATCAACTTCGCCAGCGGGCGGTTCGCCAGCAGCAGCCACCGCCGCTGGGTGATGCCGTTGGTCATGTTCAGGAACTTCTCTGGCCACATCTCCGCGAAGTCCTTGAAGATCACGTCCTTCAGAATCTGCGAGTGGATCTGCGCGACGCCGTTGACGTGGCTCGACCCCACGATGGCGAGGTTCGCCATGCGCAGCATCTGCACCCCGCCCTCCTGCACGATGCTCAGGCGGCGCAGCTTGTCCACGTCGCCTGGATAGAGCGCGCTGACCTCGCGCAGGAAATGGCTGTTGATGTCGAAGATGATCTGCAGATGGCGCGGCAGCAGCCTGCGGAACATCGGCACGGGCCACTTCTCCAGCGCCTCGGGCAGGATGGTGTGGTTGGTGTAGTTGGTGCACGCGCAGGTGATCTTCCACGCCTCGTCCCAGCCGAAGCCCTTCTCGTCCATCAGCTGCCGCATCATCTCGGGGATGACGAGGGTCGGATGGGTGTCGTTGAGCTGGATGCTGACCTTCTCAGGCAGGGAATGCAGATCGCCGTTCTCGGCGAGATGCCGCCGCAGGATGTCGTGCAGCGAACACGCCACGAAGAAATACTGCTGGCGCAGCCGCAGTTCCTTGCCCTGCTCGATGTTGTCGTTGGGATAGAGGGCCTTGGTCAGGTTCTCCGCCGTGATCTTGCTCTCCACCGCCTCCGCGTACGCCCCCGAGTTGAAGTCCTGGAAGTCGAAGTCGTTGCACGCCTTCGCCGACCAGATGCGCAGGTTGTTCACCGTCGCGCCGCCGTAGCCCACCACGGGAATGTCGTACGGGACGCCCGTCACGCGCTCCGCTGGGAACCACTTCCAGATGCTCCGCCCCCCCGATTCCACCTGCCGCACCTCGCCGCCGAAGCAGACGGTGTACGCGCGGTCGGGGCGCTTGATCTCCCATGGATACCCGTCCCGCTTCCAGGTGTCGGGCTCCTCCACCTGCGCGCCGTTGATGATCTGCTGGCGGAAGATGCCGTAGTCGTAGCGAAGGCCGTAGCCGATGCACGGATAGTGCATCGTCGCCATCGAATCCAGGAAGCACGCCGCCAGCCGCCCCAGGCCGCCGTTGCCGAGACCGGGGTCGTTCTCATGCTCCTGCAGCGCGTCCCATTCCAGGCGGCTGCCCTTGAGCGCCTCCTCGCAATGATCGTAGATGTTCAGGTTGGCGGCGTTGTTGCCCAGCAGCCGCCCGATCAGGAACTCCAGCGACAGATAGTAGGTGCGCCGCACCCGCTTCGCCGCATACTGGTCCTCCGTGCGCATCCACTGCGAGGTCAGGCGGTCGCGCACCGCCATCGAGAAGGCGTAGTACCAGTCGCGGTCGGTGACCTTGTGGCGGCTCGTCGCCAGCGTATGCCGCAGATGCCATTCCAGCCCAGTGCGCAGCGCCTCGGCGGAGGGATTCGTGGAGAGGGCCTCGGCGTCAAAGGCCTCGGCGGAGATGGTGGGGGTGTGGGTGTCGCTCATGGGAGAAAAAGACCAAGGGGATCAAAGGGACCAAAAAGACCAAAGGGACGAACGGGATTCCTACCCCAGCAACCTGGCGGCGTCCGCGAAGATGGCGTCGAGGTGGGCGGGGCCGAGGGTGCTTTCGGCATAGACCTTGCAGATGTCCTCGGTGCCCGAGGGGCGCATCGCGAACCATCCGTGCTCCGCGCACACCTTGATGCCGCCGATCGGCGCGCCGTTGCCAGGCGCGGCGGAGAAGGCCGCCGCCACCTTCTCGCCCGCCAGTTCCTTCAGCGGCAGCGTCTCGGGAGTCAGCTGCAGGATGCGGGCCTTCTTCTCTGGCGTGCCTGGCTCGTCGTGCCGCGCATACCACGACGGCCCGAACTCCGCCACCAGCGCATCGTGGTGCAGGGCGGGATCCCTGCCCGTCGCGGCGGTGATCTCGCACGCCAGGAGCGAGAGGATGAGGCCGTCCTTGTCGGTCGTCCAGACCGTGCCGTCCTTCCGCAGGAAACTCGCGCCCGCCGACTCCTCGCCGCCGAAGCCCAGCTCCCCCGAAAGCAGCCCTGGCACGAACCACTTGAAGCCCACGGGCACCTCGACCAGACGGCGCTTCAGCCGCCTGGCCACCTGGTCGATCAGCCCCGACGAGACCACCGTCTTGCCGACCCCAGCGCCCTTGCCCCACCCCTTGCGGGTGCGGAAGAGGTAGTCGATGGCGACCGCCAGATAGTGGTTCGGATTCATCAGCCCGTGCGATGGCGTCACGATGCCGTGGCGGTCGAAGTCGGGGTCGTTGCCGAACGCGATGTCGTACTGGCTCTTGAGACGCACCAGCCCCGCCATCGCCGACGGCGACGAGCAGTCCATCCGAATCTTCCCGTCGTGGTCCACGTGCATGAAACGGAAATCCGGCTCGTAGCGACCGTCCAGGATCGTCAGATCCAGCGCGTACTTCTCCGCAATCGGCGCCCAGAAGCCCAGACCCGCCCCGCCCAGCGCGTCCGCGCCGATCCGTATGCCCGAGCCGCGAATCGCGTCGAAGTCGATGATGGAGGCCAGGTCCGCGACATACGGGGTGACGTAGTCGTGCTCGCGGATGCATCCGCCCGCCTTCGCCGCGTCCAGCGTCATTCGGCGCACCTCCGACAGCCCCCCCGCCAGCAGCCGATTCGCCTCCGCCGCAATCGCCTTCGTCGCCTCCGCCTCCGCAGGCCCGCCGCTCGGCGGGTCGTACTTGAAGCCGCCGTCCGTCGGCGGATTGTGCGACGGCGTGATCACAATCCCGTCCGCCAGACCCTTCCTGCGGCCGCGGTTGTAGGCGAGGATCGCGTGCGACACCACTGGCGTCGGCGTGAAGCCGCCGCCCGCCGCCGTCAGCACCGACACCCCGTTCGCCGCCAGCACCTCCAGCGCCGTCGCCAGCGCAGGCTCCGACAGCGCATGCGTGTCCCGCCCGATGAAAAGCGGCCCGTCCACCCCCGCGCGCTTGCGGTAGGTGCAGATCGCCTGCGTGATCGCCAGGATGTGATCCTCGTTGAACGACAGCTTCAGCGGCGTCCCCCGATGCCCCGAGGTGCCGAACACCACCGACTGCCCAAGCGCATTCACATCCGGATGCCCAGTGTAGTAGCGTGAAATCAACGCAGGGATGTCCAGATACATCGATTCTGGCACCTTCCGACCTGCCAAACTATCCATCGCGCACAAGCCTCCTATACAGCGGGTAAACAACAACGGCAAACGGCTTAATATAATCGCCTGCGACCGCCCCGCCGAAGACCGCGCGGCCTCACTTCGCCGCCAGGCACGCCAGCGTCACGTCGATCGAACTCTTGATCGTCTCCATGTTCGCCGTCTGCGTCACCGCCATCTGCAGCGCCACCGCCTCGATCTGGCTGAACAGGATGTCCCCCACCAGCGTGCAGTTCATCTGCTGGAACTCCCCTGAATCCATCCCCTCCCGAACCAGCTGCACCAGCGTGTGCCGAAGCCCCACCGTGTGGCGGTGCACCCGCCGCGTCACGCTCTCCCCCTGGCGACGCTGGTCAATCAGATACTCCGTGATCGCATCCAGCAACCCGATGTTCTGCTCCATGATCTCCAATACCCGACGCATCACCATCCGAATCTTCTCCGAAGCCTTCAACTCAGGATGCTCCACCACATATCCCCGAAACTCCGCCCCAAGCTTCGAAGCAATGTCCACAATCACATTGTCGAATATCTCACGCTTGCTCTTGTAATAGCGGTAGATCGCCGTGCGGTTCACCCCGCAACGCCGCGCAATCAACTTCAACGTCACCTCGGGATACCCAAGGTCGCTGAACAATACCCGCGCACGCTCCAAAATCAACGCGTTCCGCTGCGCCGAATCCACTCGCTTCTTCATCGCCAAACTCAATTCACACGAAACTTTGTGACAAACCCCGAGAAACTGTCGCATAACATAATCCGTCTTTCCCGTCTCGCCCCGCCCCACCCCCACTATCCCTCCATTAAATCCCTTATAATCCCTTAAATCCCTTAAATCCCTTTTGTTCCCTTGAAACCCACCGAAGGTGTATATTAAATGCGATGAACACGCCATCCCCCCAATCCACTGGAGTCCGCCTCTCAGGAATCGGCTCCTATCTGCCAGCACGAGTGGTCCCGAACGAGGAACTGATGGCCTCGCTGGACACGGACGATGCCTGGATCGTCTCCCACACAGGCATCCACCAGCGCCATATCGCGGCGGCGGAGGAATCCTCGGCGACGATGGGCGCAGAGGCGGCGCGGCGCGCCCTTGCCGTCGCGGGCGTCCCCGCGACCTCGCTGGGCATGATCCTCTGCAGCACGTGCACCGCCGACTACTCGAACTTCCCCTCCACGGCGGCCCTGATCCAGGCCGCCGTCGGCGCCGACGGCGTGGCGTCGCTCGACCTCAACGCGGCCTGCTCTGGCTTCACCTACGGGCTGGCCATCGGCAAGCAGATGTGCCTCGCCTACCAGAAGCCCGTCCTCCTCGTCGCCAGCGAGGCCGTCTCACGGATCCTGGACTGGCATGACCGCTCCACCTGCATCCTCTTCGGAGACGGCGCGGCCGCCGTCGTGCTCGAACCCGCCGAAGACGACGGCATCCTCTACGACTGCCTCGGCGCCGACGGGCCGTCTGGCGGCGTCATCCGGCGCGACGCGGGCGCGCGGCGCATGCCCGAGGCGCAGACCACCCCCGCCTACATCGAGATGCAGGGGCGTGTCGTCTTCCCGTTCGCCGTGCGCACCATGGAGCGCATCATCCGCCAGATCCTCGACGCGAACCACCTCGCCCTCGACGACATCCAGTACATCGTCCCCCACCAGGCCAATCTGCGCATCCTCGACGCCGTGGCCCGACACATGGGCGTCCCCATCGACCGCTTCTACGTGAACATCGGCACCGTCGCCAATACCTCCAGCGCCGCCGTCCCCATCGCCCTCGACGAACTCTTCCGCGCGGGACGCCTCCGTCGCGGCGACCTCATCCTGACCGTCGCTTTCGGCGCTGGCCTCACCTACGGCGGAAATCTGCTGCGCTGGCAGATGGATCCACCCCGACACGCCACCTCCGTATGATCAGACTCCTCGCCATCCTGATGCTGCTCGGCCTCGCCGCCCCCGCCCTGTGCGACGAGACGCCCCCGCCCCCGCCAAAGCGCATCCTCATGCTCATCTCCTACTCGCGGGAGACGATTCCAGAGGCCCAGATCATCGCCAGCCTGACCAGCCAGCTCCACGGCCGCCTCCCGAATCCGCCCGAGTTCGACCAGCGCGAACTCGGCCTCTATGACGAACAGGCGGATTCCCAGGCCGCCATGGCCGAACTGCGGCAATACCTTCCCAGCATCAAGGCGAATCAATATCAACTCCTCCTTGTCATCGGCAAGCCCGCCATCTCCCTCGTGACCAGCATCGCCGCCGACCTCCCCACGCAGCTGCCCATCCTGTACTACGGCATCGAGGTCAATCCACGCAGCCTCCGCGAACTCCACCCCAACACCTCGGGCGTCAGCGCCGAACTCAGCCTCGAACACTGCATCCAGCTCGGAAAGGAGGCCTGCCCCAACGTCAAACACCTCCTCCTCCTCTACGCCCATGACAGCTCCGCTGGACGACGCCTCGCCGAGGAAGCCGAGCGCCTCGCCCCGAAACTCCCCTCCTCCATCGACCTCAAGCTCGCCAACAGCTCCGTCCCCTCCGTCGAAAACCTCCTGCGGCAAATCCGACACGCCACCCCCGACACCGTCATCATCTTCCACTCGTGGGACAAACGGCAGAGCCACCCCGACACCACCCGACGCCTCGAGGAATGCCTCGCACAAAGCGAGGCCTGCGTCATCGCGATGCAGGAACCCATGTTCACCAAAAACACCGCTGGCGGGGTCTTCCCTCCCATCGAACAAATCACCGCCCCCCTCGCCGACGCCATCTACAAACTCGTCACCACTCCAGGCGCCACCCTGAATGGCATCCCCCAGCGCAAAATCTCCGCCGTCTATCGGCAAAACCATGACCAGGTCATCCTCTTAAGAGCCAATGCCAGCCGCTCAGAACGCCAGCGCCGAAACCTCCTCCTCCTCGCCGCCGCCGCCGCGACGCTCGTCACCGCATTCCTCGCCATCCTCGCCGTCCTCCTCCGAAAACAATCCCGCCTCCGACACGCCGACGCCACCATCGACAAACTGCGCACCGACGCCGAGAAAAACAAGCAGATCCTCCAAGGAATCCTCGACCTGGCACCCATCGGCATCGCCGTCAAGGACGCCTCCGACGGCTTCAAATACCTCCTCTGCAATCAACACTTCGCCGAACTGGTCGAACGCCCCCGACACGACATCCTCGGGCACACCGTCGCCGACCTCAAGCTTGACACATTCCCGCCCGAGACCATCGCCAGCCAGGACACCCAGGCCGTCCAGACTGGAAAGACCTTCCAGGGCACCGTCACCAGCGAAAAACAGCACCTCGTCCTCCAGGCCACCAAAAAACCCGTCTACCTCGACGGCGGCAGGCGCCTCCTCATCTGCGCCTTCGACGACGTCACCAGCAAAATCAACCTCGAAAGCAGCCAGGCGCAACTCATCATCGAAAAAAGCCGCTTCATCGCAACCGACGAAATCCTCAGCCACTGCCTGACCCTTGCCGTCAACGAACCCGATCTCGCCCACGTCGCCACCGACCTCCTCCAGCAGCTCGGGCGACGCCTCGAGGCCGACCAGTGCGGATTCTTCGCCTTCACCCCCTCCGCCACCGAGGCGAAATGCCGCTTCACCTGGCAGCATGACCCGAACGTGGAAAACCACTCCCAGCGCTCCTACTCCCTCTCCGAATTGCCTGGCCTCCTCGACCTCCTTCGGCAGCACCAGGTCATTTCCATCGACGACAGCGAGACCTCCCCCGAGCATCTCCAGGTCCAGACCAGCCTCGCCCGCAAATTCGGCGACCGCTCCATCCTCCTCGCAGGCGTCTGGCACAACCAGCGCCTCACAGGCTTCCTCAAGGTCGACTTCTTCCGCCGCGGCAGCCACTTCACCGAGGCCGACCTCCATCTGCTCCAGGAAGTCCTGCTCATCTACTCGCTCGCCAAGGGCCGCTCCCAGCAACTCTACGCCATCGAGGAACACGCCCACCGCGAAAAGCAACTCTTCGACCACGCACGCCTCCCCATGCTCGTCCTGGACCAGGAATGCAAAATCCAGATGGCCAACCAGCGCGCCCGCGAACTCTTCGGCCCCGATCTGCGGGATTGCAGTTTCTGCGACGCCATCTGCGCCAAACTGGACAACTTCCAGTGCAACCACGAACACTGCTTCCTCCAGGAGGCGCTGCGGGCCAACCGCAGCCTGAACCGAAACCTCTCCGTGCACCGCAAGCTCCTGAAAATGTCGGGCACGCCGTTCCTGAACCTCAAGGGCGCCCCCGTCGGCATGCTCGCCTCCTTCACCGACATCACTGACCACGACGACTCCATCCGGCAGGAGCGCATCGTCAATCTCTGCCTCGGCTTCCTGCTCGAATCCAGCGATCCCGCCCGCTGCATCCGACGCATCCTGGCCACGTTCTGCCAAAACGCGGGCGCCCCCCGCGGATACATCATGCGCTACGACCACGCCGCCAGCACCGCCTCCATCGTGCACGAATACAGCCTCGAGACAGGCGACTCCAGACTGCTCTGCCTCCCCGCCGCCCGCTTCGACGAGAAGACCCCGTGGTACTCGGCCTTCAACGCCAGCCATGACACGCCCGTCCACCTGCATCTGGAAGCATCCTCCAGCAACGCCATCCTCGGCCCCTGGCAGGCACCCATCCAGGCGCTCTCCATCTCCTCCGCCTGCGTCATGCCCATCGTCATCGACGGCCGCCTCTGGGGGCACGTCGGACTCCTCTTCGACACCAAGTGCGCCCAGCCGCCGCGCCAGAACGCCACCTTCCTCCTGCCCACCCTCGCCAAAATCCTCGCGCTGATGCAGAAAATGGCGCCCGAATCCATCTGCTGACCCCCCCACATAGGATCCACACACCATGGCCGACATCATCCACCTCACCACCGCCGCCTTCGACCAGACCACCGCCAACGGCACCTGGCTCATCGACTTCTGGGCCACCTGGTGCGGCCCCTGCCGCATCCAGGCAAAACTCCTCGACGACGGCGCCGAGGCCCTCGCCGCCACTGGCGCGCGCATCGCAAAGGTCAACATCGACGACGAAGCCGCCCTCGCCATGCGCTTCAGCATCCTCTCCATCCCCACTCTCCTCATCATGAAGGACGGCAAAGTCGTGCGCCAATTCGTCGGCGTCCAGCAACTCAACACGCTCCTCGACGCCCTCAAGTCCTGATCCATGAGCGAAACGGAACTCCAGCTCGCATGCCCAGGCTGCCAGGCACGATTCTCCTTCGTGCCTGCCACCCTGCTCACCCCTGATTCGCCGCATCTGGGCGCCCTCCTCGCAGGCACCCTAAACTGCGTGAAATGCCCGCAGTGCGGCAAAATCCTCAACATCCCCCTGCGACTCACCTACCGCGACACCGAAAAACCCTTCATCGTCGTGCAGGAACCGCACCCGCTGCCGCCCGCCGCCGCCGCCAAGACCGCCCTCGCACTCGACGAGAGCGCCACCGCCGCCGCCCGTGAAAAAGGCCTCCAGCGCCCCGTCGTGCGCCTCGTCTTCACCCGCCCCGACTTCCTGGAGAAAATCCACCTCCATCGGCACGGCTTCGACGACCGCATCATGGAATACGCCA
This sequence comes from Lentisphaeria bacterium, assembly GCA_016287975.1. Next base: position 10,936 of record JAEEXV010000319.1, on the reverse strand, counting down.
AATACCAGCTCTTCAACGGCGGCGCGGAGGCCGCCCTCTCCCCCGACCAGCACCGACTCCTCTACGACTTCACCAGGCCCCCAAGCGACTCCCTCCAGTTCATCATCTTCCAGCGCAAGAACGGCCGACCGCTCCGAATGCTCCAGGTGCCCCTGGACGAATTTCGGAAACTCGAGGAGGAATGCCGCCTCAACCCCGCCGTCCAGGCCGAACTCGACCGCGCCTTCCCGGGATGCCGCGTCGATGTGGACCGCCTTTTCGAGGACGCCAAGCACAATTGACTCCCCCTATGAGCCGCAAGACCCGCCAGGACAATCCGAACGCAGGCGCGATTCCCGACAACTGGAACAACCCATTCGTCGGCCTCAAGCTCAATCTCCCCGAGCCGCCCAAGCCCGCCGCGCCGCCGCCGCCCCCAAAGAACGCCGCCCCAAAAAAGGAACTCTCCCCCGAAGACCAGGCCCTTCTCAAGGCGTTCGGCGGGGAGAAATCCATCGGACGCGACACCGCCCCGCACGCCGCCACCGCAGGGCGCGGGCGCGTCACCTTCAACATCCAGCGCAAGGGCAAGGGCGGCAAAACCGTCACCAAGGTCTTCGGACTCCAGGATCTCGACCTGGCGGAGCAAATGGAACTCTGCGCCGCCGCCAAAAACGCCCTCGGCTGCGGAGCCCGATTCCTCGACGGCATCCTCGAAATCCAGGGCGACCAGCGGGACCGCGCCGCCAAATGGCTCGCCGCCCGCGGATTCCACTGCCAATAGCCCCCCTCTATCGCCTTTCATTTCCAACGCATTCGGCTTTTTTCACAAAAAAATTTTCGGCGGGCACTTGCAGTTTCAGCATATAGCGCTAAATTAAGGTTTTTTGTCGCCCGGGTCTTTCTGGCAGAAAGAGCGATTTCCACTGAGCCCACTTCAATGCCCAGTGTGATGGCCCGTTTCTTTCCCCGACAGCAGTCGTGCGATGACTGAGCCACGCGGCTCCTTTCCACACTCCGCTTTCGGGAAAGCGAAATAAGCGAAAGCATTGTTCGTTGGGAGAAAGAAAAGTAACATGTCCAAAAATCTGTACGTCGGGAATCTGAGTTACTCGGTGAAAGACGCGGAACTCTATGATCTCTTCGCGCAATTCGGCAAGGTCGACAGCGCGCGGGTCATCCAGGATCGCGACACTGGACGTAGCAAGGGATTCGGTTTTGTCGAAATGTCGGATGACGCAGAGGCGCAGGCTGCCATCGATGGTCTCAACGGGAAAGAGAACAACGGTCGCACCCTCACCGTCAATGAAGCGAAACCCCGCGAGCCGCGTTCGTCCCGTCCCCACGGCGGCATGGGGCGCTAACCCCTGAACTGAACACGCACTGAAAGCATCCCCGCGGGGATGCGCCCAGCAGCCCCCTTGCCACTCTGGTTCGGGGGCTGTATCGTATCACGGCCATGCCCCAAAGCCCCGCCCAAGCATCCGCCCCGACGCCCTTCCACCTCCGTCTGCTCTGCCTCCTCGTGACGCTTCTGGGCCTGATCGTGGAGGCCACGAGCATCTCGGCCCTTCTGACCCGCAGATGGGAGGTGTTCCCCCGCTGGCTCAGGCTCTTCATCGCCCTCGCCCCAGCCGTGGCGGCCATTCCATTCGGCGTCTTCGTCCTCCTGCGCGTCCAGCGGCGCTCCTGGCGCGAAGGCACCGCCCTCTACTGCGGCGGCGCATTGGGCATGGCGCTGTTCCTGACTGGTCAGATCTACCGCCTCCACCTCTCCCCGCACCTGCCGATGCAGCCGCTGCTGCCCGCCCTGGCCATTCTGGCCGCGCTCTTCGGCAGCGAGTCGCTCGCGATCACCGCCACGCTCCTGCTGCCCGTGCTGAACGCGGAACTCTATTCGGCCTTCCCGCTCTCCGAAGCCACATTCGTCCTCCATGCCGCCCTCGCCCTCCCGCTGGGCGCCCTGCTGGCGTGGCGCTGCCGACAGACGCCGAACGCCCTGCATGGCTGGATGCTCGCGCTCTACTGCTTCGCGCTCATCCCGCTCTTCGCGCATTCCCGCGACTGCGCCTGGACAGGCTGCTGCATCGGCGCCGCGCTCCTGGCCGCCGTCGGGCACGCAAATCCCGACTCCGCCATGACCGCCCCGTGCCGATGGTGCGCAAACCTGCTGTGGCTCGTCGCGCTCTGGGTCGCGGCCGCCCCCGACTTCTGGTATGAAAGCGCCATCCCCCTCTCCCCCATGCTGCTGCCGTGGGCCCTCCTCGCCTGCCTCGCCGTCGCAGGCGCCGTGCAACGCCCCGCCGCCGCCCCCGCCGCCGCCATCATCTTCTTCGCTGTCCTGAATCACAGCGTCTTCCGCAACCAGGGATGGATCCACAATGCCATCCGCGCATACTGGCTTGTGGCCACCACCGCGCTCTTTGCCTGGGGAATCCACCGCCGAAATCTACAGCAACTCCTCTTCGCCATCCTGAGCGGATGCCTCTTCGGCCTGCGCTTCTGCCAGTCTTCGGGACGCAGTGAACTGCTGCGCACCATCGGAGTGCTCGCCACGGGCTTCCTCACCATCCTGCTGGTCCAACTGGCGCTCTATCTCTGCAACCGCCCCATGCCCACCCAGCGCACCACGGAGGGCGCGCCGTCATGATCGCCCCCCAGCCCCCAACACGACTCCGCCGCACGCTGCAGGCACTCCTCTTCGCCGCCGTCATGGTCGCGGGACTCGTCATCCCCGTCAGGCAGCTCCTCCGCTTCGAATTCCCCGCCACGCCGCCGCACCGCTATCTGCTCGACATCGCGCAACTCAACCCGTATACCCCGCGCGACCGCCAGACCGTCCTCTTCACCTTCGAAGCCGCGCGCATCACGCTGACCGACCTCACCGTCGACACCGCGGGACATGTCCCCAGGGAATGGAAGCACTGCCAATTCGCCGTGATCTCCACCGCCCCTGACACGGGGCGCGCCATGCTCACCCCCGCGCCCGTCCGCCCACCCCGAGGCACGGACTGGATCCCCATCCAGGGCGTCGTCTATGACTGGCGCCAGCCCCGCGAACTCAAGCGCACCAACTCTGGCACCAGCAACGATTGGACCCGCCAGATCTACCAGCCATTCCACCCGCGCGTGAAACTCCTCCTCCCAGACGACCTCCGAGGCATCTACTTCGCGGACGACCTCACCTCCTCCGTCGAAACCGCCATCCGACAGCATCTCCGACCCAAACACACCGCGCAACTCGAACTCTTCGTCTATCCCGACGGACGGTATCTCTGCGGCGAACTCTATCTCGACGGCAAGCCTTTCACCCCCGAACGCCGCAAAAAACGCCGTAAATGACAGCCGACCATGCCCCGAAATAGGGCGGCCATTGCCAGCACGCTGCGCTAACACTCCCAACTTTGTCCCAGACGTCCCAGCTGTCCCAGCTGTCCCAGACGTCCCAGACGTCCCAGACGTCCCAGACGTCCCAGACGTCCCAGCTGTCCCAGACGTCCCAGCTGTCCCAGACGTCCCAGACGTCCCAGATGTCCCAGATGTCCCAGATGTCCCAGATGTCCCAGATGTCCCAGATGTCCCAGATGTCCCAGATGTCCCAGTAAAGTCAGGAGTATAACCGTCTGCGCAATGGCAATAATCTGGAAAATACCGAAATCCCACTGAACCGCTTGCATTGCCAACGTTGGCAATATATATTATCTCGCATTCACCGAATCGTTCGGCAGTGCCGAAGCCGTCATCGTTGCCATTTTCCCAGATGAAACGCGTCTATTTCGCCATCCTGCTTGTCCTGTCGCTGCCGCTTCTGTCGGCCGAGTATCTCCACAACGGCCGTTTCCTGGGTCTGGACTATCGTTCTGACCTGCACCGCCACCGTTTCCAGCCGCACTGGGAGATGACGCCGCACAGCTACAGCGCCTACCGCCTGATGAAGGACGTCGAGGCGGATGTCGCCAAAAGCCATCTGAACATCAAGTGCGTCAAGCCGCCAAAAGTCGGCTACAGCCGCCTGAACCTCGACGCCGCCTTCATCGCCATCCCCCACGCCCCCGTTCGCATCTCCTTCCGCGCCCGCGGAAGCGGCAAAATCTCCGCCTTCGTCTATGAATACGTTCTCGGCGAAAACGGGCGTCGGGAGTGGCTGGGGCGCGGCGCCACGATGAAGCCCGTCGTCGCCAAGACCGAATGGGGCACCTACTCCTTCGACTACCAGCCCCGCCAGGGCGAACTTGGCGCCGTCCTGCTCCGCTTCAACTTCTCGCCCGCCTCCGGCGACGCCCTCGACCTCGACTTCGGCGAGGTCAGCGCCAGCGGCGAGGAAGCGCCGCGCCGCGCCGTCCCCGCCACCTTCGTGATCCCGCGCCTGGCCGCCCCGCCGAAGCTCGACGCGCCATGCGACTGGCCTGGCGCCCTCGTCCTCACGGGCTTCAAGGAAAACGACAACGACCTCCCGCAGGCGGGAACCACCACCGTCCAGGCGGGCTACGACAACGGCACGCTCTATCTGGGGTTCAGGTCGGACTCTGGCGAGCCACCCGCCGCCAAGTTCACCGCCCGCGATTCCACCGTCTTCCGCGACGACTCCGTCGAGGCCGTCCTCGCCGATGTGGACGACAGGGGATTCGCGCACTTCATCATCAATCCACTCAACGCAGTCTACGACCGCAACGGCCGCGACTCCCGCGCATCCCGCTGGAACGCCGACCTGCGCTCCGCCGCGGGACACTCCTCCACAGGCTACTGGGCGAACCTCGCCCTGCCCCGCGACGGCCTCCCCGTCCCCCTCAAAGAGGGCGCCCCCTTCAAAGTGAACTTCCTCGAAACCGACATCACCCGGCGCGGCGGCGGCCGCCGCATCCTCTACCTCTCCTGGAGCCATGCGTGCGAACCTGGCACCCACGTGAACGCCGCCAACACCCTCCTCTTCCCCGTCGCCGTCCTCTCCCCCGAACTCATCTCCGCTGGTGTCCGCGTCACCCCGAAGGGCGCCCTCGAACTCGCGCTGCAGAACCCCGCCGCGGATTCCCATGTCTTCTGCGAATACGGCACCGCCGCCCGCCACCTCGGCACCGTCAAGGTCGCCGCGCCCCACGGCGAAAAACGCTTCACCCTCCCCTTCGTCCCCGACAATGAACTCGCCGTGCTCGTCGTGCGGGACGCCAAAGGCCGCGAACTCTACCGCAACGCCGAAATCTTCCGCCACCGCCTGGAGAGCCACCTCGGCTTCCGCTCCTACCTGCCCCTGGGCTACGTCGAACTCACCAGCGACATCACCGCCCTCCCCGAATACCGCCTCCGCTGGCAGCTCGACAACGGCAAATCAGGCGTCTTCCAGGTGAAGGGCGAGGCCCGCGACCTGCGCGTCGACATCACCTCCCTGCCCGTCGGCAAGCCCTCCCGACTCACGGTGCAGATCGAAAACACCGCGGGCGCCTCCCTCGGCACCCGCGCCTTCGCCATCACCCGCCCCCCGCGCGAACCCTGGACTGGCAGCACGCTCGGCATCACCGACCAGCCCCTCCCCCCCTTCACCGCCATCCGCCAGGCCGACGACGGCCTCGACTTCCTCCAGACCGCCATGCGCTTCCGCGGCCGCGCCCTCCCCGCCGCCATGACCGCCCAGGGACACGACCTCCTCGCAGGCCCCGCCAGGCTCCTTCTCGACGGCGCCGACCTCGCCGACGCCACGCCACGCACCGTCACCGCCGCCAGACCCAACCGCGTCGAATGGACCGCCGAAAACGACAAGTGCCGCTGGAGCGGCTGGGCCGAAGAGGACGGCTTCTCCTGGCACACCGTCACCCTCAAGGCCAGCGGCGCCACCGTCCAGGACCTCCACCTCGACCTCCCCGTCCGCAGGGAATACGCCCGCCTCCTCAGCCCCTATCCCGTCTTCCGCTCTGGCGGCGACATGGACGGCCGCTGGGCCTACGACGGGAAGCCGTGGGCCAGCCTCGACTTCAAGCAGTATTTCACCCTCCGCAGCGAAGAGCGCGGCATCGAACTCACCGCCGAAGACGAACGCGACTGCGTGCGCAGGTCCCCCGCAGGCTCCCACCGCCTCTTCATGCAGGACGGGCACGCCGTCATCCGCCTCACCTTCATCGACAGGCCCGTGAAACTCGACCGCGAGCGCACCTACCGCTTCGGCCTGCAGGCCTTCCCCGCCAAGCCCCTCGTCCGCGCCAAGGACTATCTGCAGATGTGCTCGTACATCGACCCGCGCACCGCCGCATGGTCTGGCGGACGCCAAAAGGCGCTCGTGCAGGTCTCTGGCTTCGACGCCCCCGCCGCCGAGGGCACCGTCGAATGGAGCGCCTTCTGGGCCTTCGACCCGCAGGCCGTCCACCCCGACTACCACCTCCGACCGCTCCTCGCCCAGACCCTCGTCTCCTTCGGCAACCTCGGCCTCAATTTCGAGCCGGGGCTGGGCTTCACCCTCCGCCAGGCGGGCAAAAGCCTCCCCTCCGCCATCCCCGCGCCGCCCCTCGCCCGAGGCTGGCACCGCGCCGCCCTCGCCTGGAAAGGCAACGCCGCCACGCTCTTCCTCGACGGCCGCGAGGCCGCCCGCTTCACCCTTGCCAAGCCCCCCGCCCGCTTCAACGCCGTCACCTTCGGGCGCAGCAACGACCAGCGCCACGCGGACTTCCACTATGAGGCGCTAAAGGTCTCCAGCACCGCCCTCGCCCCCGCCGAACAGGGCCGCTTCGAGAAGACCCAGGGCACGCTCCTCCTCCACCGATTCGCGCCCGACCAGCGCCCACTCTTCACAGGCGAGGTCCGCGCCGTCGCCACCGACCGCGGCACCCTCCCCTCCACCGCCGCCGAATTCTTCACCCGCCTCGACGCCCTCGAAGCCGCAGGCTTCAAGGCACACCTCGCCTACCTCAACCGAATCTTCCAGTTCTACGGCACGCCCCCGCACGGCTACCGAAACCAGCCCTACACCAACGACGAGGGCTACAAGGCCTTCGGAATCCTCCTGGACGACCTCAAACGGCGCGGCATGAGAATCTTCTTCGGATACTCCTTCGGCGTCCGCGTCGGTTCCCGCGAAGACCTCCTCTACCGCGACTACTACCGCGTCGAACCCGCCGCATTCTACGGCGCCACCGAATCGGGATTCTGGTACCTCTGCGCGGGCTGCCGCGACTACAACGACTTCCTCCTGCATTCCTTCGACGACCTCATGCGACGATACGACAACCTCGGCATCTACACCGACAATCTCTTCGTCTGCGGACGCCTCTGCAAAAACAAAGCCCACGGCTGCGGATACCGCGACCTCGACGACGGCGGCGCCCTCAAGCCCTCGGGCAACCTCCTCAAGGGCCGCGCCTTCGCCAAGCGACTCTACGCCATCACCAAACTCCGCCCCGTCCCCCGCGAGCACTTCATGCACAGCAGCGCCTGCAACCACGCCGTATTCCTCTCCTGGTGCGACAAGTACCTCTGCGGCGAGCAATACCTGGAAAACTCCGACAAGAAGGGCTGGGACATCGACCTGGCGCAGTTCCGCGCCCAGAACGACACCACCCGCGCCTTCGGCGTCCCCGCCTACGCCATCTCCACCTTCGTGCCCTTCCGACACCACGGCATGCTCGCCGTCGCAGGCCTGCACGACGTCGCCACCTACGGCGCCCACCACCACCGCTACGCCGAGGACGTCTTCGACTACGCGCCGTTCCTCCGCGCGACCTCGCGCTTCGGCACCCACGACGCCGACTTCCACCCCTACTACGGCAACGACGGCCTCGCCCGCACCGACCAGACCCGAAAGCAATTCGCCAGTCTCTGGATCAAGCCAGGCCGCGCCCTCGTCCTGGTCAGCAACCTCAACTGGCAGGCGGCCGACGTCACCCTCCGCCTCGACCTGAAGCGCCTCGGCCTCAAGGGCAACGCCAGAGACGCCATCACCGACGCCCCCGTCCCCCTCGCCCCAGACGGCACCGCCACCCTCCCCATCCCCGCCTACGACTGGCGCCTCCTCCGCGTCGAATAACCCCTCCACCCCCATCAGCCAAGCCACACCATCCCTTCCGTCCCTGGGGTCCCTTCCGTCCCTGGGGTCCCTTCCGTCCCTTGTCCTTTCGATCCCTTAAATCCCTTAAATCCCTTCCCATGAAACCCCGATACGCCATTGTCGGCACTGGCCAGCGCGCCACCATGTACACCAGCGCCATCTCAGGTGATTTCCAGGATTGCGCCGAACTGGTCGCCCTCTGTGACCCCAACCAGACCCGCATGGACTACCACAACCGCCTGCGGAAGGAGCGGCACGGCCTGCCGCCAGTCCCGACCTACAAGGCCGCCGACTTCGACCGAATGGTCGCCGAGACGCACCCCGACAAGGTCATCGTCACCTCGATGGACCGCACCCACCACCAGTACATCTGCCGTGCGATGGAACTGGGATGCGACGTCGTCACCGAAAAGCCCATGACCATCGACGCCCCCAAGTGCCAGCAGATCATCGACACCAGGCGCCGCACTGGCCGCGACATCACCGTCACCTTCAACTACCGCTACGCGCCGCGCAACACCAAGGTCAAGGAACTCCTGCAGTCGGGCATCGCGGGCGAAATCACCACCGTCCACTTCGAGTGGCTCCTCGACACCATCCACGGCGCCGACTACTTCCGCCGCTGGCACCGCTACAAGCTCAACAACGGTGGCCTCCTCGTCCACAAGTCCACCCACCACTTCGACCTCGTCAACTGGTGGCTGGACTCCGCCCCCGAGACTGTCTTCGCGATGGCGGACCTCAAGTTCTACGGCCGCATCAACGCCGAACGGCGCGGCGTCACCGAGTTCTACGCCCGCAGCAGGGGCTCCTCCGCCGCCGCCAAGGACCCCTTCGCCATCCACATCTCCCCCGAAAAGACCCCGCTCCTCCAGGCCCTCTACTACGACGCCGAACACGAGGACGCCTACTACCGCGACCAGAGCGTCTTCAGCGACGGCATCACCACCGAGGACAACATGAGCGTCATGGTCCGCTACCAAAACCGCGCCGTCATGACCTACTGCCTCTGCGCCCACACCCCCTGGGAGGGCTACCGCGTCTGCTTCAACGGAACCAAAGGCCGCCTCGAATTCAACGTCGTCGAACGCTCCTTCTGCAACCCTGGCGTCGACGCCGACTTCAGCGCCTTCGGCAACGCCGAGGTCGAAAACACACCAGGAATCGGCGACGGCCTCGACCGCAAGACCCTCGTCCCCGACATCATCTTCCAGCCCCTCTGGGGCATGCCGCGTCCCGTCTCCTACGACAGCGGCTCCCTCGCAGGACACGGCGGCGGCGACGCCCGCATGCTCCGCGACGTCTTCCGAGGCGCCGCCCCCGACCCGCTCGGACACGCCGCGGGATACCTCGACGGCGTCCACTCCATCATGACGGGCATCGCCGCCAACCGCTCCATCGAAACTGGCGCCCCCGTCCAGATCCGCGACCTCGTCCGCCTCGACTAACCCCCTCCATACAGGAGTTCCCCCATGCGAAGACCATTCACCCTCATCGAACTGCTTGTCGTCATCGCGATCATCGCAATCCTCGCCTCGATGCTCCTGCCCGCGCTCTCGCAGGCCCGCGCCAAGGCCCGTTCCGCCAGCTGCGCCAGCAACCTCAAGCAGCTCGGCCTCGCCATGCGGATGTACATCGATGAATCCAACGACAGCATCCCGCCCTGGTACACCCTCGGACAATCCGCTGGCTTCTGGTATGACCGCCTCATCCCCTACCTCGGACTCGGCAAAGGCGACACCACCGCAGACCGCCCCAAGAACCGCTCCAAGCAGCCCCTCTGGTGCCCCGCCCAGCGCATGCACAGCGACCCCACCCAGGTCGCCACCTGCTATGGCCTCAACATCACCGCCAGCCCTGGGCGAATCCCCTATGCCAACACCCTGACCAAGGGCTTCGTCACCCGCGCCACCCGAGTCGCCAGGCCATCCCTCACGGGAACCATCGCCGACGTCGCCCCCGCCAACAACGGCATCGGCTACAAGGACTGCCTCGACAAGGAATACAACCAGCCCTACGGCACCTTCACCCCCGCCAACCCGCACTCCAGGAGTTTCAACGCCGTCTACTTCGACGGCCATGTCGAAAACTACAAGGCCACCGCCACCCCATTCGTCGACATCTACCACAACAGCACCCAGTTGAAGGACGCCGTCTTCCTCTACCCCCTCATCGACTGAGCCGACTCGCACGCAGGACCGCCCCCCCAGCTCCTCCTGCCTCAGGAGCGCCTTCGGAATCCCCGCGGCGAACTGCCGCCATCTTTTTCCACCCCTGCGTTTGAAAAATCCCACGCAGTGATTATAGTATGGCGTTTTCCGTTCGGAACGCGCGCATAGCTCAGTTGGTTAGAGCGCCACTTTCACACGGTGGAGGTCACTGGTTCGAGCCCAGTTGCGCGCACCAGTTTCAAATTACTCCGCATCATGCATTTATGCATGGTGCGGAGTTTTTTTTGTTGCACCTTGGGCTTGGTTCATTTACCCGCAAAATGCAGTCGCCTGCGGCGCGCCGCGCCTGAAGCAACCGCCTCGACATGACCGCACAGTGATGGGCGGTTTCCCTGGCGCCGCTTGCTTGTGATTCGGCGATATATTATGCAATGCAACGTTCGGGAGGACATGCGCGATGAAGCCCATCAAGACCAGCACATTCAACTTCGAGGAGATCATCAACAGCGGTTTCCTGTATGTGGACAAGACCGCATTCGTGTGGAATCTGGTCAAAGACGGCAAGGACGAGTATTTCCTCTCGCGCCCGCGCCGCTTCGGCAAGTCGCTGCTGGTCTCGACGCTGAAGGCGCTCTTCCAGGGACGTCGGGAGCTGTTCAGGGGGCTCGCCATCGACCAGGAGGACTACGACTGGAAGGCCTACCCCGTCATCCACCTCGACTTCGGGAACTGCAACGCGAAGACGGCGGAGGAGTTGGAG
>JAEEXV010000318.1 GCA_016287975.1 Lentisphaeria bacterium | reverse complement strand
CCAATCTGCAACAAACGGGGAGGCAAGGCACCCTCCAGCAGGAGTAAATGCAACCGCAGCACTTTGCAGGAGAAAATGCATTCCCTCCCATTTGTAGGATTGAACGCAACAAAGGGGGTGCGTTTACCTTTTCCATTTTCAATCTGATTGTAAAAAAGCATGAGGAGCGAGGAAACATGCCAAAGACCATATATATTAACCCCATATTCAGTCTGGAAGTCGCTTCCTTCGGGGCGCAAGGCATTGAGGGATGCCTGCAGGATGACTTTTGTCACATCCCTGAAAAGAAACCACAATGGAACATCGGCATCTGATCACTCGTGGGGGGTACAGTTGCGCTGCGATAGATGATGTTATCAACCGCGGCAAACTGGGCGACTGGCATGAGTTGCGTGATGCCTCGAAGACCGACATGACGCTGCTTCGGAAAATCCTTCGCGTCTGCCGCGCGCATTGTTCGGATCCATACGCACAACGTTTTCACCTGTGGAGACTGTATGCCGAGCAACGCCTCTCTTCCTGACTGGGAAAGACTGCTTTCCGCGGCCGCGCATCTTCAGCGCATTCTTCCTGATGCCGTTCTGGTCGGCGGCACGGCCGTGGCCACCCATGTCCATCATCGCCTGTCGTATGACGCGGGCCATGTCCTGAATGATCTGCGCGGCCATTTCGATGAGGTACTGGGGCAACTTGAATCCGTCGCGGGCTGGCAGACCGCCCGAGTACGTCGTCCAGTCTTGATTCTCGGGTCGCTGGATGGGATCGAGACGGGCATTCGGCAGTTGATCCGAAAAGAACCTTTGGAAACCACCACTATTCCCGTCGGGCAGGAGGCAGTTACCATCCCCTCGGCGGCTGAAATGCTTCGTATCAAGGCCATATTGATTCTCAGGCGAAACGCGACCCGTGACTATCTTGACTTTGTCGCCATGGCAATGTCGCTGGGAGACGGGAGGGCCTTGGAGGCATTGGCTTCCCTGGATCGATTGTACCCGCAGCCCAATGGTGAATCTGCGTTCCAGCAGTTGCAGATACAATTGTCAAACCCCCTGCCATACGATCTGGATGAGGTCGAGTTGTCTGAATACAAGCATCTCATTGCAGAATTGCAGGATTGGAACCGTATCAAGGCCTGCTGCGGAAACCTCGCATTGAAAATGTTCGATTCGCTTTCTTGACGTAGCGGGAGTGCTGCCCCTTAGGCGTGATGCATCGGAAAACTGGCTCGAGTTTTCCCCGTAAAGACCGTCCTTTTCCGCGCGGGGGCGGCGCGCGGCGGGAAAAGCGTGCCATCTTATGGCAGACGCCGTTTTCATCCGCAATTCCCCATTTTAGGAGCAATTCCATGAGCAACTTCGCCCGTTCCGACTGGAGCAGCCTGTCGACCTTGTCGACGGCGCGCACCCGTTCCATTTCCCCTGAAAACCTGACTGGCGAAGCGGGCGGCGGCGGCCGCGCCGTCGACGGCATGGGCGCGCGGCACGCGCTGCATCTCGGGCAGAAGTGGAAGATCTCGCCGTCGATCGCGATTGCGGCGGGGGAGACATTGACGCTGGCCGACATCCAGGGCGAGGGCGTCATCCAGCAGATCTGGATGACCCTGACCAATGACGCCCGCCACGAAATCCTCCGCTTCTACTGGGACGACGCGGAGACGCCCGCGATCGAGGTGCCCGCGGGCGACTTCTTCTGCAACGGGCTGGCGTCGTCGGCCCTGGTCAGCAGCCTGCCAGTCTGCGTCAATCCCAAGAACGGCTTCAACTGCTACTGGGAGATGCCGTTTCGGCGCCGTGCGCGGATCACGCTGACCAACCAGAACGAGACGCCGATGGTCATCTACTACCAGGTCAACTACGCGCTGGGCGAGGTGCCCGCCGACGCGGGCTATCTCCACGCGCAGTTCCGCCGCACGAACCGCGTCCCATTCAAGGGCGAGCACACCATCCTCGACGGCATCGACGGGCAGGGGCAGTATGTCGGGGTCTACATGGTCTGGGGGGCGCTGCAGAACGGCTGGTGGGGCGAGGGCGAAATCAAGTTCTTCCTCGACGACGACGAGGAGTTCCCCACCATCTGCGGCACTGGCACCGAGGACTACTTCTGCGGCTCATACGGCTTCAAGGGGCCCGACGGCGAATATCAACTCTTCTCCACCCCCTACGCGGGCATGCCGCAGATCGTCAAGCCCGCAGGCCCCTGGGATGTGCATACCTACATCGGCCTCTACCGCTGGCACATCACCGACCCCGTGCGCTTCCAGCGGCGGCTGCGCGTCACCATCCAGGACCTGGGCTGGGACGGCTACAACTACGACCAGTATCTGCCGTTGCAGGACGACATCTCCTCCACCGCCTTCTTCTACCTCGACCGCCCCGCCCACGCGCCCGTCCCGTTCCCCGAAGGGGCCGACCTCGACCACTATGTGAATAAGTGACCGATTGGACGCCGCCCCCTCTTCCCTGCGGGGGCAAGGCGCAAGGCCTGCTACATGCAGTCGCCGCGATAGAGCGAGAAGACGATGCCGAGGAGTTCGCCTGGGGACGGGTGGGCGCTGAAAGTAAGCAGGACGTTGGTCCAGGCGGTGGAATCGCCGCGGTAGAGTTTGCCGTCCTTGCAGGTGAAGACGACGTTGGTCCAGGCGGTGGAATCGCCCTTGTGGACCTTGCCGTCCTCATAGGTGAGGATGACGTTGGTCCATGCGGTGGAATCGCCCTTGTAGAGTTTGCCGTCCTTGTAGGTGAGCAGGACGTGGGTCCAGGAGGTGGAGTCGCCGCGATACCACTTCTGCCCGTCGTAGGTGAGGATGACGTTGGTCCATGCGGTGGAATCGCCCTTGTAGAGTTTGCCGTCCTTGTAGGTGAGGATGACGTTGGTCCATGCGGTGGAATCGCCTTTGTAGACCTTGAATTCGCGGGCGCAGAGGAGGCTGGCGAGGAGGCAGAGCAGAAGTGCGGCAATGCGTTTCATGGCAGGAAAGGGATGGTGGTCATGCCGTGGGAATAACTCAAGTGCTTGATGCGGGATGGCAACGCGATTCGCTGGGCAAGGCCAGGCGACAAGGCGGGCTGGACGCCATTTGCCGTCCCGCACGGGGAAACAAGGGGGCCACAAGAAACTTTCGCTTTTTTTGCGGAAGCGAGACGTTTGGTTGCGGGGCCTTGTATAATATAGCAAATGACAAAGGAATGGTGACACACTGCCGAAGGGAAGCCATTGAAATGGCAAGGGGATTTTGGATAGGACATTGGACTTTGGACGCTGGACTTTGGATGGGAAATTGATGGGACATTGGACTTTGGACTTTGGACTTTAGACGGGACTTTGGACGGGGCATTGGACTTTGGACTTTGGACGGGGCATTGGACTTTGGACGGGGCATTGGACTTTGGACTTTGGACGGGGCATTGGAGTTGAGCGATGAATGAAGTGAAGATTCTTTCGGCGGCCTCCATCCAGGGGGGGCGCGGTTCCTGCTCGCGATTTCCTGGGGCGGCGCGGCTGGCGGACGGAACGATTGTCGTGCTCTACGACGACGGCGCGAGCGTCGATTCCGTCGACCATTTCATGCGCGTGGCCTTCAGCCATGACAACGGCCGCAGCTGGGAGGACGGCGGGCGGATGTACGATCCCGCGGCGCTGGGGCTCGCGCATCGGTTCACGGAGAACTGCAAGCCGACCGCCATCGGCGGGCGGGAACTGGTCTCCGTCGGCTTCGGCTTCGAGCGCGACGAACCCGAACTGGGCCTCGCCGCCTATGCGGAGAAGCACGGGCGCTTCCCCGTCGGGCACAACACCGTGAGCCACAGCCAGGACGGCGGGCGCACGTGGAGCCTCCCCGCCTTCATCCCGCATCCCTACGCGGCGCTGGAGTTCTCGGGACCCGCGCTCTGGTGCGCGCAGGAGGAGACGCTGCTGGCCTTCGGCCCGCCGTTTGTCCTCAAGGGGCAGGCGCAGCGCGGACTCTGCTTCGCCAGCGCCGACCGCGGCGCGACCTGGGAGGAGTGCGGCGAATTCTTCCAGTCCCCCTCCATCGCCCCCTGGGAGGTGCGCTCGTGCCGCCTCGTCGGAGAGCGGCGCGTCTGGCTGGTGCTGTGGGCCTTCGACCTGGCGGCATCCAGGCATCTGAACAACCAGGTGGTCTACTCGGACGACCTGGGCCGCACCTGGAGCGCGCCCGTCGACACGGGCATCCACGGCCAGGCCGCCAACCTCTTCGACTACGACGGGGAACTGTTTATACTCTACACCAAACGCGAGGGGGATGATCCAGGCATCTACTGCGCGCCCGCGCTGCGCCCCGCGACGCCCGTCTGCCTGTGGGCGTCTCCAGCGGCGGCCGCCTCGGGCGGGAGCATCGTGCGGCAGTTCCACAACCTGAAGTTCGGACAGCCCTCGCTGACCCCGCTCCCCGACGGCGAATGGCTGCTCCTCTTCTGGAGCCACGGCGAAGCCGACGGCTACGCCATCCGCGCCTACGTGGTGAAGTTCCGCTGAAGACCCGCTGGCGTCGGGGCAAATCCTTCGCCATGGCGGTCAGGCAAAGCGGAGTTACATTATCGGCATGATGGCGTGATGGCATCCCATTAGAGCGAGGCCGATGATGAAGCGCTTCAACACGGAAGGAAAATGCCTTATGCCTGAATGAATGGACTTGTCCAAGACCTCCCCGCGCCACTATGGATTTTCTTGTCCGCCATTTTGCCGTCGTCGGATGGAAGCGCGCGCTCTATGCGTTCGTGTTCGTGCTGCTGTGCTGGCAGTTGTCGAAGTTCTGGGGGAACTGGAAGGAGGGCGTTTCGTCCATTTTCTACGTCATCCACGCGCCGATGCACGAGGTCGGCCACGCCGTGGCGCGGCTGGCGCGCCTGCCGCGTGTCGCGGTGGTTGTCGCAGGGAGCCTCTTCCAGGTGGCGACTCCCGTCGCCACCGGGGTCTATCTGGCCTGGCACGGCGACTGCCCCGCGCTTTCCGTGTGCCTGGGGTGGCTGGGCTTCGCCACCATCGAGATGGCCACCTACATGCATGACGCGCCGTTCGGCGAGTTGCCGCTGGTCGCGCCGTTCTCCAGCGGCGAGGACCTCTGCCACGACTTCGAATACCTCTTCACGCGCTGGGGGTGCCTGCATCGCGCCTGCCGCATCGGCGAGGTCACGGCCGCCATCGGATACACCTTCGTCTTCGCCGCGCTGGCGCTGATTGCCGCGATGTTCGTCATCGGATTTCTGCCGCAGGCGGCGAAGGAAGGGCGCATCCAGACTTGACAATTTCGGATCGTGTGGTTACACATCATTTCAGTTTTGCCGAAAGCTAGGATTGAGAACCATGCAGCCAGCAGGAGAATGCGATGGACCGTGAGACTTTGAGGCAATGGATATCATTTCAGTTTTTTTAGGTTGATTTTATGTTTTTGCGTAATACTGTTTTGTGTTTTCGCATGATTTTGTTTTGATTTTTTGAGGCAATGCAATTGGTGTCTCTGGGATGCATTGCCGTCCAATGCCCGGCGCCCAAGGGCATGAAGCCACCGGAGGACTGCGGCGGCGTCCGGCATGGCCGGCGGAGCCGTCCCTGCAATGGGGGTGGCCACTCATACGCGGCCTCCATCGTTTTTATCCGCTCCGGAAAAGCCAGGGGCGGCGTTCATCCCTTGAGGAGTTGGTTTCGCATGAGGATGGCGGCGCCCCGGGCGGTGTCGTATGGGCCGAGGGTGGAAATTTCAAGGGCGAGGTGTTCGAGGGCGCCAGGGAAGCAGTAGGCGGTGAGGACGCGGCGGACGTTGGCGAGGAGGAAGTCGCCCAGACCCGTGAGGCCGCCCCGCAGGACGATGCAGGAGGGGTTGAGGAGGGTGACGACGGTGGCGAGGGCGCGTCCGATGGATTCGCACAGTTCGGTGGCGATGAGGTGCGCGGCCTTGTCGCGCGGGACGCAGGCGGCGAAGCGCTCGATGGAGAAGTCCTCGAGGGTTAGGATGGTGTTGACGCCGCTGGCGAGGGTCTCCTGGATGCGTCGTCGGATGCCGTTCTTGCCCGCGATGGCCTCCAGGCAGCCTCGGTTGCCGCACTGGCACAGGGGGCCGTCGGGGGCGACGACGATGTGCCCTGCCTCCATGGCGAGGTTGCGGTCGCCGAAGAAGGCCTCGCCGTCGCGGATGAAGCCGCCGCCGATGCCGTTGTCCATGCCGAGATAGAAGAGGGAGCCGTGGAAGTCGCGTCCACGCTGGAGGGACTCCATGTGGGTGGTGACGGCGCACTCGGGCCAGAGTCCTGCGGGGAGGCCGTAGGCGCGCTCGAGTTCAGCGGTGGTCGCGATGTCGCGCCAGCCTGGCAGGTTCACCGCGCGGCGCGAGACTCCGCGCGCGATGTCGACGAGGCCTGGATCCGCGAAGCCGATGCCCTTGACCCGCGACCATTCGTCGCCGCACGCCGCGCGCAGGCGGGCCAGCGCCTCGCGGATGGCCGCCCAGCACTGGGCAGGGGTGGTGCGCGATCCGCCCACGACCTCGGCGGTGAAGCGCGCGTTCCCCGCCATGTCCGCGACCACGCCCAGCACCCTGTCCTCGCGGAAATCCACCCCCGCGCACCACAGATGGTCAGGCGACAACTCCAGGCGCGGCGCCTTCCGTCCCGTGCGACGGCTGTGCCGCTCCGGCTCCGACACCAGCCCCGATGCCTTCAACGCGTTGATCGCCTCCAGCAGGCTCGCGGGCCGCACGCCCAGCGCACGCACGCATTCAGGACGCGTCACCGCGCCATAGCGCAGCAACAGGCCGATCAACTGGGATTGAAGCAGAGAGCGGTTCGACATAGGGGAGAATGGGGGATCAAGGATCCAGGCGCCAAGCCCCGGCGTTCTGTGTCGGCCCATTTTT
>JAEEXV010000317.1 GCA_016287975.1 Lentisphaeria bacterium | reverse complement strand
GGCTATATGACCGAGGCGGTCAAGGCAATAACCGAATGGGCAGTTTCCCAGGAGGGTGTGAGCAGTGTCGAGGCGGAAACCTCCCCTGAAAACACAGCTTCACAGCGGGTGCTTGCCAAGGCAGGTTTCATTCCCACAGGGGAAAATGGCGAGGAAGGACCAAGATTCAGGTACGAAAAATCATGTGTACACACTGCTGTCCGATAAAGTTTCAACTCATAAACTCCTCGAATAACTCCAACTGACGTGGTGCGTTCCAGTCGGGTGGCTTTGCCAGCGTCTTTCTGTCGAGCGAGAGCAGCTCCAGCTAGTGGCTGTTGCTCATCAGTTGTTCCCTGAGGCGGGCCGTGATTTCCGTCAGGCTGATTTCGACCTTGGTCAGGAACTTGATGTAGGCGACCAACAGAAAGTGTATGAGCGCAACCCATATCTGCGTCATCACGGCGTTTTCGCTTGTGCCAAGGAAAGTCCTGATCTGCAGGTTCTGCTTTATCCACTTGAAGAACAGTTCGATCTGCCATCTTCTCTTGTAGATTGCGGCGATGGTCGCTGCAGCCAGTCTGAAGTTGTTGGTCAGGAAGACGTAGTCCCTGTTCGTCTCCTCGTCGTGGAACATCACGCGCCGCAGTTTCCCCGGATACGTCTCCTGGGCGTTTTGAAGCTCCAGCTCCACCATGTCGTCGGCCACGACGCCCAGTTTTTCGTTTGGGGCGAGGTGCTGTCCGACAACCTTGAGCCTTGCGTTCTGCTTGAGCCTTGTGACGAAGAAAGCGCCTTTGCCGTCAATCTCCTTGAACCATGCGTAGTTGCAGTATCCCTTGTCGTAGGTGTAGATGCTGTCCGATTCAATCTTGAACCACTTCCGCGCCGCGCGGATGTCGGCCATCTTCCCGTTGCTCATCACCACGTAGCAGGGCAGATTGCCGGACAGGTCCAGCTGCGTGTGGAGCTTGACCGCACCCTTGTGCCTGCGGTAACGCGCCCAGTCGTATACGGCAAGACAGAGCGGGATGGTCGTGCTGTCGATGGCGTAGAGAGGGTTGTGGAAGCGGAAGCCATGCCCGGGGGCCAGTTCCGTGCACCTGGCCAGCAGCTCGTCGAACAGGGCCTTGAACACGGCAGGGTCGCGCCGGTTCATGGCGTCCGCGAGCGTCGACTTCGCGACCGGCTCCATGCCAAGGTGGTAGAGCCTGCTCCGGTTGGTCAGCAGACCGTCGCTGACCTCGCGCAGCGAGTCCTTGCCTGTAATCTGGGCATAGAGGCAGGTGAGGAACTGCCGCCATGCGGTGAAGTGCTTGCAGTAGCGGTCCGCGCCGCCCGCCTCGGCAGCCTTTTCGAAACGATGTCGGGGTATGAACTGGAAAAGCTGGGAAAAGATGGTATTGTACTGCATTGTTCAAGGATTTGGCTCTGGAATTAAGGGGTTTGGTCACTTCCTTAATTTAGAGCCATCCTTGAACTCTTTTCAGTCATCCCGAGTTTTTATCGGACAGTAGTGGGGATTTGTTGTTTTTCTCCGCCCGTTTCTTCCAACCTCCAGAGACTGCCTTTTCGCGGTTGGAGACGGCTTCGCATCCCCTTTCCTTACCTGACAACAAACACACCCCGTGGAATGTTTCGCACCACAACGTTGGATATAGTGCGGAGATAACCTCACGAAGGCAAATGGAACATGGAAGATCTGGAATCGGCATTAAAGGAACTCGGCGCGAAAAACGGACTTGAAATTGTTCTTGACGAAGACGGCTCCTGCACGCTGGAACTCGCTGACGGGCGCGTCCTGCTTCTTCAGGAGCGTGCCGACCTGAACGAGTTGGACTTCGTCGTGACACTCGGCTCTGTCCCCGAACATCTCCGCGCCGACGTATTTACCGACCTTCTGGCGGCGAATTTCTACTGGAAGGACACGTTCGGCGCGACCCTTTCCTGGAATGCCGATCTCGCGGAAGTCGTTCTCATCTACCCGCTTCCGCTTGACAACGCCACGCCCGAATTGTTGGAAACGATTTTCACCCGATTTGTCACGCTGCAGACCGAATGGTCAAAGCGCTTTGCAAAAATGCTTGAAACCGCACAGGAACATGCGTCTCATAAGCCTGACGCCGAGGAGGACGACGAGGATGAGGAATCCGCCGATGGCGATGACAGGCAAAACGCAATGATCATCACCCCATAGCCCGCAAGACAGAGAGGCATCCCATGCTTTCAATTAGCGATTACAAGAACTGGGCAGTCCAACACCAGACCGCGACAGTCCTGCTGAACAACAATTCGACCGGGCTCGTGAATGAGTCGTCCCGCATCACCTCCCCTTTCGCTTACATATTCAAGCGAGGCACCGTCAAGGCATTGCGCGGTGATGTGGTAAAGGATTTCACCCGCGCCCTCAGTTCCAGATATGGAGCCTCCATTGCGCAGCAGGCCGTCTCCTTGGTCGGGCTCTCCCCGACGTCGACGCTCAAGGGGAGAACAATCTCCCAGGCGATATTCATCGCCAAAACGCTTCGGTCGCAGATGCTGAATCCAGGCGGGGAGACGCAGGACTTACGCCTCGGCAATACGAACGTTTCCCGTGTCCGACTCGAGACCTATCTGGCGGACAAGCAGAACGCCATAACCAAGTTCCTCAAGCAGCGCGCCGTCGCCGTCCAGTTGCTCGGTGAGATGCCGCTCAACCAGGCCGACTACGAGGACTTCCACGCCCGCGCGACAAATATCGTGGAACGGCTCACAGCGCTCAGGGATGCCGATGTCCCCGAGGGAATCCCTGCGGAAGATTTTAGGACCGCGGTGGACAGCCTCATCCATGTCGTTCGCGATCGGGACGCCAAGATGCATGAACTTCAGGACAACCGCCCGCTCGCCGAAGCAAACGTCGATGAATACAAGAATGTCTGGCAGTCGGCGGCCATCAACGCCTTGACCGCCATGCACAACACAGCCGTCCAGAGGGGCGACGCCGCCGCCGCGAACGTGTTGGAACGCGCGAAAACCCTGCTCAGCACGGATCCGCAGACGCGGCAGGATTTCCATGACCGCATCGCGCTCTCAAAAGAAGTGGAAAGCAAATACATCAAGCCGTTCCTTCTTGACCTGATCGACAAGGCCAAGCGGCAATTGACGCAGGAGCACGTGAATGTCCGAGGCGCCAGGATCGACTCGGGGAATATCGTCAGGAATGTCAAGGTCGGATTCCGCCAGGCTCTCAACGCGCGTCCCTGGCCAGTCATCGACAAGACCATTTCGGTATCCGTGGGCAACCAGCCCGTCGTACTCAAAAGCACGATTTCGCCTGCGGAGCAGCTTGGGCACTCGGCGCAGTCGCCACGGGGGCCGATCGCGGATTCCTACGCGCCAGATGTCCATGGCTACATGTGCCATAGCGCGGACACGGAACACGCAGTGAATCTTGCCGTCACGAACCTGACGGTCGGCGATCCAGGCGGCGAGCCGAAGACCGCCTTCACGGGCATCCGCCACGGCGTGCACTGCGCATGGGAAATCCGCAGTGCCAACGAGCGCACCACTGCAAATGCCAACCGTGCGAAGGAAGCCGTGATCGCGGCGTTCCTGGCGAAATACGACGGGGCGGGCAACAATCTGCAACTGCCAGAGGCAGGGGAGGACGGCACGATCACCGTCAACCTGTCGATGACATCGGTCTCGCTGCTCACTCCCGACCCAGTGCGCCACAAGTTCCAGAGAAACTCGTCTTCGGACGAACGCTTCATGCTCAGGGAGCAGAGCGAGGCCTGGGATTCGGTGGAGCAGACTGGTGTCACGTTCCAGTACAAGGGGCGCCAGATCACCGTGCGTCCCCAAGTCCTGAAGTTCAACTTCGGTGTCAACACGGGGGCCGTGAACTTCAAGTGGCCCTTTCAACTCCTCACGGGCGGCTGGCTCGTTTCAGATGCAATGAACAATGCGGCATTCGCCACGCTTGCGCAGGAAGCCGAGACGTTCATCCAGGCCCATCCAGACGACCCGAAAGCGACGGCGGCCCAGACGCTCCTGGACCAGTGCCGGCAAATCTTCCGAACCAAAAGCGAGCGCAGCGACTCCCATGATGCCTACAAGTTTGCGTCTCGCGTCGCGGTGCTGAGTCATCTGATGGGCAAGGTGCCCTGCTGGAACTGCAAGAGCGGAAAGGACCGCACTGGCGAGATGGATGTGGAATGCAAGTTCCTCTCCACGTTGATCGCCCGCGGCGAGGCCATCCCCGAGCCAGGCGCTCCCCTTACGAAGGCGCAGCAGGAGCTGTTCCGCTCGATTGCGCTGGGAAGCGGCAACTTCGAGCTTCAGAAACAAAACACGTCGCTTGCAGGATTCAAGACGGATGGCGTCAGTTCGATCGGCGAGCGTCTCGGCGGGCAGGATTACCATGCCTACCATAAAGGCGGCTCCATGCATGTGAATGTGTGACGACGGGCATGCCGCATGACAAGGGCGGTGGAAGCGGCGGAACCGCCCCCCTTGTTCACGCCCCATCCCGTGTTCGGGGCGTTAGCCAGGCAATTGCCTGCCATCTTGGGGAACAGCGTTTACTCCGCCGCGAAGATGGCGCTGCCTGCGAACTGCGGGACGCGCACGACAAGATACTTCCCCTCCCGTCGCGTCGGCAACGGACGCCGATCTGGCGCCAGGACCGCGCGGGTCGCGGCGGTGCGCAGGCGCACCTCCGTCTCCGGCACCAGCAGGTCGTCCTCGATGATGTCGCAATCCTCGCCTCGCCGTTCGGGAATGTGCGCGAGGAGATGGACGATGGTTCGCGCGCCCTGCGCGTTTACCGCCGTGCGCACATATTGCGGGAGCGCGTCCGCCACGAGCATCGGCTCGGGCAGCAGGCGCTTGAGTTCTGACGCGAATGCCTTCCGCAGGCTCTGCGGCGCATATTTCCGATAGCCCTGGAAGATTCGGTGGCTGAAGTGGGAGATTTGTGCGGTCCGCACCAGAAACGGCGCCTCCGTCGGGTCGCCTGGCGGATTGTAGTATTGCGGATAGATGCCGTCCCAGCAGTGGTTGACGAGCGGGCGGATCAGCGGCAGCGCCGCTTCCGCAGTCGTCGCCTGAAGACGCAGCCCGTCGGCGTAGATGGCGCACGCCATCCCGTCGCCTGGGAAGAACGCGGGGGTGAAGTCGCACGCGCCCAGGGATTCGCAGCCCCATTCAGGCAGGAAGGCCCCCTGCCCCTCGATGATCCCAGATTCCCCGCTGCCGATGACCTTTCCGCCGTTCCGCAGATACGCCTGCAGGCGCTGCGTCTGGGCGGGCGTCAGCGTCACCGTGTCAGGCAGCACCAGCAGCCGATAGCGCTCCCAGTCGCCTGCGTCGGTCACGATGTCGAACTGCGCGTGGAGTTCCTCCAGCATCCGCAGCGCCCCGCGCACCTCTGGCGCCTGCCAGATCTGCGCCTGCGGCCTCGGATAGAGGATGGCGACCTCCGCCTGAGGGACCGCCCCCGTGAAGAACTCCTCGCGCTCCTGCAGAAACGCGAAGATGCGCTCCGCCTGCCGTTGCGCGGCCTCGCAGAGACGTCCGTCGGGCGCGAGATGGTCCCCGATGTTGGGGCGCATCCCCTGCGCCAGCCCCGTCAGCAGTTCCTGCCGAATGGCGGCCTCCGGGCGCAGCCCGCCGAAGTCCCCCCACAGATAGAAGCGCCCCGTCATGTTGAGGCGCGGGCGGTCGCCCAGCGTCCGCATGTATCGGCTGATGATGGGCAGGTATTCATAGCCAGTGCCGTCCTTCGTGGGGATGCACTCGAAGTCCAGGTAGGAGGAAATCTCCGACTGCTCCTCGTAGCCGATGCCGTTGAAGTAGAGCAGGAATTCCGGGTTGACCGAGCGCACCGCCGCCGACAATTCCCCCGCGAACGCCAGGATGCTGCGGCGCGCGAAGGCGCGCACCGCCGCCGCGTCCGTCGTGTCAATCCCCTCCGCCGCCATCTTCGCCAGGCAGCTCTCGCAGGTGCAGCCGTTTGTCGCCATGCAGTCCACGAAGAACCCCGCGACGGGATAGCGCTCGGCGACCTCCCGCATCATCGCCTTGAGATGGGCGCCGTACGGCGTGTTGCAGCAGGCCGTGCGCAGAAACGGCGTCACCGCGCCGATCGGCGGCGTCGTCGCCAGGCGGACCCGCCAATCTGGATGCAGCCGCGTCTCCTCCTGCGAGATGCCTCCATTGAAATAGGCGTTGACCGCGATGCCGCGCTCCGTGCACGCCCTGCACAGTTCGCCGAAGAGGTCGAAATCCAGCCCGTAGTGCCGAATGCCGATCTTCGTGTCGTAGTAGGCCATCCCCATGTTGCAGCGCGCGGGGAAACTCACGAAGTCCACGCCGCAGCGCTTCAGCCGTTCCGCGAACTCGTCCGCATGGAAATTCCGCCCGATGCCACGCAGCACGGGACTCGTATGGAAATCATAGAAAAACGCGTATTTCGGGTAGTGCATTCCTGCGCCTCCTTCTCGACGGCACCCGCTGCGGGGAAACCAAGCGGTTCCATAAGATAGCACCTCTTCCCCGTATATTGGCGTCTCGGAAGGAAAAATGACCACGGCCTCATCGGGGACACCGTCCCCGACAAGGCCAATGGCCTCCACAAGCCAGAGGAGCGCCGCCCTTGCGGCTCAAGCCAGGCAAGCGCCCTGGCGGTCTGCAAGACCAGTGCAGCGCTCAATGCCGCGGCTGGCACAGGATGCAATGGTGGCGTCACCTGCGAAGAGGAAAACGTCCCGACGAGTACGGGTAATGGCGGTGTAGAGGATTTCGCGGGTGAGGAGCGTGGCGCCGTCGCCTTCTGGCGGATTTGGAGGGAGGACGATGACGACAGTGCAGAATTCCGAGCCCTGGGATTTGTGCACCGTGGTCGCGAAAGCCAGTTCCCGATCTGGCAGCAGCGCCAGCGGCACGGCCCATGGCTCGGCGCCAGGCGTATCCGACGGCAGCCACAGCCGCTCGGGATCCTGCGGCATTACGACGCCGACATCGCCGTTGCTGACACCCAGGCCGCGGTCATTCCGCGTAATCATCCAGGGGACGGGACAGCCCTTGCCTTCCCCCAAATGCGCCGCGATGGACTGGACGTATGCATTGAGGGCGTTGACACCATAGGGACCGCTGCGGAAGGCACAGAGGATGCGGCAGTTGTCCAGGACTTTCAAGGCCTCCTGATGGGTTTCGGCCAAGGCGAAACCGCGGAAATGCGTCTCGATGAGAGTGCGGAAGCCTGGCCAGCGCCCTGGGGATTTCTCCTGTCCGAGCGCAGTGTAGTGGATTTCAGGGGCGTTTTCGCGGAGGATCGCCAGCGCGTGTTCGGCCGATCCGTCATTGACGGCGGCGGCAAGGCGCTGGATGGCGCCGCCCTGCGGGAAGCGCCTGCTGTCCACCAGACGGGTCAGCGGCACGCCTGGAATCCGACTGAGGTCGCCGAAGACGTGCCCTGCCTCCACGGAGGCGAGCTGGTCGGCGTCGCCGACGAGAGTCAGGCGGCAATGCGATGGGACGGCGTCCAGGAGTTTCGCCATCAACGGCAAGTCGATCATGCTGGCCTCGTCCACGACGAGCCAGTCCAGGGCGAGGGGGTTGTCGTGGTGATGATGGAAGTTGACGCCGTCATGGGAAGCGCCGAGGAGGGAGTGGATGGTGGTGGCGTGCAGTTCCTCGGCGGCGATGCCCATGGCCGCGGCCTCCTGGCGCATCGCCTCGCGGACACGCGCGGCGGCCTTTCCCGTGGGGGCGGCCAGCCCGAGCCGCAGATCGGGTTTTCCCTGTCGGGCCAGGCTGACGGCACGGGCGATGGTATAGGTCTTGCCAGTGCCAGGGCCGCCAGTCAGGATGGAGAACGAACGGCTGCACATCTGCCGCACCGCCTCCCGCTGCTCGGTGTTCAGCGTCGCGTAGACGCCCGTCTCAGGGACTGTCGGCGCCTCCTCGGGCGGCAAGGCCGCGCGCTCGTCCATCCAGGTCCGCACCGCCTGCTCATAGCGGTGGTTCCGCCGAGTATAGAGGCGGTTGCCCGCCAGCACGAAGAGACCCGACGCCACGGCGGGCGAAGCCGTCAGGCGCGCCCGCTCCTCTGGCGTCACCTGGATGCAGACGCTGCCTCGGTTGAACTCCTCCTCGACCAGCCTGCGGCAGAGCTCCGCGACCACCGCGTCTCCGCCCGTCATGCGCGCCACCAGGCACGCCGTCATTTCCCCCCGTTGATCAGAATTGTCCATCATGCCTTCGCCTCCATTCCCAATGCCATGCACAAATCATCCAGAAGCGCCTCCGACGGTCGGTCCATGAAGACGGGGGCCTCCCCGCCCGCCGCCATGCCACGCAGGAAGCAGTAGCGGATTCCGCCGAAGTTCCGCTCCCAGGAGTATCGCTCGCCAAGAGATTTCCGCAAATGACGATGCAGGACGGCGGAGTAGAGCAGATACTGCAGGAAGTACGCATGCTTCGCCATCTCCGCCTGGATCCCAGCCCGCCCGAAAGCATGCAGCCGCCCGCCAAGGACATTCGACTTCCAGTCCAGCACATAGTAGTATCCGCCATGGCGGAACAGGAGGTCGATGGCGCCCGTGAAGAAGCCCCGCGGGAGTTCGCGTTCCCAATTGTCGAGGCTCTTCAAGAATGGCTGGCGCGCCTCTTCCTCCCCCCAGTGCCGCAGCAGGATGCCGCGCAGTTCCTTCGTGTCTGGCACCGCCAGACGCGAGGAAAAGGAGAACTCCTGCTCGCTGAGGCGGTCTGCCCACGGCACGTCGCGCAGCGTGAACCGCGTGCCGTCGGGGGCCTCCAGGGGCCACGCAAGGGTGCGCTGGAGCATCCGTACGGTCAGCGCCAGATAACTCTCCGCGCCCTCGGCAGGCGCGGCCTCGGGCGAGAAGCCGTAGGCCTGCAGCGCGCCACGCGCGGCGGTCTCGAGCTCCTGCGCATCGGCATCAAACGGGATTTGCTCCAGCAGCGAATGCCAGCAGTTGCCGATGCGCATGCCGCCTGGTATCTGGAAAATGCCGTCGCCGCCCTGCCCTTCCGACATCTCCGCACCGCCGTCGGATTTGTCAAAGTCCAGCCCCTCGTCATTGGCGTCATGGTCGCGAGCGGGATTCAACGACGAGTAACTGCCCTTGGAGGGACGCAGATCGAAGCGGTGCCCAATGGGCGCCGCCGCTTCCAGTGCCGTGTCGTTCGCCTCTGGCTGATACACTGGCATTTCCGCAGGGGCCTCCGAGACTTGCGTCCACTGGATCGCCCCATCCGCATCCGCATCGCCCGCGTGATTGCGACGCGCATTCTCCAACAGACCCGATAGCGGCTCATGAAGCGACGTGCGCGACGAGACTTGATAGAAGGCGACGGTTCGGCGTTCGGCGCGGGTCATCGCCACGTAGAGTTGGCGACGCTTTTCCTGCCGTTCCTCCTCCGTCGCACGCTGTCGTGCTTCCTCCGTTTCCGCCAAGAACAGCGCCCCGTCCTCCTCGTCATGGAAGGTGGCAAGACCAGTCTGTTTCCAGGCGTCCACATTGCAGTCGGCAATGAACACCACAGGGAACTGCAGCCCCTTCGAGACGTGGAGCGTCATGATTTTCACCGCGTCAGCCTCGCTCTCCAAGCCGCGCGCATACTCCTCGGTTTCGCTCTCGTTGGGGCCCTGTCTCAGCCGTTCCGTCAGCCAGTCCAGGAGGATGTCCGGCGCGGTGCCACGTTCCTGGATGACGGTGAAGGCGAGTTCAAGCATCTGCCCATAGTCCGCCAGGCGGCGTTCGCCATCCGCCAGCCGCGCAAGGCGCTCCCGCAGGCCAATGCCATCACGGCGCCCGGCTTCTTCCAGATGCCGTATGGCGGCGGCGAAACCGCGCTTCCACCAGAGGTCATTGCACTCCTGGAAACGCTCGACCCACTGTGAGAAGCCCTCCTGCGACAGGTTCTGGAGTTCGACTGGGGAGAGCCCCACAAACGGCGTGAGCAGCGCATTGCGGACGGCTTTCACCCCCCCCTGCCCCGCCATCGCCTGCAGCACCAGTTGGAAGTCCCGCGCCATACGGGAAGGCTTTCCATCAGTGGTAAAGACATTGCCGGACTTCTGTGTCACGCACGGAACGCCCTGGTCTTTCAGCTGGCCGCACAACGTGGCCGCATCTGCGTGCTTGTTCACTAAAATGGCAACGTCCTTGGGCTTGAGCACGCCGCGGTAGTCGTTCAGGAGTTTCACGACCTCGGCGACCACCACCTGCGAAAGCAGTTCTTTCGCCCCATCGACCCGTATGACACGGAACGGCTTGGGATCGGGCGCGCCATTAACCTCTAGTGCGGGAATGGGAGAGGGCGTGATGTCGACTGGATAGTCAATCGTGGAATCACCGAAAATGCTGGTGCCCTCATGGTCGTGGAAAATTGCGTTGACGGCGGCCATGAGGCGGGGCGTGGAACGGAAATTTTGATCAAGGTAGAACTTGTGCCCTTCCAGTTTCTTGTCCAGGACGGCCTGGCGATAGGTGAAGATGTCGCCGCCGCGGAAGGAGTAGATGGCCTGCTTGGGGTCGCCGACCAGGAAGACGGGGAGGTTCCCCTCGATGAAAATGCGTCGGATGATTTCGTATTGCACAGGGTCGGTATCCTGGAACTCGTCGATCAGCGCGGCCTGGAATTCCTGCCGCAGACGACAGGCGAGGGATGGGCCGTTTTTGGGGTCGCGCAGCGCGTCGCGGACGCCGCGCAGGAGATCGTCGAAGGTCTGCGTCTCCCGCGTCGCGCGCTTCGCCTCGTATTGCTCGACGATTTTTTGCGCGGCCGCCAGCAGGTAGCCGTTGGGGGTGGAGCAATCGGGCTGGGGCTCCAGCCGTCCGTCCGCCTTGCTTCCCAGGGTTTGCACATATCCCACCAGCGTGCCCAGAGTCAACTGGCTTCGGAACTCCTCTGGCGCCTGGTCATACTGGGTACGCCACCAGTCCCGCGCGAGTTGCGCAAGCGCCCCGCCCGCGCCCTCGGTGGCGAGTTCGGGCTGGAACTCGCGCCCCGCCTCGAAGGCATAGCGGGAAAGGATGCGGTTGCAGAAGCCGTGGATCGTGGAGATGGCGGCCTGGTCGAACTCCAGCAGGGCCAGTTCGACACGCTTTTGCGCGAGGGTCCCGCCGACATTGCTCCTGGCGCATTGGGCGAGCATTTCAACGCGGGCACGCTCCTTCTCATCAACGGCCTCGACGCCCTGGTCCCAATACAGGTGGAGCAGCCTGAGCACCTTCTGGATGCGGTCGCGCAATTCGCGCGTCGCCTCCTCGGTGAAGGACATCACCAGGATGTTGGAGACGGCAAGGCCTTTTTCCTGCACCAGCCGCGCGTAGATGTTCTGGACATTATAGGTCTTGCCAGTTCCCGCCGAGGCGGCGACCAAATGCATCCCATCCAGATTGAACCCCTGCTTCGCTATTTCCTTGTTGAAAATCTGCTGCGTCATGATTACTTCTTCTTCCCTTTTTGATTGGCCTTCATACTATGCTGCGCCAGGATAGGCGACACTTCCGTCCACTGGTAAGGGCTTTCTGCGGTGATGGCCGCGTTGCGGTCGGGATAGTCCGCTGGCAAGGGCGCAAACGCTGCCTGTACCAGCCCCGTCAGCAGACCACGCGCTTCCTCCATAGGCATGGGGGGGAAGAAGTGCGCGATGGCATCTGGACTGTGCAGCACCGTTGCGCAGGAACCAAGCGTCTGTTCCGCCAGATGCAGCAACCACGCCCGCATCCTCGAAGAATCATATATCGCATCCACATGGCAGAAGGTATGAATAAGCGGGCCAGTCCGATTCTCCAGCTCCAGACGCCGACTTTCCCACACCAACTCGACTGCCTTGCCATCGACCTCCATACGGCACTTGCCAGGCTGCACGGACGCCTCTTCCAGGAAACGCTGGTAGAGTTCCGCCAACGACGGGCCGTCCACGCTGTAACGACTCTCGTCCTTGCAGAATACCAACTGGTCGGTCTGATCCCGATGGGTCTGCGTCGGCAGATTCTGGATTGCCGTCAGCGCACGCGGGATGTCTGGCGCCAGGCCACGCTCTACGGCATAGCGGGCCGCCTGCGTCTCGCCGCCTGGTTCTTCCTCCAGCATCTGACGCGTCTCAGGCGTGTCAAGCGCCGCCTCCAACGCCTCCTCCTCAGGCGTCGTCTGGAACCACTCGTCACGGAAGAACAAGCGATTCCGCATGAGGAACCGATTCGGGCGGGTGTAGAATTCCGTCAACTCGTCCAAGGAGATGCAAGTCACCCCCTCCTCCTGCAGCTGGAATGCCACCATGCTGCCGTCGGCATCAGCTTGCGGGGTCCGCCGAAAGATCGTCTCCGCGATGGCACGGTCAGCCGCCGAATGACTGCGCGGGAGTTTTTCGCCTGGCTGGAAATAGCGGGGGCTGTAGGACTGCAGCGGATGCGTGTAGGTGTTTTCCTCCTCATTCCAGTGGCGCTCCTTCAGATAATCCAGGCAGGCCGTCAGCAATATCGAGGGAGGCTCTTCGCGGTTGGTGCGGATGTCCATGCCGATGTAACTGAAGGCCAGCCGCTCGCGCACCCCCAGCATCGCCTTGAGCAGCGCGAAGGCGCCGCGCTCGCGCGAGCCAGTGTCAAGCAAGGTCGGATGGCGCCCGATCTCATCGTAGGAGGCACGGTATTCCAGGACGGGGAACTTGCCATCGTTGAGCCCGCAGATCCAGACGAAGCGATGCGGGGTCGCCGCAGTGTGCTTCAACGGGGCGAAGAGCACTGCGTCCGCAGGCGTGGTGGAACGCGGAATCGCGCTGGACAGCGCGCCCAAGACGGCGCCGACGAAGGCTTCGCCGTCGAGTTCCTCCAGCCCAGCCCGCGCGATATTCGCCGCGACGGAGTCGATGCAGCGGCGCACCTGCGCCAGTTCCGCGACATTGTCATCGTCGGCGAGGTAGAAGTCGTCCACCGTCTCCAGCAGCGCCTGCATCCAGGCCTGTGGGGTATCCCTGCGCCCCTGGGCGAAGCGATCGCGGAATGCCTTCAGCCGCCGCACGAAATCCCAGATGGCGGCAATCCAGGCGACGCGGGTCTGGCCCTCGACGGGGCCCTGGGGGAGCAGCGCCCCCACCTCTGGCACCTCGACCAACTGCGTCTCGGAGGCTCGCGGTCCATAGAGCCAGTCGACCGCCAGCTGGTCAAGCCAATGGCACCATGTATAGGGGGCGGGCGAGGCAGGCAGGTGATCCGTCTTCAAGATGCGCTTCACATCGTCGTCGTCATACCCCCAGCGCAGGCAGGCAGTTTGCGCCAAGTTGCGCAGTGTCTCGACACCCTCCTCGTCAAGCCCCGCCCGATTGCGGATGGCAGGCAGGCTCAGCAGCGCAAAGACCGACGACGCCTCAAAGCGGTTGCGGCGGAAGTTGAGGAGGTCGCGGAAGGAACGCGTCAGTGGGGTTTCGCCAGGGATGCCACCCGCCAGGACGACGGGGATGTAGTCGGGAGCGTTGAGATCGCCGCCGAAGACCAGTTCCACGAGCGGCGCGTAGGTCCCCCAGTCCGTGCACAGCACCAGCGCATCGTGCGCGGAGGCCTCGGGATGCGTCTCGAAGAAGTCCAGGAGCGCCTCTTTCAGCGCCTCCAGTTCGCGACGCGGCGAGTAGCAGCGGTGCACCTCGATCGGCAACGTGGGCAGCGTCTGCAGCATGGGACCGCCCTCCCCTGCGAGCACATCTTCGGGGCCCGCCCATTCGGCCTGGGCACCGATGAGGCCGCGTGCGCCTGAGGCCAGCGCCCCCAGCAGCCGCTCCTCCGAGGTATTGTAGACTGGTTCCAAATGCTCTGCCGTCGGCTCCCCGCCCTGCTCCAGCGCCTCGCGCTGACGGCGCAACAATACCATCAACTGCGACTTCAGACTCCTCGCCGCCTCGCTCCGCGACGGGGTCTCGCCCAGCCAATCCGCCTCTGGATTGAACGTCCAGAAGGTCATGGGAGTCGTTTCCGACATCTTCTGCAGGATGCACAGCGTCGCCTCTGGCAGGAAGGAGACGTCGAAGAGATGGATGGAGAGATAGCGCGGGAAGCCGTTCTCGAACGCCCTGCCATCCCCGCCTGTACGCAGCGCCTCGTCGTATTCCCTGGCATAGGTGTCGGAGTCTTCCGCGACGAGACGGCGATAGAGCGCCGCCTGCCAGGCAGGAACGGCGGGGGTGGTAGTGCCCTGCTCCCAGCCACGCAGCAGGCGGAAGCGCGAATTGAGGTAGTCGTCAAAGAGTTGCGCCAGCCGCGCCGCCAGCGCATAGCGCCGACGCACCATGGCCTCCGCATCGGTGCCGACATACTTCAGCAGGGGCGCCAGTTCGCCGTCGGCGGGCTCGTTTTCGAGGATGCGGTAGATGCGCCAGGTCAGCATCGGCTGCGAATAGCGGTGCTCGGAAGCGTGACGCTGGCGCGGCGAAATGCCGCGTGCCTGCGCGGCGACCCAGTTGCTCACCAGCACTGGCAACAACACAAACTCCAGATTCAGCAAGAGCTGCCCGCCCTGCCCATCCAGCAGAAAATGCTGCTTCAGCCATTCCCGCGTGGCCCAGTCTTCCACCACGACGCAGACCTTCGCGAAGGGATCCTGCGCGGCACGGCTCTCCTCCTCCCAGGTTTTTCGAAATGCATCCGCCAGCCTTTCCAGTTGGTCGCTCCATCTGACTTTGATTCCCTGCATGTCATCTCCTTTTGCGTTTCGGCAATTCCACTATTGGTAATACGCGGGAAGTCCGGATCATCTGTCAACGGGGGTGAAAAAACTCTGGTCACCAAGATGGTCGGTTCCACCATCATTTCGCCATGCGGCGTGCCAGTGTCACGAGCAACAGTTGCCGCCCCTTATGGGGAAGCGAAAAAGGATCTCTTCGCCGACCAAAGCCCAGCCGCCGTCCGTCCAAAGTCCGAAGTCCAGCGTCCTGTCCAAAGTCCCGTCCAAAGTCCGAAGTCCAGCGTCCTGTCCAAAGTCCCGTCCAACGTCCAAAGTCCAGCGTCCCATCATAGCAAGGGAAAAGCAATCACGGCGGCAGCAGAATGATGAAGGCGTCATCAGTGAGAATCCGTGGTGGACTCTGGTAGACGCAACGATATCCAAACCGGGCCATCATCATGCCGGCGATCTCCTTCCCCTGTGGGGTGCGGGGGAAAATCAGCGCGGTGCGCTGGGACAATGCGTGGTAGAGCATCTCCTCAAATGGTCGCGTGGCGTATCGCCGGCCCAGATTGCCCGGGTCGAATGTCAGTTCGACGCCATATTGATAGACGCGAATCGGGCGTCGGGTATAGGCGTACAAGTGGACGGTGGCAGCATCCATGTATAGTTGCGACAGTGGCAATTGCCGTGGAATGTACTGATTGATGAACTTGGCGCAGGATTCCAAATCGGAGAAACGGTATTTCCAGTCTTGGAATCCGATCCAAATTGCGCAAAACAAAGCAAAGGCCGTAAATGGCAGGACATGCAGAGTCCAATTCTGCACAAATGATCTCGGCCGCGACGGAGGAGCAGATAGGCGATGAGCCTCCAGCCAACCGAAAAAAACGGCAAAGAGCGGCAGCAGGAAGATCCGCTGAGGAAGAAACGATACACAAATGAAAACGAGCACGAGCAGCCACCCGAACGAAAGGACCATGCCAAGCGCGTAGCGCCAGGAGCACCCCGGAAAGACAAGGAGCATCAACGCAATGGGATAGACTGGCAAAAACCACCAGCAGTCAAGATGAAGGGAAAAGGCGACCGCCGTGGCGAAAAGACCGAAAGACGCCAGGCAGAGGATGAACCATCTCCCCGGCCTTGGTGTGGCACGCCTGTGTGCAGTATAAAAAAGATAGAATATAATGAAAACAGCCAGCAAAAACAACGGAAGAAAGGTGAACTGGTTGCGGTAGGCAAAGATGGCGACATTCGTGCCGAATCTATGGATGTTGTCCAGAACCCACTGGGACTTGTTTGGACTGTCGCTGGCAGCCCAGCCAGATCGGAACAGCGAGCGGATGACCGTGAGGAACGCGCCCAACACCCCAAGCAATGTCAATGCTGGGGCGATGAGGCGACGATGCCATTCTCTCAG
Organism: Lentisphaeria bacterium; assembly: GCA_016287975.1. The sequence continues at coordinate 25,517 of JAEEXV010000317.1, read as the reverse complement.
GCCATTGCGTCTGGCTTCCCAGATGTCGTGGAGGTCGATAAGGAAGAGGCTTAGGACGACGCCTTCGATGGTCAGGTGGGTATTGGCAAGAAGCGCAACAAGCATGCCATACCACCACGGATGCTCCCATCTGCGTGGATGGAGCGCGGCGATGGCGAAGAGCAACGGCGGGAACAACGCGTAGTTTCGGCTGATGACTGGAAACCAGTAGAGCATGGGAGCCGTGAACAGAAAAGTCCAACGAAACCACGGGGGAAATGGGGCTCGGAAAATCCAAAGGGCGGATCCCATCAGGCAAAGCAGCCAACTAGCCAGCAAAAGGGCATCGGGATGACGCCAGACGGTGAAGAGTTTCAGCCAATAGTGCCAGAGGATAGGATGGCCGTCGTATTGCATGGCATTCAACAATTGCCATGGATTCAAAGTCGCGGCAAGGATCCAGGCACGTACCTCGTCGCGCCACGGCTCGTGGTGCGCAAGCAGCGCGAGGCTTATGGCGCACCAGAGCAGCAGGACGCAATAGTCCCATTTGCGGCGGCGCAAATGGGGCAATGGATTCGGGAAGGAGGCCATGATGTCATTGCCCCGGATGTGTATCCCCGGCTCCCTGCAGCCACTGGTGGACATGCTCGAAAGTGGCCTTGAGGTCGTCGAAATGGAGGGCGGCGTAGCGGTCGAGGCCCGTCGGCTGGGCGTTGACGATGACGACCTTCCCGCCGCGCTGCAGCGTGAGTTCGGGGAGGGAGGCCGCGGGATGGACGACGAGGCTGGTTCCCAGCACCAGCACCAGGTCGGCCCGCTGGAAGTCGCGGAAGGCGCGGTCGAGGTTGTCCTCGTTGAGGTTTTCGCCGTAGAAGACGATGTCGGGCTTGATGACGCCGCCGCACTTGGGGCAGCGCGGCACCTCGCCCTTGAGCGCGGTGTCAACGATGTCGCGGAACGGGTATTCGGCCTGGCAGCGCAGGCAGTGGTTGGTGTTGGCGGAGCCGTGGAGTTCGACGACGTCCTGCGAGCCCGCGATGGTGTGCAGGCGGTCGATGTTCTGGGTGTAGACGGTCTTGAGCATCCCCGCCCGCTCCAGCTCGGCAAGGGTGGTGTGGACAATGCAGGGCTGGTATTTGTCCTCTGGCTGGATGAAGATCTTGAGTTCGTAGAAATACTCGGGGTGGGCGCGGAAGACGTCAATCGACAGGATGTCCTCGATGCGCATGCCGTGCCAGTCGTGGGCGTAGAGGCCGTTGGCGGAACGGAAGTCTGGTATCCCAGAGAGGGTCGAGACGCCCGCGCCCGTCAGGGCGATGGCGTGCTTGGATTGCCGCAGCAGGCGGCAGAGTTCATCTAACGGTTGCATGAATGGTGTCCTTTTGTTTGGCGGCTGAGTCGAAATGGTGTCCTCCACTTTTGGGAAACGCGTCTCCGCTCACTTCTTCTCCGACGCTGGATTCTCCCGTAATCCGCCAGTAAACTGGCCAGGCCAGAGGAGCATCTGGAGGTCGTTCGATTCGGTTCGGTACGCGCTGATGTCGTCGATGCCTTCGGGGCCGACGTTCCAAATCTGGACGACTTCAATGACGCGGGGTTCCTTGCGCCACACGTAGTCCGTCCGAGGATGTTCACAATTGCATTGGGGCTTGCACGTCTTGCAGTCGCATTCGAAGCCCTCGCATTTTTCCTCGCGGCGCACCATCAACTCCACCTCCCGTTTGCCGTGGTGGTAATGGAGGGGCTGGCCGGGCCGAAATGGATCCTCCGGGAGGTTCTTCACTTCCGCTGGCCAGGCGCCCTGTTGACGGCGCAGCCGCGCGGCCATCAGCATCCCGCGCGCCATGCGGTAGCGCGCCAATTGCTTCCGGCCTGTCGTGACGATCCAGTGCGCGTGGCGCAACCCGTGTTGTGCCGATTGATGGATCAGGGCGGCACCGACAGTCGGGAAGAGCCATTGCAGAGAACCCATTCCCCGCACATAGCGGGTCCCGTCTCGATCCGATTCATGCCAGCCATCCCAAAACCATCGATCCGTTTCAACCGTATCCAGGGCGACATAGAATTGCTGCCGCTGTTCCGCCTCCGGCAATCTGGCTTCAGCAGCCAGAAGCAGCGCCTCCTGCTCTTGCAGCCATTCCTCGGTGGCAAGGGGCGTGCTGCTCAACAACACCATCGGCTTGAGCCAAAACAACCGTTCTCTGTGAAAAACGGAAAATGGATTATAGGCACGTTGAACGGACATCCAATCCACAATGTTCCGCATGCGTTGGAAACATGTCTTCGCCAGTGGGAAATCCTGATCCTCCAAGGCAAAGAACAACCGCCACAGAACCAGCGTCCCGACCTTGCGGACCGCCTCCCACGGGAGAGAATCTGAACCACCCAGACGATCGATCCTGAACTCGTGCCTGTGATTCTCATGAATAAACGGCAACGGCTGATCCAACCGCCGTTCCAATTCGGGCAACGGCGATTTTAGCAGGAGTTTCCGCAAAGCCTGCGCCGTCTCTGCAGGAAACATGCTGAATTGCATCGTCTCGACATTCCCCTTCCAGTATTCTGGATAAAACTTATAGAATTCATCCATCACCGGGTCCAACCCCCGGGCATGGGCTTCAAAGTCCTTCCAGAACTCCTGCGCATTTGGCGGCTGTGGCGGGAAGAAACGGTTGAGCGAACTGCGTTGCAATGGGCATCCGAACTCCTTTTCCAACGCCGCCTGGACCTGGCGGTAAGCATGCCGGTCATGCAGCACCACCCCGAACGAGGCAAGGTAGACCACTGCGGAAATCCCCCATAGCGCATAGACACTCTTGCCAAGCAGGGCCCTGCCCGATACACCGCAGCCCTTCGCCACCAGACGGCAGGTCAGGAACGCGGCGAACAGAATTGTGGCGGCGCAAAGATAGAACAAAGCCGGCCATACGTTCCCCCAATAGAAGTCAAAGAACCGCCCAACCCAAAAGCAGATCGTTGTGAAATAGATGTCATGCGACATGGCATAATAGAAACCTAATTCCTGCTCTTTAAAACTATTGAAATAAATGACGGCGCTGAGCGCGAAGTCCAAGGCCGCCATCCAGACCAGCGCGGTTCCAATTGCCTGTGCCACGCGGGAACGGCGCAATTGCAAGCCAAGCCAGCCCAGAAACGGCAATGCGGCCATGAGCAGGGGGATGCCCCAGATTCCACCCCAGGACAGGAAAGCCGTATAGAAGCAAATAATAACCGCAACGGCGCACAGGAACAGGCATAACTTTTTCAGGCGGTGGCGGATGACATGCAAGAATCCTTGCAGGATGAGCCAGAGGGAATATCCCCATGCTCCGCAGATACAGAATGAGATGCTTAGGAAACCAATGCCAACCACATTCAATGGCTCCCCAATGATGTCGCCCCAATCCATGGCAAGGATTGTGTGCGTCCCCAGAATCACGGTTAGCGCGGCTGCCGTATGAGTGACGCACCAAAGGGTATAATATCCAGCCTTGGAACGCGGGGAAAAGAAGCCGGCGGCGGCTTCCATGGCACACACCCAAAAAACGGTAGCCAGGAAAATCCATTCTGGAGCGAGCCATCCGCCAAGACGACTCGCGGTCCCGGGTAAATCAAAGCGAACATATACTCCGAGGGCGGCAAAAAACATCCATGGCAGGACAATGAACGCCGTCATGCCAAAGAACGTCCCCTTGGCGGGGGCATCGACAAAGAAGATTTTGCGAAGCAATTTCTTCATGGAAAAACGCGCAAATCCAGAGTTTGTTCAATGCACTCCATGCCGACCATGCCGACAAACCTCGGCCATGCCGCCCATGCCGGCAAACTGACCATGCCGGCTCTGCCGACCATGCCGACAAACTGGCCATGCCGGCTCTGCCGACCATGCCGACAGACTGCCCATGCCGACCCTGCCGACCATGCCGACAGACTGCCCATGCCGACCATGCCGACAAACCTCGCCCTTTTACCAGTTCAAGCCCCTTTTGACGGGCACAACCCCGCGAGCACGCACTCCCCGCACTTGGGATTGCGGGCGGTGCAGGTGTACCGTCCATGGAGGAGGAGGTAGTGGTGGGCGTCGAGGAGGTACTGCTTCGGGGTGCGCTGCATGAGGAGGGCGCTGGCTTCCTCGGGGGTCTTGGCAGGAGCGAGCCTGGTGCGGTTGGCGACACGGAAGATGTGGGTGTCGACGGCGATGACGGGGACGCCGAAGCCGAGGTTCAGCACGACGTAGGCGGTCTTGAGTCCGACGCCAGGGAGTGAGCGGAGTTCCTCCAGGGTGCCAGGCACTTCGCCGCCAAAGCGCTCAAGGAGCGCCCTGCAGATGCCGAGAATGGCCTTGGACTTGTTGCGGTAGAGTCCGATGGTGCGGGTGGCCTCCTCCAGGCCTTCCTGCCCGAGGTCGAGGTAGTCCTGGGGCGTGTGGCAGCGCTCAAAGAGGGTCGCGGTGGCGGCGTTGACGGACTTGTCGGTGGCCTGGGCGGAGAGGACGACGGCGACGAGCAGTTCGAGGCGGTTGCGGAAGTTCAGTTCGGGCTTGGGATCGATGACCTCCGCGAGGCGACGGTAGAGTTCGGCGGTCTGCGCCTTGGTCAGCGCCTTAGAAGGTGCGGTAGCGTTCGCGGCGGTGTTCGAAGTCGTTTTCATTGGAAAGGTATTTGGCGGCATAGTCCTCGAAGTTGCCAGGGAACCAGACCAGTTTCCCGTCCCCTTCGAAGAGCAAGAGATGCGTGCAGATGCGGTTGAGGAAGTAGCGGTCGTGGCTGATGACCATCGCGCACCCAGGGAAGTCGATGATCGCGTTTTCGAGGACGCGCATGGTGTTGACGTCGAGGTCGTTGGTCGGCTCGTCAAGGAGGATCAGATTGCCGCCCTTGCGCAGGAGTTTGGCGAGGTGGACGCGGTTGCGCTCGCCGCCCGAGAGCTGCCCGACGAGTTTCTGCTGGGCGGGGCCGCGGAAGTTGAACTTGGAGACGTAGGCGCGGCCGTTGAGGAGTTTGCCCCCGACCTCGAGGTTTTCAAGGCCGTCGGTGATCTCTTCGTAGACGGTGCGGGAGTCGACGAGTTCGTCGCGGTTTTGGTCAATATAGGACATCTGCACGGTGGAGCCGATCTCGATGGTGCCTGAATCGGGCTTTTCGAGGCCCATGAGCATCTTGAAGAGGGTGGTCTTGCCTGCTCCGTTGGGGCCGATGATGCCGACGACCGCGCCAGGCGGCACGGTGAATGAGGCGTCCTGGATCAGCGGTGCGCCGTCGCGGAAACTCTTCGAGAGGTGAGAGACCTCGACGACCTTGTCGCCGAGGCGGGGGCCAGGCGGCAGCTGGATGGTGAGTTCGTCCTTGGCGAGTTCGAAGGTCTGGGAGGCGAGTTCGTTGTAGCGGGTGATGCGGGCCTGGTTCTGCTTCTGGCGGGCGGCGGGGGTGGCGGAGAGCCATTCGAGTTCGCGCGCGAGGATCTTCTGGCGGGTGGTCTCGCGCTTCTCGGCCTGGCGGAGCCGCTCCTGCTTCTGCTGGAGCCACGAGGAGTAGTTGCCCTCGAAGGGGATGCCGCGGCCGTTCTCGATTTCGAGGATCCACTTGGTGATGTGGTCGAGGAAGTAGCGGTCGTGCGTGACGATGATGACCGTGCCAGGATAGTCGCGCAGCGCGCCTTCCAGCCAGGTGATCGTCTCGGCGTCCAGGTGGTTCGTCGGCTCGTCCAGCAGCAGCAGGTCGGGCTTGGAGAGCAGCGCCTTGCAGAGGGCGACGCGGCGGCGTTCTCCGCCTGAGAGGGTCTTGACGTCGGCATGGTCGGGCGGAAGGACGAGCGCGTCGCTGGCGACGTCGAGGAGATGGTCGATGTTCCAGCCGTCGAGGCGGTCGATCTCGTTCTGGAGGAAGTCGAACTCGTCGTTGAGTTTGTTCGTCTCCTTTTCGGAGAGGCCCTCGTCGCCCATGTGCGCCATGACCTCGTCGTAGCGGTCGATGAGCCGCTGGATCGGCGCCATCGCCTCCTCCAGATTGCCGCGCACGTCCTTGTCGGGGTTGAGCTGCGGCTCCTGCGGCACCAGCAGCACGCGCATGCCCTTGGTGATGGTCGCCGTCCCCTGGATCTCCGTGTCCTCCCCCGCCATGATGCGCAGCAGGGTCGATTTGCCCGCGCCGTTCTCGCCGACGATGCCGATCTTGGCGCCGAGATAGAAGGAGAGGTAGAAGTCCTGAAGCACTGGCTTGTCGCCGTAGTACTTGGACATGCCGATCATCTGAAAGACAAATTGCGGAGGCATGGGAGGGGTAGCAGATTATGGGGCTTTCACCGGCCCAAAAATGGGCCGGCACAGAACGAGGGGTCTTGGGTCTGGGGTCTGGGGTCCCGATGGGTCTTGGGTCTTGGGTCTGGGGTCCCGATGGGTCTTGGGTCTGGGGTCTGGGGTCCCGAAGATGGGTCTGGGGTCTGGGGTCTGGGGTCCCCGAAATCGGGTCTAAAGTCTCGGGTCTTGGGTCGCGATGGGTCTGGGGTCTGAAGTCTGGGGTCGCGATGGGTCTTGGGTCTGGGGTCCCGAAGATGGGTCTGGGGTCTGGGGTCTGGGGTCCCGAAGATGGGTCTGAAGTCTGGGGTCTGGGCTCCCCGAAGATTGCCCTGGTTTTCGCACCCCTCGCCTATTGCGCAACGATCTTATTGGGATTCAGGATGTTTTTTGGATCGAACGCGCGTTTGATGGCGGCCATGAGCGCCAGGTTGGCGGGGTTCAGCGAATCGGCGAGATACGGCTTCTTGGCGAAGCCGATGCCGTGTTCGCCCGAGACCTGTCCGCCGAGGTCGCGCGCCTTGTGGTAGAGATCCTGGAAGACGGCCTCCAGGCGCGTGTGCCACTCGCCTTCGGGCAGGTCGTCGCGGAGGATGTAGATGTGGAGATTGCCGTCGCCCGCGTGGCCGAAGGAGCGGATGCGGATGTCGTGCTTTTCCTGGAGCGTGCGCGCGAAGAGGATGAACTCCGCGACATGCTTGCGGGGGACGACGACGTCGCACTCGTCCATCTCTGTCGTGGAGGCCTTGATGGCCTCGAGGAAGGCCCCGCGCGCCGACCAGATCGCCTCGTTGCGCTCCTGCGTGTTCGAGAGGAAGACGTCGAGCGCGCCCGCGTCGAGGCAGATATGGGCGGCGGAGGTGTAGGCGAGTTCGAGTTCGGCGGGGCTGGCGGCGTCGAAGGTCAGGAGCAGATAGGCGTCGGCGCTGTTGTCGGGGAACTTCCGTCCGAGGAACTCCTCGGAGGCGAGGATCACCTCGCGCTCCATGAACTCGACGGCGGTCGGCACCGAACTGGAGCGGATGACCTTTGGGACGGTCTCGATGGCCGCCTGCAAGGTCGGGAACGGCACCAGCAGGCTGATCTTGCACTTGGGGAGCGGCAGCAGCCGCAGGATGGCCTTGGTGACGATGGCCAGCGTCCCCTCGGAGCCGACCACGAGGTCCTTGAGGCTGTAGCCCGAACTGTTCTTGACGACCTTGCCGCCGAGTTCGGTGACCGTCCCGTCGGGCAGGACGACTTCGAGGCCGCGCACATAGTCGCGGGTGACGCCGTATTTGACGGCGCGCATTCCGCCCGCGTTGGTGCTGATGTTGCCGCCGATGGTGGCGCTCTTCTCGCCTGGGTCGGGCGGATAGAGGTAGCCGCGCTCCTCGACGTATTTCACGACCTCCATCAGGAGCACGCCAGGTTCGAGGGTCAGCGTCAGATTGGTCTCGTCGAGTTCGAGGATGCGGTTCATGCCGCTCAAGTCCAGCAGGATGCCGCCCAGCAGCGGCACGGCGCCGCCGACCAGCCCCGTCCCCTGCCCGCGCGGGGTCACGGGGATGCGGTGTTCGAAGGCGTATTTCATGACGGCGGAGACCTCCTGCGTGGAGGCGGCCTTGACAAGGACGTCGGGGCGGTGGCGCGTCCCCGAGAGTTCGTCGTGGCAGAAGTCCTCGCCGACATCGGGGCCTGGGATGACGCGTTCAGGGGCGCAGGCGGAGCGGAGGAAGTCGAGGTCTGCCGCGTCGAGGGTCTTGTATTGGTCGGTGTTCATGGGGCTGCCTTTCGGAGTTTGATGGATTCGATGAGGCGCGGGAGGATCTGGTAGAGGTCGCCGAGGATGGCGACGTGCGCGACCTTGAAGATCGGCGCGTTCGGGTCGGTGTTGATGGCGATGATCTGCTCGGCGCCGTTCATGCCCGCGACGAACTGGATCGCCCCCGAGATGCCGCATGCGATGAGGAGTTTCGGCTTGACCGTGCGGCCGCTCAGGCCGATCTGCTGGCGCGGATCGGTCCAGCCCGCCTCGACCAGCGCGCGCGTGGAGGCCACGCGCCCGTTCAGCAGCCCCGCGAGTTCTTCCAGCAGCGCGAGATCCTCGGGCTTCTTGAGCCCGCGCCCGCCCGCGACAATCACCTCGGCCTCCTCGATGCCCGCCTCGCGCGCCTTCTCGGCGACGGCGAGGATCTCGATCGCGGAGGCCAGCGCCGCCGTCGGGACGCCGCGCCGCGTGACCTTGCCGTGCGGCGCGCATTTTGCGGGAATCGGGAAGATCTTGTAGCGCACCGTCGCGAACTGCGGACGATGACGCGGCGTGCGGATATGCGCCATGATGTTGCCGCCGTACGCAGGGCGGATCTGGTCGAGGTCGGTCGATTCGGAGATGTCCAGCTGCGTGCAGTCGGCGGTGAGCCCCGTGCGGAAGCGCGCCGCGACGCGCGGCGCCAGCGACCGCCCCGTGACCGTCCCGCCGACCAGCACGACCGAGGGCTTCACCCCCTGGATGAACTCCTCGACCGCCGCCGCGAACGGCTCGATGCGGAAGTGGCGATACGCGGGATCCTCATACAGGAACACCTCGTCCGCACCATATTCCAGCAGTTCCTGCGCCAGCGGGGCGACCTGGTCGCCGATCAGGACGCAGTAGACGGGATGGCCGACCTTCGCGGCGAGTTCACGCGCCTTGCCCAGCAACTCGAAGGTGACGGGATGCACGCGCCCCGCCGTCACCTCCGCGACGACCGAGACGCCGCGCCACGCGCTCTTGTCGACCTGCGGCGTCTTCTCCTCTTCCTCCACATACTCGAAGACACCGCCGCCCTTGCGCACGCAGAGCCGACACATGCGGCAGCCCGCGTTGATGGAGAGGCGGCCATTCTGGACCTCGATGGCGTGGAACGGGCAGATGGCGGCCACCGCCGCCGCGTCCTGCACTTTTTCGGGATGGATTTTGATATATGCCATGGCGGTTACCTCGGCTGCTGGAGGAACTTCTGTTCATCGAGGCGCTCAAGGAGGCGCGCGGCCAGTTCGTCGGGCGCGCCCTCCCAATGCTCCTGGCTGCGGTGGCTTTCGGGCGGGAAGATACGCTGCACCTGCGTCGGGGAGCCGTTGAGGCCATAGTGCATCGGGTCGCGGTCTGGAAGGTCGTCCAGCGTGATCCTGCGGATCGGGCGGTCAGCGGTCGCGAGTTTGCGTCGGAACGACGGCAGGCGCGGTTCGAAGATGCCCTTCTCGACCGTGGCCAGGCACGGGAACGGAATCCGCACCGTCTCGATCTGCAGCGGCAGGTCGAGGTCCGCGACCAGCCCCGTCGCCGTGACTTCGCGCAGGCGAAGCAGCCCCGTCACATGCGGAATCCCCAGGGACTCCGCCAGCTCGGCGCCGACCTGCGCGGTGTCGCCGTCCGTCGTCTGCTTGCCGCAGAGGATGAGATCCGCGCCTCCCGCCGCCCGCACGCCCTGCGAAAGCGTGTAGGAGGTCGCCAGGACATCCGCCCCGCCGAAGCGCCGATCGGAGAGCAGCACGCCGTCGTCCACGCCCATCATGAAGGCCTCTCGCAGCACCGCCTCCGCCTGCGGCGGCCCCATGGTGAGCGCGGTGACCTGGGCGCCGCACTGCGCCTGGATGCGCAGCGCCGTCTCGATGGCGTAGAGGTCGTAGGGATTCATCTTCGACTCCACGCCGTCGCGCTTCAGCACGCCCGTCTTCGGATCGATCTCGACCTGGGCCGTGCCAGGCACTTGCTTGATGCAGACAATGATTTTCATGGAGAAGTCGGTTTTATGGCGATCAAGGCATTTGCAATAAGATGACACACTTTTCCCATTGCGCGGAACCCAACCGAAAAAAAAGGCAATTATATACTTGAGTTTCTTGGATGGTCAAGTCTGTTAGGATTAGGTCGTCCATGAAGCCACGCACGGAAACTAAACTATATAATTCCCTTACTTTTTCAATTCTACCCTGGTTTCTTGGCGTCAGGGGAAGACGATGAGGTCCACGCCGTCTGGCCTGAGCAGCCAGGCGGTGGGGCGCGGTTTGCCGTTCAGTTTTTCAGGTTCCAGGAGTCCGGTCAGCCAGTATTCCTGCGCCTCGTCATGGGGCAAAGAGAAGTTCAGCGAGGATTCGAGATTGTAGGGCAAAGGCTCCCCCGCCCCGCTTCTCCGGCGGTGCAGGACCATGCCGTCATGGGTGGTCAGCAGGGAACCGAAATACTCCCCTTTCAGCGCCTTCTCGCGGCGCTTGGGCAATTTGCGCTGGCGCTCGCGCAGACGCAACTCGGCGCACTCGGCGATAACCTTCTGCGCCTCGCGCATGTCGTCCAGGATGCCGCTGTGCAGGAGGAGCCTCAAGACCAGCGCGCGCGATTCCTCTCTTTGAAGATTGGCGAAGCTGGTGAATTTCGCCAATAGGCGCAGGAGGCAACGCCTGTCGAAGAGCCAGCCCGGCCAGGGACGCTTTCGAATGCCGTTCAAGTCGACCAGCAGCAGTTCGCCCCGCCTGTCGACGAGGACATTTCCGAGGTGCATGTCCAAATGATAGAAGCCGGCGCACCACAGACGTCCCGCCAGTTCGGCATACTTTTCCAGGCACTCGCGCCGACTGTCCTCGTCCTGTATGCATTCCAGGTATACAGACGCTGCCCGGGCCTCTGGAACCGTCGCCGTGACCAGCAGCTCCTCGCTTCCGCAATGTCCCCAAGCGACCGGTTCGGGGCAGGGCAGGCCCAGCTGGCGCAACCGGCGCCCCAGCAGATACTCCCGCTTCAACTTCCAGCCAAGGCGATCCGCCAGGCAACCAGGCCGACTGTGCTTGACATGATACTGCCGACCAGCCGCGTCGCGGACGGTGAAGACCTCTCGAATGGGCGAGGATTTAACGATCTGCCGCGCTCCCTCGTCCTCCAACCAGGGATGGAGGACGCTGTCATCATCCAATTGCCATTGCCAAATCGGTGTGGTCATAGCGGCTTGCAGGGAAATTAGCGCATTCGGCAGTCGTAGTTGAAAAGTGAGGTTTCGGAGGGAATCGCCCGCAACTCCTGTCCAGGGGCACGAAAGGCGACTATTTCAACGACCAGATTGGCAACCTTGGCGGCTATCCGCTGCATCTTCTTGGTACACTTGCTTTTATTCGCCATGAATATCGGCTTGTTCTCCCTGGGATGCGGCTTCAATCCGGCGCCGTCATGAATACGCTCCAGGAAACCACGGGCATGCCGACTCTGAAGGTTGCGGCGAACTGTCACCTCCGACACAGACCGCGCCTGGCACAACTCTGCCACCGGGGCGACTTCCGACTCGCGCACATGTCCCAAAACCAACTGCTCACGCTCGGTCGCAAGCAGGCGATGGAAAATGTCCTTCTGCATGTTTACGTGATTGAAAATGAAAGATTTTGATTGATTTTGATTAAATATATTATCGAATGAGGTTTCTGCAACTTGAAATGGCTGAAATCATGCTTATTTGGGTGGCTTTTTCAAGATTATGACTGAATCCTGTCATCCGCCGAATTTGGGTGGTTGGCCAAGGTGCTCCGCTGATGCCGACTGAGCGAATGGCATTCGCTGTTTGACCTCAGGCGCGTTATATTATCCATAGGACAGGGAGGATGTTGGGAACACGACGACGACGCAAGATGAAAGAACTTGACTTGAACAATTTGCGGCCCAACTATTTCGGCAGCTGGCGGAGCGCGTTGCCGGAGTTTGCGGCGGCGCTGGCCAGACTGCGCGACGGCGAGTTGATGGAAGACGACGCCCACAAGCTGATCAACGTCTCCAACGGAAAATACGTATGGCGGTGCCAGGATGGCGGGTTTGATTTCGCCTACAAGACACAGCGGGGCAAGACGCCCTGGCGCTACTTGTTCCGCCCATCGCTGCCCGTTAGGGAATGTCGGCACTACCAGATGCTGGCGGAATTGGGGATACCGTCCGCCCGGGTGCTGGCCGTCGGGGAGACGCGCCGCTACTGCCTGTTGCGCGAATCGTTCCTGGTCACGGCCTTCCTGGAGGGGACGAGGGACGGCCGATGCTTCATGCCTGGAGGCGAGTTCCGAGACGGCCATGACGACTTGCGCCGCCAATTCTGCCGCGAACATCTGCGGTATCTGGCCATTCTCCATGAGCATCAGTGGTTCCACAAGGCGTTTCACCTGCGGAATCTCCTGTTCCGCCAGAAGGCCGACGGGCAGCTGGAGTGCTTCTGGATTGACGTGGCGCGTCTGCGCCCAGTCACGCATAGGCAGATGGCGCGCGCCATCCTCGTCGATTTGCACACGTTTTTTCGTGATATGCAGCCGCCGCGCGCGGAGGTGGAGGAGCTGGTGCGGTATTACGTCTCCTGCCGCCAGTCCCCATGCGCGGACGCGGCGTCCCTGCTTGAGGGGATGATGGGCTTCAAACGTCGCCTGTTCTCATCCAAGAAATACACGATATTCGCCGAGGAGCGGAAGTAGGTCGGACCGTTCCTATCGTTCTGAATACCGCGGCAGCGTCGTGAAGGGCATGGCGGGCAGGTCGGAGCCGTTGACCAGATCGCAGGGCGGGCAGCTCTCCCAGGCATACCGCGCATGCACGGGAAACGGCACGGCGTCGGAGCGTACCACGACCGCCGTGCCGTCCAGCGTCGCCTCCGCCGCATGGAAGGCCAGGTCGTATCCCGCGACCTCGAAGCCGCGCGGCGCCTGGCCGTCCCTGGTGTGGATCCCCTCCGCCCAGTCGAAGATCAGGCGCAGCGCCCCGTCGGGGGCGGGCTGCGCCTCGCGGAACGCAGGTCCCGAGGGCACCACGTCCGACATGCCGTATGTGCCATGCAAGGCGAGCAGCGCCAGCCGACGCCCGAACTCGCGCTTGTTGTGCGGGTGGATGTCCGTGTCTTCGCCGATGTCCGTGGCGACGATCGCCCCCGTGTTCGGCAGGCTCCGTGCGACGCGGCGCTGGGCCTCGCGCACCTGGCACCAGCTCGCGGACGCAAGCTTGGCGATGAGCTGCGCCTGATAGTTGGCAAGTTGCACAAAGTAGAAGGGGAAGTCGCCCTGCCCCCAGCGATAGCGCCAGTCCCCGATCATCGCCGCCAGCCGCTCCTCGTATTGCGTCGACAGGAATTGCTTCACGTCGGCATCCTGTTCGCCCTGGTACCAGATCGCCCCCCGCATCGCATAGGGGATGAGCGGGCGAATCATCCCGTCGAAGAGATGATGCGCGGAGTTCTGGTTGAAGGGCGCCGTCTCGTCGGGGCGCGGCCCATTGCCGCGCTGCGCGCTGATCTTCGCGACCACCGTGTATTCCGCCTGTGCAGGCCACTTCCCCGCCAGCGGAATCCCCTCCGCCTCCCCTTTTCGGCACACATACCAGTAGGAGGCCTTGCCGCCGAAGGAGCCGTCGAAAAGGAACGAGAAGCCGCGGATGGCGACGACATTGCGCCCTCCCCTCACCAGTTTGCCCGGGACAGGATAGCGGCGCCTCTCCGTCCAGTGGTTGTCCTCGAAGCCCCTGCCCGTCGCGCCGACCTCGACGCCGTTGAAATAGGTCACGTCATGCTTGTCGATGCAGCCGAGATGCAGTTCCAGGTCCTGCCCTGCCCATGCGGCGGGGATGTCCACCGCGATGCGAACCCAGGTCGCGCCGTTCTGGTTGATGCCCTGCCCGATCCAGCTGCCGGGGACCTCCATGCGCGGCCAGCCGCCATCGTCGAACTCTGGCGCGGCCCAGCCCTTCCCGACGCCTCCATTGCCGCGGTCGGGTTCGCAGAATTGCCGATAGGTCATCTCCTTGGAGTTCCCCGTCTCCAGCCGCCCCTGCGTCTCGTAGCCCTTCCAGTTGTCAGGCAGATTGGTCCAGGCGTCCTGCTCCTCCATCTGCCCTCGGCTTTGCGGCAGCCGAACCAGGCACTCCCTGCTCATCCACGCCTGGATGCACGTGCCGCCCCAGCTTGCATGGATGATGCCCACAGGCACCTTCAGGCGCTTCCGCAGATTCAGCGCAAACCACGCCCCCACCGCCGAAAACTCCGCCGCCGTCGAGGCATCCGAACGACGCCACGCGATCTCCGCCGTGCTCTCTTTCGCGCCCAGCGACTGGTGCGGCACCGTCGCCATCCGTATCCACGGATCCACGCCGCCTTCAGCCAGATACTGCTCCGTCTGCGCCTCTGGATCCCCGATGGTGAAAGTGCGCAGCGGGAACTCCATGTTCGACTGCCCCGAGGCCAGCCATACCTCCCCCGACAGCACGTCGTGCACCACCGCGCGCTCCCCCGCCGCCTCGACCTCCAGTTCGTACGGCCCGCCTGCGGGAATCGCGGGCAGCCGCACCTCGAAATAGCCGTCCCACGCCGACGCATTCACCGCCTCGCGCCCCGCCAGGCGCACCCGCACCAATTGACGCCCCCCGCACCAGCCCCACACCACCACTGGACGCCCGCACTGAACCACTGCGCCGTCCGTGAACAGACTGCCCAAACGCATGCCCATCGCACTCCCTTCCATGAAAACACTTCATCCCCCTCGTTCTGCCATGCGCTCAATATACCAGTTCATTCCAAAACGACGCTCCTTGCGGACGTCCGCAAGTAGTGCTGCGGCTTCCAGAACGCATTGTTCCCCATTCGGGGCGGCGATCACCGCATTTTGCCCGCCCGAAGTTGTTGCCATGGCGGCCATCGTCAGGCCCCCCAGCAATCACCGACCATCTTGGGGAACAGCAGATCTGGATTTTATTCTATCTCCTAAAAAGAGACAAATTTACTTGAAAGTGGACTAAAATGTATTATCTTAGGCGTATTGTCAACCCCAGGGAGGCCATGGCCATGCTTGAGAAACTGAAGAGAATCCTGCTGGAGTTCCAGGAGCGTCCGTTGCCCGCCATCACCCGTCGCGATGCCGTTCTGCCCATTCTGGAGGGCAAGGCGACTGTGGTCACGGGAATGCGCCGTGTCGGCAAGACCAGCCTCTGTCGCCAGAAGATGCGGGAGGTGATGGAGGGTGGCCTTGACAAGAGCCGCCTTCTTTATCTGAACTTCGAGGACGACCGCCTCACGGGATTCCGCCTGGAGGACTGCCAGCTCATCCTGGAAGCCTACTACAGCCTCTGGCCCGACAATCGGGGCAGGGAATGCTACTTCTTCTTCGACGAAATCCAGAACGTGGACGGCTGGGAGCATTTTGTGCGACGCCTGCTGGACACTACGGACGTCCACGTCATTCTCACGGGGTCTTCATCGAAACTGCTCACTTCGGAGATAGCCACCGCAATGCGCGGGCGTTCCGTCAACGTGGAGCTGCTTCCGTACTCCTTTGGCGAATACCTGCGGCACAGGAATGTGTTCGACGAACTGCCGAAACACCTCTCCGACGACACCATCGCCAGGCTGCGCCACGGAATGGAGGAGTTCTTCGCCATCGGCGGCTTCCCCGAAATCTACCAGACCGCAGACACGGTGACGCGCGGCGAAATCCTGCAGGAATACGGCGACATGGTCGTGCTCAAAGACGTGGTTGAACGGCACGGCGTCGGCAACATCACGGCGCTGCGCCGCCTCCTTGCCTATCTCGTCAACAATGCCTCGCAGAAGTTCAGCGTGACAGCATTCTGGAAGGCCCTGAACCAGGGAATGCAGGTGAAATGCTCCAAGAACGACCTCTTCGAGTTCGTCGAATACCTTGAGGAGGCGTGCATACTGTACAGGACTGAGCTGCACACGACCTCAGAGAAGGCGAGGATGGTGAACCCAGACAAGGTGTATCTGGTGGACGTCGGCCTCGTCAGGGCGATGGCCGACGACCCGACCGCAAACCGTGGCTGGCTGCTGGAGAACCTCGTCTATCTCCATCTGCGCCGAAACAAATGCCAGGTCGGCTACTACAACACCTCCGACGGCACGGAGGTCGATTTCCACGTCACCGACAGGCAGAGCCGTCAACGGTGCCTCATGCAGGTATGCTGGAGCCTGAATGGCGCAGAGACAATGAAGCGGGAGATTTCGCCGCTTCTCAAGGCCAGAGGGGAACTCGGCATAGACCGTCTGCTGGTAGTCACCTGGAACGAGGAGAAGACGCTGGACGGCGGCATTCAAGTCGTGCCCGTCTGGAAACTGCTGGCGGGAAATGTGCCTATTCTGGCAGAGAATTGACAAAAGAGATGCCCCTGCACGAACGTAGGCGGCCCCGCCGTGGCGACTCGGTGAATGCGGCCGCCGATTCCAGCGGCCGTGCCTGCCTTGCCTATGCTTGCGCTGGCTCCTCCAGATGCATGTGGTATGCGAGGTCAATGGTGCCCTTGAAGCGGAACTGCTCGGGGATGAGCGCGATGCGGCCGTCCATGTCGCCCTCGAACTGCTGTACCGCCTCGCGGTTGAACTGCGTCCAGTCGGCCTCGGCGAGCTCGTCGAGGTTGGCCTTGGGCAGATGGATTTCCATCAGGTACGAGTAGTGGCTTCCTTCGTTGACGGGAATCATCTCCTGCTGTTCGTTTTCTCCGAAGATGATCAGAGCCTGCATGTTCACGCTCGCAGTGAGGGACACCTTGATGTCGCCGTTCGCATCCTTCGAGAAGCTGACATCGGGGTTCGTCCCGCCCTGGCCTACGGCAAAGAAACTCAACCCGTTGCCTGGAAGGGCCATCGACGACGAGACGGCATCGCCCGCCATGCTGGTGGTGTATTGGGTGGCGAGCGACATCAGAATGCCGACGCGCTTCTTGACCGCCGCCGAGGCGTCGGCGAAGGTGGCGTGTCGGTTTCCCGTCACGAACTGCACGAGGCGGTCGCGGTTGGTGTTGTAGTCATTCGATGGCGCCGCACCGCCAGGGAAACGGAACTTGTAGCCGCCTTTGAGGTCGCGGTTGAACTGGGAATGGACATTCTCGAAGTCCATGTGCTTTCCACCCTTTTCGGACACCAGGTTCTTCGAGACGGTCGTTGAGAGGGTGTAGGACATGTTCTTCGCGGCGAAGGTGTTTACCGTATTGACGAAGGTATTGGCCTTCTCCGTGGGCGAGGCATTGGCGGGCGCGCCGCAGCGCGTATCGACGAGGTTGCGCATCGCCGTGGAGGCGGGGCCCTGTCCTGGGGCGATGGTGGCGGACGTCAGCGACACGCCGCCAGGCACTCCCGCGAGCTTGTTGTAGCCAGAGGCCTGCCGCTTGGCGGCGAAGTCAGGCGGCACGTCCACGACCATCGGGGTCGATTCCGAAGTGCCGTCGAGGTGGATGGTCGTTTCCCAGCTGAAGTGCAGCGGGAAGCCCTCGGGCTCGCTGTATCGGATCTTGATGTCGCCGTTCTCCGTGTTCTTCTCGAACGTGAAGATGACTGGGGAATGCTCGGTAGTGGTAATTCCATACGCGTCGAGCCCCCGATTGAGCGGCCCGAGTCCACTCTGGGAAAGCGCGTAGTAAACCGCGGAGAGCTGTGGCTGGTGCACCTTGCCGCAAAGTTGCTCGACCTTGTCGGCGATGGCCGTCGTGGAAGCGACGACATCAGGGTTGTTCGCAGCGCCAGTCTTGGCGGCGAGGGTGGTGCCGTCGGGGAATCTGAACTTGAAGACTGCGTTCGCGTCGGAGAGCAATGGCGTTTCCGTTCTCGAGAACGAAGGGGCGGCAGGACGGTGCAGGTCGATGAACAGCGCGGAGCGCCCGCCCTTTGATGTGAACAGGCTATCGTAGGAGGAGGCCATCGAGGCGACATACGGGGCGTTCGGGAGCGTCTCGTCCGCGAGGAGCGCGGCCACCACCTCGTCTTTCGTCGCGCCCGTCCGTTCCAGCGCCAACTGCGCCACGCCCACCAGATTCGGATTGGCCCGGAACTCGTTGGTCGCGAGCGCAAACATCGCATTGGCCTGAAGGCTGTAGATCTGCGTGTTCGTGGCTGTCGTCGGGATGCCGAAGTCGGACAAGAGCAGTTCGATGATGTGGGCGCGGTCAAGGTTGCCCTCGGCGCGCAGGGCGGCGACAGCATCGTAGTTTTTCAAGACGCGGGATGCCAGGACGACGCTCATGGAGAACTTGGTGTTGGTCGACTTTTCCGCGACGGTGCGGCTCAATGGGTGCATCGCGTCGAACACGGCGTAGAGGAGGCTGCGCTTTTCTGGCGGAATCTGCGCAAGGGTGTTCGTCATCGCATCCATGTAACTGCGCCCGACGAAGCGGGTCGCGGGGTTCTTCGCCATACCGAACGCATCCTCGGCATTCTGCGGCCTGAGGGACAGCGAATTGTTGATGGCGATCTCCTCGAAGATGAACTTCTCGTGCGAGCGCTTGTCTGCATCGCGCATGCGGGTGGAGTCGCCGTTGAGCAGCGTCGGGGTGTCGCTCTTGCCGCCTTCGAAGTCGGCGACGACCGTGGCGTACCAGTTGGCGTAGTCGTCAAGCAGTTTCAAGCCGGCGGCAAAATTAGCGACGCTGGTTGTGAATCTGCCGCCGTAGGACAAGAGGCGAGAGGCCTTGCTGTCTGGGTCGAGCGCGGCGGCGAGGGCCGCTTCGTCGGTGGCATTCGCCGCGATCTTGTAGAATGCGAAGATTTTTGCGATCCTGGGCAGTTCGACACGCGCAAAGCCCGCCGCGAGCGCCCTCGCCGCGCCCTCGCCAGCGAGGAACGCCTGCGCCTCCGTCTCCGCGTTCACATTGGCCTGCCGCGCGGCAAGAATCCCCGCCTTGCACTTGCGAAGAGCGCTTCTGGCGAACATCCCGAGTGCCGACGCACGCACGCGGCCGCTCGACGTCTCGACAAACATCCTGAGCATTTCGCCTGCGGGCTCGCCCGCCTTGAAAAGCGCAGCCGCCTCGGCAACCGAAAGGTTCCCAAGACCCTCTTCGCGGACGGCGGACACGAGAGCCAACGCATGTAACGGCGGCAGCTCCGCCGTGCCGATCTGCGCCGCAAGCGCCGTGTTTTCATCAGGCTCGTGGACGAACGCGATGAAGTTCCTTGCAAAGAACGAATTCTTCGTTCGGTCGTTGAAGTTGTCCTGACGCACGGCGTCGCTGGTCAGGAATTTGGACAACTTCGCCTCCAGGCCAGGCGCGGAAAGCACGATGATGTCGAGCATCGACTGGATCACGTTGGTATTCTCGTCCGGGCCGATTTCCTTTCCCTGTGCCCTATACTGCGCGAACATCTGGTTCATTGCGGTGGTGACGGAGTCGGAGATTCTGTGCATTTCCTCATAGACTTGTTGCTTGTCCGCATTGGAGTCCAGAAGCGCGATGAGATTGTCGGGATGAATCGCCTTGGCCGAATTGACAATCGCGTCGATGTCGAGGTAGTTCACCTTGTCCATTCTGAGGATGGCCATCTTGAACGCATCCTTGGCGTCGGCAGGGATGTCCGCATCGCCAATCTTGGCGAGGACCTCCACGCGCTCATTCACATACCGCTCCACCAGGTCACTGAACGCGGCTTCGATTTCAGCGTCCGAGTTGGCGGGGTTCTTCCCATTGCCGATTTCACTCTTGAGGTCATTTCCCTTGACCCGCAGATACTGGGTCGTGAAAATGTCAACTGGCAGGCTTTCCACGGGAACGCCCAGTTTGGCGGCCATCCTTTCACGCGCCAGGGAATCCACCGCCGCATAGCATCGTTCATAGGCGACCGAACGGCGCGACGCTTCTTGAATCTGCTCGGCATACTCGTTCAGCACGGCATCCGCCGCCTCTGCCGACTCGGCCGCGAGCATGCCCTCCAAAATCGCGGGTTCGCGTGCACGCAAGGCATTGAGAACGTTCAATGAATGGTCTTCTACATTCAAACCAGCCGCGGCGATCCGTTTCGAGACGCCCGCCTCCATCACTCGGAGCGCGGCTGCCTTGAGCGCCGCGTTGACAAGTCCATCGCGCAGCGTCTCGGGCGTGATGCACGGTGCATCGGGATCATTGACACCAGTCAAGCCATATTTGCTTACGCCTTCGAGCAACACCCGACTGTTGGCGTTGTCTGGGTAGCCAATCGCGCCGTAGCGGGCGCGTACCGTGAAGGACGCGGTATCCACGAGATGTATGAAAGTTTGCGGCAGCTCTTCGCGGGCAAACGACAAGTGGCTCGCAATGAAACGATTGAATTCTTGATTGGTAATCGCGGGGATGTAGACCTTGTTGTCCATGTGGAGGCGGAACTCGGGGTCGATGGTTGCGCGCGCCCCCTGGAGGATGTCGCTGTGGCGAAGGGCATCGCCTTCCAGTCCCATGCCATGCCGCACGAGGTTCACGGCAAATGCGACCGCATCACCGTTTTTGAGCTGGTTGACAATGGACAGGGTTTCAGCGTCGGCAATTCCGCGCTCGTGCATGATCATGACCGCCACGGCCCGCGCCTTCACGGCGTTTTGCGAATTGTTCATGTTCGCCATCATCCTTTGGCACCACTCTTCGCGTGCCTCGGGCGTGGCGAGAGCCTTGAACTCCCGACGCGCGGCCAACTCCCTGTTGCGAGGTGAGGCGTCCATCGAAAGGCGCACAATGATCTTCTCAAGTTTGCGCACAAAACCGACTTCGTCAAGGCCAGTGTTCATCGTCACCTTCTTGCCTGACGGCGTCGAGCGCGAAATGTCGGCTGGCACGCCCTGGCGCGGCTGGCCGTGGCATCGCGTGAGAACCGCATCCAGGCAACGCTTCGCCATCTTGAGCATTTCCTTCCGCTCGGCGGAACTGTAGAAATCCACGTCGCCCGCGACGACCGACTGGAATACGGCCACAAACTTGTTCTCGCTGATGCTGCGCCGCGTGGGCAGTTCCGTGTTGGCCAACTCGCGCTTGAGGCGGCGTTGCTCCTGAGTCTCTGGACGCACCCGTGCGTACAACTGCTCGCTGGTTCGGATGGTCCCAGGCCCCAAGTGTTCGTTGATCGTCTCGGCATTGCGGTCGAGGATTTCACGGATCTGCTGACGGGAGAGCGGCTTGAGGCTCCGCTCACGAAGCCCCGTGTCGGCCTCCTTCATCGGCGCAAGACCCAGCTCCCTGCGGATGTTGTTGATTTCATCCCGATTGACGCCCCCTTCGGCAAGGGCGCGGATGAAGGCATTCTTGATCGCCAGGACCTCATCGTGCGACAGCTCGACGCCGTTCTTGCCGCGCTTCTCGACATGGTTGTTCACCTTGTCGATGGTGGTCTCGCTCGTGAGCTTGACCTCGCCCGCATTGAATTTGCCTTTCGACAGACGCTGAAATTCGGTGAGCGAGATGTTTACGTTGCGGAAATCGATTGGCATTTGTTTGTCCTTTATGGGTTTCCTGGATCCGTGAAAGTCGACGCCGAACTGGCACAAAAACAGACGCGGCATGGCAACGCTCTGATTTGCATGATATTATTGAATGTCTTCCAAAAACATCCGCAACTGGTGGCCAGCGAGATTGCCATGCCCGCTTTTCAATGTAATGCATCTTCCGAATTCATCCGCTTGGACGGCGGGTTTTCTTTTGTGAAACGCCTGCCGCGCCACTTGTTGTCTTGAATTCACGGCCTGAAACCGCAAGTGGCGATGCCACCCCCATTCCGCGGGAGGATGTGGCAACGGGGACAGGCAGGTCTGCAATTCACCATTATCTTATACAAACGCCCCAAAACGCTCACACCAGGTGGGATTGGGCAGAGGCGCGGTTCCATGGGATTTTGTTAAAATGGCATTACCAGACATTTCGCTGCGTGAATTCAACCTCATTGCAACAGGCAAGTACAACGCGGGCATCATCGATTTCTCGACCGACAAGGACGGTGTGACGTCGCTCACCAAGGTGAACAACCACATCAAGAAGGTCAAACTCAACAACGTCCAGCTGACTCCGCAGCGCATCCTCGAAGTGAAGGAGACCTTCGTCAACGCGCTCCAGAATGGCGGCGTGAAGGCCAAAGACCTTTCGGCGATCCGCGAAAGGCTCGGCATCCCCGATACGATAGCCGCAGATGCGTCGCGGGACGCACAGAAGAAGGTGCTTCGGGAGCGCTTCCGTCCGCTCTCCCGACAGGATGTGCGCGAAATCCTTGACAAGTACGCCGATTCAGGGCGCGGCGTAGGGGCCGCAAAGCGTCGCATCACCTATGAGGAGGCGCGTGCCCAGGCCAAGACGTCCATGATGACCGACGAGCACAAGGCCGCCGCCGCCAGGTTGACGCGGCGGGCCGTCGCCGTCGGCACCGCGTATAACTACACCATCGCCCATGCGCTCGCGTTTCTGACGGACAAGCGGTTTTCCGCCATCAACCAGGCCAGGCTTGCCGGCATCAAGGGCGCCGACGCCGAGAACGTCAAGCAGGCCTCCACGGACGCGCTGCGCAACCAGTTCTCGATGTTCTTCGACGCCGCGCTGAAACTCCAGGACGAAGGCGTGCGCGAGGCAGGCCCGCTGAACATCTGCGGGCAGATTGTGCGTCTCGTCAAAAACGACGACGGCACTCTCGCGGCCAAGCTCGGATCAGGCGCCCTGGAGACCAGGATCGACCTGAACGTCGATGCGCCGCACTTCCTCGACAGCCTCATCAACCGCGCCGTGCGGGACGTGGAGTTCCTCGGCGGCGACAAGGTATTCAAGGCGCTCGACGAGGTGTTCGACCGCGACGCCTCGGGACTCATGACGGAAAACGACCGCACGAGCCGCACCCGCCAGTTCGCCTCCGCCATCATCGCCAGGAAGATCGGCGAGGACATCGGCATGGACCTCCTCTCTGGAGCCCTCGGCAATTTCAACACGGGCATCCTCGTCAGGATCGCCGAACACGCGCTGAACGGCAACGACATCAAAAAGGAGGACCTCGAACGCCTCGCGGAGCAGTTCAAGAAGGATGTCGCGCAACTGCCGGACGACCTCAAGGAGATGCTGGCGAAGGTCGTGCAGGACCACCCCGTGGAAATCGTTCGGGGAGACGCGGAGTTCACCGTCAAGGCCCCCATCGTGGGCGACATCGCCGAAATCGCCAAGGCCGACATCCCGAAGGATTCGCTCAACGACAGGATGCCGCGCGACATCGGCCTCGCGGATATCAAGGACTTCGTCGCGGACCTCGTCTTCTCCGACGAGACGCTCGTCGCGGACGTCACGATCAACCGCCCTGGCGAGACGATGCGAAAGATGCTCTCCGACGACAAGAAGTTCATCGCCTTCGCCGAAATCCTCCGCGAACCCGCGCTCCTCGACAAGGCGCTTTCGCCCAGGATCGCGGGCGTGGCCAAGGAGGGCTTCGCCAAGCTCGCCGCCGCACTCGACGCCGACTTCAAGGCCGCCAACAACGGCGAGACGCTCGCCGAGGCCGCCAAAAAGGCCGACTTCACGGCACGCTTCTCGCTCTTCCTCAAGGATCCCGAGGCGTGCAAGGGCGCAACGCTCGCGCGCTTCGACGACATCCTCCTGCGCATGTCGAAGAAGGGCTGCGAGGCGATCCAGGCCTTCATCAACCTCACGTTCAAGATCGACGGCAACGCGCAGAACGAGGCGGGCGGCCTCACGACCGATCCCTACAAGGACAAGACCGCCGACCAGATCAAGGCGGAACTGAAGGGGAAGACCCTCAACGCCATCATGGACAGCGCCGCGACCGACGCCTCCGTGCCAGGACAGGTCGGATTCTTCAAGCAGGTCCTGAGCGACTACTTCCTCCAGATGTCCAACGCCGACAAGCGCAGCACCTTCGCAAGCGCGATGCGCTACGCGGACACCTTCGACTTCGCGGGCAAGGAAGGCGACGCGCTTGCAAGCGCCAGCCAGGCCGCGAGTTCCAAGTTCGTGGGCGCGATCCTCAAGGGCACGGGGCCGCTCCTCCAGAAGATGATGCAGGGCATCCCGCGCAACGTGCTCGCGGGATTCTCCGACGCGCTCGCGGACATGAAGTCCAATCTGGCGCCCATCCCGCGCAAGATCGTGCAGGCGCATCTCTACAAGATGATCAACGACTCGAACGGCAAGATCAAGTCGATCACCCTCGAGAAGTCCCTCGGCGCGGCCTCCGTCGGCGAGGCGTTCCTCTGCCATTTCACCTACCTCGACGACAACGGCAAGGAGCAGACCGAGAAGATGGTCGTGAAGATCATGCGCCACGACGCCGAGGCCCGCGTGGAGCGCGAGGCAAAGCTCTTCGAGGCCGCCGCGACCAAGATCGGCCCTGGCATGAAGAAGACGTGGGACGGCCAGTACGAGCAGTACAAGACCGAGTTCGACTTCCGCAACGAGGCGGAGAACGTCAACGAGGGCGTGAAACTCTACAATGTCTGGCAGAACCCGAACCATTTCGCCAAGGCGCTTACCCCGAACGTCGCCTCCATGAAGATCTCGCCGCTTGTCGCCCCCACGAAGACGGCGATGGTCTGCACGATGGCTGGCGACAAGAACGCCGACCAGTTCTTCAAGCACTTCACCCAGCAGGTCCAGGACGCCTGCGCGAACGTCTTCGAGCAGGATCCCGCGACTGGCCGCCTGAAATGGGACCCCGTCACCAAGAAGCCGATCTTCAAGCCGAACGTCAGCTTCCCCGCGATGCAGGAACTCATGATGTTCTCGAACATGAACTACAATTTCATCCTCCAGGGACAGAAGAACCTGCAGCAGGCCGCGCAGCTATGGTTCCACGAGGCCTTCCTCGGCTCGGGCAAGTTCCATGGCGACGCGCACGCGGGCAACATCATGCTCGAAAACAACAAGGCCACCTTCATCGACTTCGGCAACATGTTCGAGCTCAAAACCCACTATGAACTGGACCCTGACGGGAAGCCCGTGATGGAGGAGGTCACCGAGACGAACGGCGACGGCGAAAAGGTCAAGGTGATGAAGCCCAAGGTCCTTCTCAACGAACGCGTGGAGCTTCTGCGGCTCATCCTCGGCGCGACCCTCCGCGACAAGGGATTCTTCCTCGCGGGATTCGAAAAACTGCTCTCGCCCGCGGGAAAGGCCACGCTCGCCGCAAACCGCGACAAGGCGGAGGCGATCGTCGAGACGATCCTCGCCAAGGGAAAGTT
This sequence comes from Lentisphaeria bacterium, assembly GCA_016287975.1. The sequence continues at coordinate 319 of JAEEXV010000317.1, read as the reverse complement.
CTCGTTCGATGTCTGCTACCGCCTGCAGGGCGCGCTCAACGAACTGCAGAAACTCGGCCTCGAGATGCCGCCGCAGATCAGCTGCTTCGTGCAGTCCATGACGCGCCTCCAGAACACGATGGCCGAGATGAACACCATCCTCAACCAGATCCGAGCCGTGGTGGACACCGTCAAGCACGACATCCCGAAACTCCCCGCCGACGCGCCGAAGCGCGATGAACTCGACCTCATCGGACAAATCAACGACCTGAGCCGCACCGAGGCGGGCCAGAAATTCGTGCAGGCCTACGGCGATGGCGAAGAAGAGCTGGGCTTTGTC
>JAEEXV010000316.1 GCA_016287975.1 Lentisphaeria bacterium | reverse complement strand
CGGGTCGCGCGGGGGACGCTTGCGGAGATCGCGCAGGACGAGGCGGCGGACGCGTCGCTCTCGGTGCTGGCGCTTTTGCCGTGGGAGGGCGCGTGTCCTGAGATCCCGCTGGGGCTGCCTGACGGAGGCTACGAGCACTACCGCAACATGATCACGCATCCCGAGGTGCGCGCCGTGGCGCTGGCGAAACTGCGGCTGCGCCCAGGGGTGATGTGGGACATCGGCGCGGGCAGCGGCGCCGTCGGCATCGAGGCGGCGGGGCTGTGCCCTGGGCTGGTGGTGCACGCCGTCGAGAAGGACGCGGAGAGATGCATCCAGGCGCGCGCGAACGCGGCCGCCGCAGGCGCGGCGGTGTCCGTTCATGAGGACGACGCCATGGCGCTGGTGGATACGCTGCCGCCGCCAGACCGCGTATTCCTGGGCGGCGGCGGCCCCGCGTTGCTGGAGGCGTGCTTCGCGCGGCTGCGTCCAGGCGGCGTCCTGGTGATGACTGGGGTGCTGTTGGAGACCATTGCCGCCATGCAGACGGCGCTGCCCGAGGCGCGCCAGGAGTTCCTGCAACTGGCGGTCAGCCGCGCCAAGGCGCTCGGCGGCGGCGAGATGCTCGCGGCCGAGAACCCCATCGCCTTGGCTGTGTGGGGGAAAGAGGCGACCAGGAGGAAATGACGATGAAACAAGCGATGCTGTGTCTTTTGATGCTGGTGGGCGGGCTGGTGGGGGCGGAGAGCGCGCGGGCGCCGTTGCTGGCGGGCGACCCGTTCATCCTGCTAACGGGCGGGAAATACTACTGCTACGGCACCAACCACGACGAGGGCATCCTCGTCTATGAATCGGACGACCTGAAGGAGTGGCGGCTCTGCCAGAATGGCCGAGGCGGGCTGGCGTTGCACAAGGCGGACACCTCCGCCCGCAAGTGGTTCTGGGCGCCAGAGGTCTATCCCGACGGAAAGGGCTTCGCCATGTACTTCACCCGCGAGGAGCGCATCTCCTGCGCCCGCTCGGCAAAGCCGACAGGCCCCTTCGTGGAGGTCGACCGCAAGCCGATGTACGACGTGCCAGAATGCCGCATCGACAACACGCGCTTCATCGACGACGACGGCAAGGCATACGTCTTCTTCAGCCGCATCCTCCCCCACGGCATGGAGATCTGGGGCGCGGAACTGGCGCCAGACCACGCCACTCTGCGCGAGAAGACGCTCTTCCGCTGCCTGGGGCCGGAAAAGCCCTGGGAATTGATCAGCGGGCACGTCACCGAAGGGCCGTTCGTCCTCAAGCATGGGGGCAAATACTACCTGACCTACTCGGCGAACGGCTATACCTCGCACGACTACGCGGTGGGCTACGCCGTCGCGGATTCGCCGCGCGGGCCCTACCGCAAGGCGAAGGAGAACCCGATTCTGCGGCGTCCGCCAGGCTTCGTGGGCGCCGGCCACCACTCCTTCTTCCGCGACAAGGAAGGACGCCTCCGCATCGTCTTCCACGTCCACAACTCGCCGAAGCAAGTCCATCCGCGGCGCGTCCTCATCGGCACCGCCTCGTTTCATGACGGCAGGCTCGTCATCGGCGGAGACTTCCTTCAGCCAGTCGTCGTGCCGTAAAGTAGTCCCCTGGCCGACATGCGGTGCCTGCGCGGAGATGGGCGGGGGATCGGGGCTTTTCCGGCGGGCAAGCCCGCCGGCACACGCCGAGCGGGGCTCGGGGCCTGCGCGGAGATGGGCGCGCAGTATTCGCGCCGCCTGCGCCATACGCCATCCCCCGCGGTGCTGTGCCGCCGCATTTTTGCGGCGGAAATCGGCACTCGCCGCGCGGTGATTGGTGCCTGCGCGGAGATGGGCGGGGGATCGGGGCTTTCCCGGCGGGCAAGCCCGCCGGCACACGCCGAGCGGGGCTCGGTGCTTGCGCGGAGATGGGCGCGCAGTATTCGCGCCGCCTGCGCCATACGCCATCCCCCGCGGTGCTGTGCCGCCGCATTTTTGCGGCGGAAATCGGCACCCGTCGCGGGGGGCTCGGTGCCTGCGCGGAGATGGGCGGGGGATTGAGGCTTTCCCGGCGTGCAAGCCCGCCGGCACCCGCCGAACGGATCGCGGCTGCGGGGGCGTTGGCGAACAGGGCGAATTACTGATCCAGGCGCGCGGGGTGGGCACGGGGTGCGGGCTTCGATGCGGGGGGCGGGGTGCCGCATGGGCTGGCCGCGCGTCTGAGGTGAATCCGGCGGGCGGCGGTTCTATGGGGTCAATATGGGGCCAGCGAGGCACACGGGCCGAGGGCGTTTTGATGGTGGCGGGGCTTGGGGCTTAATTGGGGCCTAATTTGGATTATTCCAACTCCGAACACCCTCAAACAAGGCATGACAGCCCTTTGACTGCCCAGCTTGTTTTTGTATATCATAAATACTTGGAAATAAATGGTGGTCCCGGTAGGATTCGGACCTACGACCCGGAGATTATGAGTCACCTGCTCTAACCGCTGAGCTACGGGACCAGAGAGGGGAAGCCGTCTGGGAAACGGCATAATGTGGCACGGGAAACGCTGTTTTCAAGTCAGAGGCAGGAAAAAAGCGCGCGCGGGGTTAGTTTCCCTTGAGGAACGAGATGATGTCGCGGCGGAAGACGGAGTTCTGGTTGTCAGGGCAACCCATGGCGGCGAGTTGCTGCCGCCAGCGTCCCGTCTTGTCGGCGACGGTGCGGTTGTAGTCGTCGCGGGTGACCTCCTTTTTCTGCTCGGCGAGAATCATGCTGCTGGTTCGCTGGACGGGGAGGTATTCGATCCAGTCGACGCGGACGTCGTGCCATTTTCCGTCGCCGCCGAAGACGCGGACGATGTCGAAGCGTTTTTCGCCTCGGTATCCGTATGCGGTGACGGCGACCTCGGAGACCCCGTCGTGTTCGGAGACGAGCTGGGTTTTCAGGATGTTCTCGGTGATGCAATCCGGGTGCTGGAATTTCTTTTCGCCGTGATAGTTGGCGATGGCCTCGCGTTCCCAGAAGCAGGCGCGTGCGTCGGAGGGGGTGCCGTAGATGTCGCGTCGGGTGCGGGTCTGCTGGTAGAGGGGGATGGACAGCAGCGGCGCCAGGGCGAAGTAGGTGGCCTTGAAGTAGTTTTCGTTGAAGGTCTGGAAGGTGACGCGGGCGCGTTCGAGATCCCAGTCGCGGAATTGGCTGGGGTCGGTGTCCAGCGACATCGTGTTCAGGTGCCGCGGGAAGATGACGTTGTACAACTTGTTCTTGATGAATGCGAAGTCGTCGCCGTAGCCGACTTTCTTGTCCTTGAGCAGCAGCAGCATCTGTCGCTGCGCGAGGGGGGTGAAGAGCAGGCGGAACTCGACCTCGTCATTGCGGTCGTCCGCATGGAAGAGCAGTTCGAAATCATGGTTGGACATCAGGGTGTATTGGGATTCGTCGTCCAGATTCCGCGCCTTCGCCTTCAGTTTGTGCATTTCATACTTCTTCTGGATATTGGTGAAGAAGCCGTCCTCCTTGCCAGACAGGCTGTTGGGCGTGCGGGTGAAGACCAGGTTGGGGGCGGCTTCGTTGCCGTAGATGAGGCATCCGACCTTGCCGTAGACGGGGATGGGCTTGGTGACGTAGGCGTGGAGGGTCTCGTGGCGCGTGACGGTGCGCATCTTGCCATCCTGTCCGCGCACTTGCTCGGTCCAGGAGATATGCTTCGTCCCCTCGTAGGTCTTGGTGCCCCACTCCATGGTATGGAGTTCGCCAAACGCGAATGGGTTTCCGTTGATTTCGCCAGTCTGGGAGAAGAGCACGGACTTGCCGTCGTTGAAACTGTCGTCCCAACCGAACTCCTCGTGGAGTTCGCGGAGCCGTCCCGCATTGAAGAACGAATCGAATGCGATGCGCGGCACGGTCTTTTCGATCAACTGTGCGGTGATGTCCCAGTCGTAGAGCGCATTCAGGGGGGCCAGCTGCTGCGTCGCGATGTCGATCTTGCCTGAGATCACGCTGGCCAGTTCCTTGACTTCCTGGTCGGCCTTGTTGTATTCGGGGCGCAGCCAGATGAAGATGACGAGCACGACACCCGCGGCGACGGCGACGCCGCCCCAGGTCATCCACTCGAAATACGGGCCGCGCTGCGCGGGTTCCAGGGCGAACCACTGGTAGCAGGCCAACGCGGCGCAGGCGATGACGATGACCCATCCCAGCACCATGAGCCATCCCCAGCAGGCGCGCCGTCGTTCGACGCGCGCCTTGTCCGCCTCCAGCCGATGGATTTCCGCGCAGAGGGTCTGATTGGCGGCGACATCGATGCCAGACTGCTCGACCAGTTTCTCGAACTCGTCCCGCGCGTTTTGGGCGAAGGCATCGCGAAACTCCTGGTCATAGCGCTCCAATGGCTCGTACACGTCTTCAATCATGGTGATTCTCTCCTCGGATGGAATCCTGGATGGACGGCGGCGGAGGGCGGGGGCAGGGGTGGCGTTAGAAGAAGACGCTGCGGGCGCGGGCCTTGGTTTCGGCGGAGGCGCTGAACGGGATGCGGGTGGTGTAACCTGCGCGGGCGGCGACGATCATCTTGGTGGGCCACTCGAAGATGTCGGTGTTCCACTGCAGGACGGTGTCGTTGTAGACGGCGCGGGCGGCGGTGATTTCCTTCTGGAGGTAGCTGTTCTGCTGCATGGCGTCGGCGATTGCGTGGTGCGCCTTGAGCTCTGGGTAGTTCTCGATCTGGGGGAAGAGCCGCGCGAAGGTGGTGTCGAGTTTCTGGGCGACATCGTTGCGGGCCTGGTCGGCGTTGGGATTGACGCCGCCGCGGAATGCGGCGACGGACTTCATGACATCCTTGTCGAGGTCGATGGCCTTTTCGAGCAGCGGGGCGACGTTCTGGAGGATCTGGACGCGCTGTTCCAGGTAGTTGTCGATCTGGGAGGCGTCCGCCTGGAGTTTCTGCTGCAGTTTACGGAAGTAGTTGCGGGCGTTGACCTTCATGAACTGGAAGATCAGCCCTGGGATGATGAAGCACAGCCACAGGAAGATTTCGAAGATGGTGGAGCCGACGCCGACCTGCACGGGGATCTGCCGCTCGATCACATTGACATCGCGTCCTGCGCTGTTGACGGGGCCATTGAGTTCGTCGAGTTCATTTGCCATGTTCGTAGTCTCCTTTTGCAACGGTGATGGGCTCCTGCCTTCCGGGGGAGCCGTTTGGGGATGCATGGATGGGGGAAAAACTGGATCAGGGTTCGCGGAATGCCTCGTCGAGTCCCTTGAGGATGGGGTGGATGAGGTATTCGATGACGCGGCGGCGTCCCGTCTTGATTTCGACCTCGGCCTCCATGCCAGGCAGGAGCGCGGGCGGTTTGGGGCCGAGATTGTGGAGTTCGCCGTGATAGCCGACATGGACGCGGTAGTACTCCTGGGTGCCTGCGGGCATGGAGCGCTGGAAGGTGTTGCCCGAGATGAGGCGGACTTCGCCTGCGAGCGTGCCGTGCTTCTGGAACGGGAAGGCGCTCAGCTTCACGCGCGCCTGGCTGCCGACGGCGATCCGCGCGATGTCCTGCGGGCGCACCTCCGCCTCGACCTCCAGCGTGCCGTCGAGGGGGACGAGGGTGATCAGCGCCTCGGCTTCGCCGACGGCGGAGCCGACGGGGAACGAGGCGAGTTCGTGCACGATTGCGCGGCAGGGGGCGCAGATGTTGACGTAGGTGGCCAGGGAGATCGCCTTTTCGAGTTGCTTTCTGGTGCCGTCCAGTTCGCGGCGCACCTCGACCATCTTTTCGGAGATGCCGTTGACCCAGCTTTCGATGAAGGCGTTGCGGTCGGCTTCGAGGGCGAGCAGTTCCTGTTCTACCTGTGCGATCTGGTTGCGGTAGCGGTCCACGGCGGCCTCGTTTTCCATTCGGGAGATGGCGACCTCCAGGGTCTCCTTGACGGAGACCACGTTCTTTTCGCGCAGCGCGAGGTACATCTTCTCGATGCGCTCCATGTTGGCGAGGATTTCGCGGTATTTCTGGTGACTTTCCTTCGCGGCCTTGTGTTCCGCCTCCAGGCGGCGTCGGTTTCCGTCGTAGTTCTTCAACTTCTCCTCGTAGTAGCGCTTGCGCTGGCGGAAGATCTCCTGCTGCCAGTGGGCGTTGCGGGAATCGCCCGTCGCGAAGTCGCGCCCCTCGAACTCCGCCGTGTAGCGCGCCAGTTCGGCCTCCAGCAGCGCGACCTCCAGGCGCAGGCGCTCGACTTCGGCGCGGGTGATCTCGGGATCGAAGGTCAGGAGCACCTGACCCGCCTCGACGACATCGCCCTCCCGCACCTCGATGCTGCGGATGACGGCGGATTCCTTCGGCTTCATCACGATCCGCCCCTGCTCGGAGGTGAGGCGACCAGGGGCACGGACAATCACGTCCACCTTCGCGAGGCACGCCCACGCCAGCACCGCCGCAATCAGGAACCCGCACCAGAAGACTCCGACGCGGGCATACCATGGCAGCCGTTCCTGCGCGATTTCCAGGGCGTCCGGCAGGAACTCCACCGCATCCTGCGCGGGCGCGGCGGGTTCGGCGGGCGCTGCGGGCCTTGCGGGGGAGGGCGGCTCCTGCGCGGCGGGAAGTGGTCTGGATTCCTCGTCGCTCATGATTGTCCGACTCCCATTTGCTGTTTCCAGAACTGGCTGTAGATGCCAGGCTTTGCCACCAGCTCCTTGTGCGTGCCGAAGGCGGAGAGCTTGCCGCGGTCGAGCACCAGGATGCGCTGTGCGCCCGCGACCATGCTCAGGCGGTGCGAGACGATCAGCACGGTTCGTCCGCGCGCGATGGCGGCGAGGTTTCGCTGGATGATGGCCTCGCTTTCGGGGTCGAGGGCGCTGGTGGCCTCGTCGAAGATGAGGATCGCGGGGTTGTTGAGGAGGGCGCGTGCGATGGCGAGGCGCTGGCGCTGTCCGCCAGAGAGGTTGGAGGCGTTTTCCTCCAGCATCGTGTCATAGCCCTGGGGGAGCCGTTCGATGAACTCGTGGGCCCCCGCCAGATTGGCGGCGCGCACCACTTCGTCGCCAGTGGCGGCGGGCTTGGTCAGGCAGATGTTCTCCCGCACGGTCCCGCTGAAGAAATAGTTGTCCTGGAGCACGACGCCGATGGCGGTGCGCAGATGGGACTTCTCGTATTCGCGGATGTCCACCCCGTCGATCTTGACCAGTCCCGTGAAGGGCGGATAGAGACCCTGCAGCAGCTTGGTCAGGGTGGTCTTGCCGGAGCCTGAGCGTCCGACAATTCCCAGGGTGCCGCCGGCGGGGATGTCGAGGCTGAAGTCGCTGATCGCGAGGGGCAGGTCGGGGCGGTAGCGGAATCCCACCTGCTCGAAGGTGATGCGGCCCTTGAGGGGGTGGCGCACGCGGCCCGAGTTCGGCTCCTGCGGCGTGTTCATCACCACGCCCAGCATCTTGACCGACAGCGCGATCTGCTGGTATTCATGGATGAGGCCGACCAGTTTTACCAGCGGCCCCGTCACGCGGCCCGACAGCATCTGGAAGGCGATCAGCGCGCCGATGCTCAGGGTCCCGTCGAAGACCATCAGCGCGCCCGCCCAGATCACGGCGATCGACATGAGCATTTCCAGCGCCTGGCTCAGCGAGCGTGCCGTCAGTGAAATGCGCCCCACGGAGAAGTATGCGCGGATGGCGGCGGCGCTGCGGTCGCCCCACGCCTTTTCCTCGACGGGTTCCAGCGCCAGCGACTTGACGGTGCGGATGCCGTGGATCGCCTCCACCAGGCGGCTCTGGCGGCGGCCCTCGGCCTGGTAGAGCGTGTCGAGGCGTTTCTGGAAGGGCTTGATGAGCGCGGCGATGACGAGCGCCATCAGCAGCGTGAAGACGAGGACGATGAGAGTGAGTCGCACGCTGTAGAGCAGCAGGAACGGGACGAAGAGGACGAGCGAGAGCAGGTCGAGGATGGTGAAGAAGAGGTTTCCCGAGAGAAAGCCGCGGATCTTCTCGGTCTGCTGCATGTGCTTGAGGATGACGCCCGAGGGCACCATTTCGAAGAAGTCGACAGGCAGATGGATGAGGTGGGCGAAGGTGCGCACCGCAGTCGCGATGTCGATCTTGTTGGTCGCGAAGAGCAGCAGATGCCCTTTCAGATATTCGAGCACCGCGTTGAAGAGGATGGCGGCGACGATGCCGACGCCCAGCACGTTCAGCGTCGAGAAACTCTCGTGCACCAGCACCTTGTCGACGACATTCTGGAAGAAGAGCGGGACCGCGAGCGCCAGGATCGTCAGCAGCACCACCGCCAGCGCGATCTGGAAGAAGACGCCGCGCAGCTTGAAGAACTCGGGCATGAACCAGCGCAGCCCGAACGGCTGGTTCTCGTCGGTCAGTTTGTAGACGCGCTTCAGCAGCAGCGCGCGCCCCGCGTAGCGTTCGTCGTATTCCGCCTCTTCGACGAAATGGAAATGCTCGCCGGGGTGGGCGACCATCCAGTCCGGCTCGACGAGGGCCACGGCGGCGGGCGCGTCGTCCTTCGCCTCGCGGCGTCCGCAGAGGACGGCATAATGCCCGTCCTGCCGCAGCGCCAGCATGGGGCAGACCTGGAGATATCCGTCGAGCCCCTTCCAGTCCAGGTCGATGATCTTTGCCTTCAGGCTGTGTTCGCCCGCGATGGCGGCCAGTTGTCGGATGGGGACTTCGGATTCGCCGACGGCGTGGTCATGCATCAACTGCCCCAGGTCGAGGTCGAGTTGGTGATGGCGCGCGATCGCGCACAGGCCGAAGAGCCCGCTTTGGCGGCATCGCAGTTCCGCCGCCTGCATGGCGGCGGTGTTGTCGGGGGCGGCGTCGGGCATGGCAACGGGCTACTGCGCGCTTTCGTTCTTCTTCACGACGCCCGCCTCGACGAGTTTGTCGATGAGTTGCTGCATCGAGTTGAAGGCCTGCAGGAAGCCCTGCGGCGGCATGATGAGGCGGAGGTTGGTTTCCGCGACAGGGGCCTTGCCTTCCTCGACAGGCTGCAACGTCACCAGGTCGAAGCGGACCATGCCGCCCGCAAAGTGGATCTTGCCGAAGCCGTCCGCGAAAATCTCTTTCTTGTCGCTCATGATGGTCTCTAAAGTATGGTGGACAGTGTCCAGTCGGTCAAAAAAGCCTGAAAGCGTACAATAATCCGTAATCGCGCATCCACCGCCGCCGCGGCGTTTTTTTTCGCCGCCGCCGCCATTGCAAATCCTCCTGGACATGGCATATTAAGGCAACCGCCCGGAAAGATGGCTGAGTGGTCTAAGGCAGCGGTCTTGAAAACCGCCGACGGGCAACCGTCCGTGGGTTCGAATCCCACTCTTTCCGCCAATATTTCCGCATTTCCATACGTAAAGTAGGCTTTATACCGGGCTTTTGTCCCGTGGATGTCCCGCGAATGTGAATCCGGATGCTTTGGTGAGCCATAGATGGCCACATAGAGCCGGAGGCACAGGAAACACATGAGAACTCAAAGGAAGAACGCATTGGACAAGCGAGAAGAGAAATTGAAGGGAAGATTCCGTATCCGCAACGGGAACTACGAATACCGGCTGACGGTCGCCAAGGGATTCCGCAAGAGTTTCGCATTGGGGACCTCAGACAAAGAAGAGGCAATCACGCAGGCAGAAGCGCTCGACGCGCAGTTCGAGGCCCCAAGCAAGCAGGTTGCGATGGAAAGGATGAACGCCATCAAGGGGTTTTCCAAGGTGGCGGAAAACCTGCTCCTCCAGGATGTATGGCCCATCTACTCTGTCCACCCGAACCGTGCGATCCCTGCTACCATCAGCGAGCGCGAGGGCTATCATTCTACATATAACGAGTTCGTCAGGTTCGCCACAACGCCATCGACTGAGAACAACGGCACGAGACACAGCGCGATCTTCCACGTTCGGGATCTGTCTCCTGAAATCTGCGAGGCGTTCTCTGCCTATCTCAAGTCGTGTCCCATTGGAGTCAGCACCCACAACCGCAAGATCATGCGGTTGCGAAAGGTTTTCGACTGCCTGAAGGACTATTACAATGGTGACAATCCGTTCAGGGCCCATTCTCTGCGCAGAAAGGAGCGGGAGGAGCAAGACAAGCTGGTTCGTCGGCGTGCATTCTCCCGGCAGGAGATTCTCAAACTGCGCGAAGTGCTCGCGGATGACGATCCCAAGCACAAGGTCAAGAACAAGCCGGAGATACGGGTCATCTTCTATCTGGGGATGTTCACTGGCCAACGTCTGAAGGACTGCGTGCTGCTCCAATGGCAGGATGTGGACATGGAGCACAGGAAAATCAACGTCATGCAGTTCAAGACGGGGAAAAGGGTCTCCATTCCGATGGCGCCAGAGTTGCAGGCAATCCTGAACGAGGCGAAAGCCTGGCGGGTTGACCAGTACGTCTCGCCCAATGTGGCCAAGAGGTACAACCACACCAACGCGATAGGGAAGAACGATGGAAACAACCTGGTGGATATAGATGTCCAGCGGCCCATTCGGTGGATTGGACTTGAGCCAGCCGTGAAGGTGGAGGGCCGGAAGAAAAGCATGAGCGTCTATGGCTTCCACTCCCTGCGTCATACATTCGTGTCCTTCTGCTTTGAGCACAACGTTCCTGCGGCCGTGGTAAAATCTATCATCGGCGACGACCTGAGCATCATTGGAACATACTACACCCATGTCGGCGATGACGCCCAGATGCTGGCGGTGATGAGCATGTCCGACACCAAACTGAACTCCACTCCATCCGAGCGTATCAAAAAGGCCTTGGAGTTTATTGAGGCACTGAAAACCCCTGGCGAGGATATTCTGCGACTAAGGGACATCCTCAACGGAGAACAGCAGGAATAGTGTCGTTCCAAGTTCGTCACGTAGATATTACTTTTATGGCCGAGAGATAGTCGGCCATAGTTCAATCCACATCCAAGCCCGTCGTCACCCCGTGGTGACGACGGGCTTTTCTGTGTTCGCCAACTCCACAACCGACATGGAGAATCCACGCATGAGAATCACCGTCCTCAAATCCACCGCCGAGGCTGCGCTGTCCCTGCTTGCGAAAGCAGTGTCCTGCCCCAGGCACGCCTCCGACCTCCAGCCCGTCCTGACCTTCCGCGCAGGCAAGCAGGACCTCTGGATGGAATGCACTCTCCCCGACCGCCACCTGTCGCTCCTCCTGCCCGACGCCGAATGCGACGAGGCGTTCGGCTCTCTCCACCTCGGGCTTGAACTGTTCCGCCAGGCGCTCCCCCAGGCCACGGGGCACCAGATCGAACTCGCCACCGACGCGCTGGGCATCCTGCTCCGCTCGGACGGACGGCAGGTCGCGGCGCTGCCCTCCGCCTCCCCGTCTGACGGCGCGCCGTTCCAGGCCCCCGCGCAGGCCGACTCGACCATCCTCCCCAACGGCTTCGCGAACTTCCTGCTCCAGGCGTCCAGTTGCGCCAGCGACGACGACAAGCGCGGCGCGCTCACGGGCGTCAACGTCTCGAAGGACGGCATCGCGGGCACGGACGGGAAGCAGCTGTTCCACCTGCCGCTGCCGCTCCAGTTGAAGGAGGACGTCACCCTGCCCGCATCGAAGTGCCACGCCGCGCTGAAGGGCCTCCGCTGGACCTCGCTGTCCCACTGGCGCAACGCCACGGAAGAGTGGATGTACGCCATCCAGGGCGAGGGCTTCCGCTACGCCGCCAGGGCGATAGACGCGCGCTACCCCGACTACAGGCGGATCATCCCCGCCGAGGGGCAGTGCGACGCGAAGGCCACGCTGACCCGCGAAAGCGCGCTGGAACTGCTCGTCTACCTCGGCAGGATCCAGGGCTGCAACTGCGTGGAACTGGCCGTCCGCCCCGACGTGGTCGAGATCGACGGCGGGGAGTCCAGACGGGAGGCATTCGCCGCCTCCTGCGAGGGGGCGGGCCTGCCCTGCCGTATCCACATCAACCCCTGCTATCTCAGGCAGTTCCTGAAGATGGGCTTCCTGACGATGGCGCTCTCGTCCAAGTCGCCTTCCCCGATCGTCTCGTCCAACGGCACGGGCATGTACCTGTTCATGCCGTACGCCGAGCCGTCTTGCACACCGCTGAAGGCCGGAGCCCCCGTTGTCCCCCCAGTCCCGCAAGTGAATCCCAAACCCGCCGCCGCCGACACTGCGCCGTCCGGCGTCCCGAGCCAGGCACCCAGGAGCCAGGCAGTCCCCAAAAACACCCAACCCAAGGAGAAAAGCACCATGCCCCAGTCCACCAGTCCGTCCCCCTTCATCCCCGCGAATCCCGCCAACGTGCCCCAGGCGATTGTCGCGTCCAACCCGCTCGACGAGACCCTGGCCAGCCTCGCCTCCATGCGCGAGCAGCTGTCCAGTCTCGAATCCCGCCTGCTGGAGGCGGGCCGCAAGATCAAGGCGGCCCTGCTGGAGCAGCGCCAGAAGGAGCGCCAGTACGCCGAGGCCAACCGCAAGCTGGAGCGCATCCGGATGGCGGTGTAGGCAACTGACCAATTGGAAAGCAACGGACAGCCCCGTCGGCCGCAAGGCCGCGCGGGGCTTCTCCGTTTTCCGACCGCAACAATGACCATGAACGAATACGAAATCACCATCGAGGAGGTCGTCGTGCACGAAGCCTGCGTCCATGCCGACAGTCCGCAGGAGGCGCTTGAAGCCGCCCGCTCCCGCTACGAGGAGGGCGACTTCGACGAGCCAGGCGAAAGCCAGGAGGCGAGAATCGCCGTGCGAAGCGCCTCGGGCGAGACGCTGATCGACTTCCAGCCCGTCTAATCCACCCAGTCAACAAAGGAGAATCCACCCATGCTCAAACTCAACGCATCCTACTCCAAGAAGGTCCCCGCCGAGACCGAGTACTCCAGCCAGTCCTACCACTGCACCATCGAGGTCGAACTGCCCGACGGCCTCACCCCCGAGCAGCTGAACGAGAAGGTCCACGGCGTCTTCGACTTCGTCCGCACCGCCGTCGAGGCGGAACTTCACAGTTCCGCCCAGACCGCGCAGATCCAGCCGACCGCCATGCCGCAGCCGCCCGTCCAGCAACTGCCATCCGCGCCGCAGGCGCAGCCGCAGCAGCCAGCGCAGCAGGCCTACGCCGCGCCCCAGGCGGGCTACGCCCAGAACCCACCTCCTCCGCAGCAGCAGTACCCGCAGTATCCGCAGAGCCAGAACGCGCAGCCCCAGAACCGGCAGTACCGCGTTTCCGGCGCGCCCGCGACCGAGAAGCAGGTCAACTACCTGCTGAAACTGGCGAAGCGGGCGGGGCTGACGGTGCAGCAGATCCTCCAGCGCTGCCAGATCCCCAGCATCGAGGCGATCCCGTCCCGCGTGTGCAGCCAGCTGATCCAGGAACTCACTGGCGCCGCCGCATAGCCGTCCGCAACCGCCTGGCTGGACACGTCCTGTCCAGCCGGGCACAACCCAGGGAGACAACACCATGGAAGAGAAGAAACCCACGCTCGCGCAACTGAAGGAGCAGCCCCACTACTCCTACAGCGCGCTCAACGCCTACGTCAACACCTGCCAGCTGCTCTACTACTACAGGTACATCGAGAAGGCCGAGGCGGAGCGCACCCCCGTCGCGCTCCCCTTCGGCTCCGCGTTCCACAGCGCCCTCTCCGAGCAGGCGCAGGCCGCCAGGACCGGCAAACTCCTGACCGCCGAGCAGATGGCCGATGCCTTCGCCACCTACTTCCAGGCCGAGTGCAAGGACGCCGCCAACGTCGTCTTCAAGCGCGAGGAGGACATTGACGACCAGATTGCGACCGCGAGGCGCATGTTCGAGACCGTCAACCGGGAGTGGATCGACTACTGGAACATCGTCTCCGTGGCCGAGCCGTTCAAGGTCGAGGTGCCGGGATTGTCGAAACCGCTCATCGGCGAACTGGACATGGTGGTCTCCGAGCAGACGCCGTTCGACGGCGAAGCCGACAGGAAGCCCGACACCATCGTGGACTTCAAGACAGCAGCAAGGATGTGGAGCGAGGACCGCCCCGTCAGGGACCTCCAGGCGACCGTCTTCTCGTACGCCTTCGAGAAAGTCCACGGGAGCCGCCCGTCCTTCCGCTTCGACGTGGTGACGAAGGCGAAGACCCCCGTGGTCAGGCACTTCTACACCGTGCGCCACGAGGACCACTACAGGCGGATGGAGAAACTGCTGGCGGAGGCGGACAAGGGCATCCGGGCGGGCGTCTTCCTGCCGGCCGAGACCTCGTTCTCCTGCGCCGACTGCCCCTACGCGGGGCGCTGCTCCACCTGGCACTGCCCGTCCGCCGACGCAATCCGCAAGGACGCCGCCTGACCCCGAATCCTGCAACCCCGCATCTGCAATCCCACGGCCGCTCTGGGCACAAGTCCAGGGCGGCCTTTTTCGTTTCCCGATCCAACCCCCAAACCAAAGGAGAACAACATGGGCCTCATGCTCGCCAACTCGACCGACAAGTACGTGGACCGCGCCACGCTTGCGACGGTCCCGACCCCGTCCCGCACCGCCACCTGGCGGCCCGTCCCGCACATCGAAATCGTGGAGGCGGTCGAATCCGCCATCACCGGACGCGGCTACGCCATCGCCTCCGAATACTTCGGTCTCGCCCGCGACCGGAAGAAGATGTTTGGAGTTGTCACACTCGCCCGGCAGGGCAACCCCGAATGGACGCGCTGCATCGGCATCCGCAACTCCCACGACCAGTCCTTCGCCGCAGGCGTCTGCTGCGGCGTCTCCGTGCTGGTCTGCTCCAACCTCTGCTTCGGCGGGGAGTTCGTCATCAAGCGCCGCCACACGTCGGGCATCGACCTGGCCTCGATGGTGGAGGAGACGATGGACGCGCTGGCCGACGGCTACCTCGCCTTCGAGAATCGGCTGCTCGACCTGCACGACATGCCCGTCACCGACGACCAGGCCAGAATCGCCATCGTGAACGCGGCTGAATGCGGCGCCATCCCGTCCTGCGACATCCTCGCCGTCTTCAACGAGTACCTGGAGCCGCGACACGCCGACTTCCGGGAAAGGACGCAGTGGAGCCTCCTCAACGCCTTCACGGAGATTGCCCACAAGTACACGCCCGCGAGGTTCGATGTCTGCCACCGCAAACTCACCCGGCTCTTCGCGCTGGATGGATCTCCGAGCACCTTGACGCCCTGACGCCACATACCCATGTGCCCGGATGCCTGGGCATCCGGGCCTTTTCACCCAGAAACGCACCCGCACAGAAACCACAAGAAACAAGGAGAACACCAATGAAGAAGAAAACCGAAACGCAGACGGCCAGAATCTTCGTCTCCACCCACCGCCACGAGGAGGACGAGATGAGCCGCTCTGAAAAGGCGCTGCTCTGCATGCTCATGCCCGAGTCCGAGCCGCTTGACCTGCCGACCCGACCGCTTCACATGGCAAAGGGGCCCGACACGATGGAATACGTCATCCCCGACGAACGCCGCGCCGAGATCCTGGAGAAGGTCTACCCGTTCATCGAGGTTCCCGCCATTGATGCACGACTCTACGACATCCACGAGAACAAGGAATTCACCGTCCGCGAGTACAGGGTAATCCGCGAGCGCAACCGCAACTTCATCGTTTCGCCCTACTATCCCCGTTCTGGTGGGATGGTTGTCGATTGGATGTCGTGCGACTTCGATGACAGTGGCGAAGAGCCTGTCGCGGAGGTGCAGACAGTCAAAGGCTCTGGGCAGTGTGTTAGCACCGTGCAGTTCCAGGGAGGCGAACCGAAATGAAATGTCCTCAATGCGGCAGCGATGCCGTACTAAATGACCGCTTCCGCCGTTTTGGCACCGGCATTGGCATCACCGCAGGCGGATGTGCCGCCTTCGCAGGTGCCTGTGCAGGGGTAAAGCGCGGCGCGGCCATCGGAACCGCCTTCATGCCCGGCATCGGCACCGTCTGCGGCAGCCTCCTCGGGCTGCTGGGAGGCTGTGTCGCGGGAGGCACTATTGGACGCACCCTCGGGCGAATGGTTGACGAGACAAACGGTCTTTACCGCTGCGAACGCTGCGGGCACGAATGGAGGCCCTGACATGCAACTTCAATGCCCTAACTGCCACTCCTCCGACGACATCATCGAATGGGACGACGGATACCTCTGCTGCGAATGCGGCACCGAGTTCGACGGTCCATACATGCCTGATGAAACCGACGAAGACGAGGAGGACGAAACAGCCCCGAAGGCACACGCTCACCATAGAGACTGACACCTCCTGCGACCATAGAACTACAAAGGCCAGGTCATCCTCTTCCGTGGGCGCCATTTGCTGCTCTCGCACCACTATGCCCACAGCGATGGCATGTCCGTGGACTTCATGCCCAAGGAAAGCACCGCCCAGAAGTAGTCCGTCTGCATCCAGGCAATCAAGGATTAACCAAGAGGAATCCTCCGCACAGCCACGTCAGCCATGCGGGGGATTCTTTTTCCTAAGGTTCTTTTTGTGTCAATGAGATTATACCACCTTTAAGTCATATGAAAGCGGCTACCATTTCATGAACAATTCTCCATGAAAAAGTTTGCCGACGAGAATGCAAACCAATAGCCCACCAAAAAAGACGCCTCCTAAGGGAAGCCCAATTTGAGCAAATAATTTATTCCAGAATAGATCAGATTGGCTTCTTCCCGTTATGAGTGTATCACCCACATAATTTCGCATCCAGAGGCCAATTCGGCTACCAAGGAATCCGCCAATAAGAGTGGTAGTGAAGCATTCAATAAAGATCCAAGTGCAGAACCAAAATCCACTGGCCTTATGTACCCCAAAGATTCCTGCTACTATTGCAAAGATGACTGCGATAACATCACAGAAAATTCCCAGCCCATTTTCGACCTGTTGTTCTTCTTTCTCACTCATGGCATTCTCCCGAGGTGTTGGTTCTCTTAGTTCAGTTCTTTTTATGTTAGAAACAAAAAAGGGCGTTACTCTTCAGTAACACCCTCAGGGCCACCACAGCCCTACAGATACACACGAAAAAGCAACGCCCAAGCTGAGCGTGCTGGAATCGCTGTATCTGTCACGAGGTCAATGTGGTGGATTTGAGGGTGTAACGACAGCACTTGCACTGTCCAGGAGTTATGCTCCGGAGCAGTTTATGTTAATGTCAACAAAATGAGATGTCAGATTCTGTTTGTTCCTTGAAAGGCTCCTGTTCGAGATTTTATTAAAGTCACGGTTTTATGACTATTTGCTTAATATAGATGCTTCTTTCCGATTTGCAAATCAAAAGTGACTTTTAAATGAAGAAATGGCAGCATTGGCAGCATTGAAGAACCATATCGTCGCAAAGTATACTGTAGTGTGGGCTCCGTCCGTCCTGGGCAAGGGCGCGAAGGGGCGCGGCCAGTGTTGGTGGCCGGGTCGGGTGAATCAAATGTGCGGCGGGCCGTGGCTGGAGCAGGCGTCCCGCTGCCGGTCATGCGGAGTTTCCATATATGCCCAGCTCCAGCCTCCATGAGCCGAAGTCCGACCTCGTGATGAGGATGTTTCGCCGCATAGCCCGCCAGCCACTCCCGAAAGGGCAGTGGCTGGACTGGGGCAATGACGTGCTTTCAGAGTGGCAATACAAGCCGACGAGCCTGAAGGAAACTGTGCTGCTGACCGTTCGATACCAGATGCAGGACGCCAATCCCGATCACAGGGAACAGTTGGCCTCGCTACTTGCGGTATTGGAGAAATTGCCGGATGAGATGGTGGCGTCAATGGCTGCGGGATTGGCGAAGTATGGAACCGTCGGAGATGTTCAAGAGGGAAGATGACCATGCCTGCAAGAGGCACTGTAGAAACAAGGCGACAAATAGCATCGCCATCTAGGGATGACCTTCGTGCAAAGAAGAGGCGCTGGCATCTGTCTTGTTCAATCGGCTCCCATGACGAGCGTATCCCTAAAATGCGCTGTTTGTATTCTGTTTAAAGACCTCGCCCAAAAAAGCCCCTACCAAGGCAAATCACCTTGAAGGGCGGGGAAACGGGGGGCAGCCCTATATATTAGCCTTCCTTTGGTGGCGGGATTACCAACTGCGCGGCGTGGAATCTGGCGATTGCTTCGCGGAGTTCATCCCTGTCCTCGCAATTCAGCAATTTCTCTTTCCATTCAGACTTTGCAAAGCCGTTTTCGTTTAGGATGCGGCTAATAAGCGTGCTGGCACTGGACTTACTCAATTGCGACATCCTACTTTCGTCAAAACCGAATCTCACAAGCAAGGCAAGTTGCTTCGGCGTAATGGTGCCGTCGCTCCCTTCTGGGATGCCAATCAAAGGCAGGTATTCATCGTGTCGCAATCTGTCGGCAATTTCAGCAACCTCATCGTTAAGGCAGTATCTGAACTTTTCAGAAGAGAATACTTCCTCCAGCACGTCAGAACAATTCCCCATTATCATATAATTCATAATTTTCATTTTATCGTTTGGTTCAAGCGGTGATTTTAGATATCCCGCCTCAAACGCATTGAAAATTCGCTCCTTATAATCATCTTCCGCTTTGTCCTCTTTCATCATACTTTCTTTCGCCGTCCATTTATAATCCTTTTTAGCCGTCGCCAAATCCTCTTTCATCGTTTTGATATTATCAATCGCCGATTCGAGGTTTTGTTCCCTGTCGATGATGTCGCGCTCGGTGTCATAGTCGACATCTTTCATATGCTTAATCTCCTCTTTCGCCATTTTGAGATTTTCCTTCTCTGCGGCGGTTTCCTCGGTTTCTTTTCTGATATCCCGTGCCAGTTCTGCGACGGTTGTCATATACTCTTCAAAAGCGGCAACCACTTCGCGGAGGTCGAATTGCTTGTGGCAGTTTGCGCACTCCAAATCCTGGTTTCCAATGGAAAATAATTCTTCGTCGGTCAGTTCGTACGACTGATTGCAGTATGGGCATTTGATTTTCATGGGGTGGCTCCTAAAGTAAAATCATTGGGGGTGAGGAATAGCTAAAAATCTTTTAGTTGGGGAAAACGTCTTCTTCCTTTAGTATCTTGATGTCATATCCTTTGCTTTGGAGTTGCTTTGCCTTTTCCACTTTGCTTCCATAACTGCCCATCGACCAAGCCTTGCTCCCCAACTTCCCGACAATCACCATGTTAGTCTGCCCGTTTGGCTTGTCTTGCATAACTGCCCCACGCTCCTTCAGCATCTTTTCAACTTCCTTTCTCGGCGCAAGCGCAAAGTCCCCGGTTAGGACAATGTGCTTGCCGCTTACCCCACCATCAAACTTACTATCGGAGTTTTCCACTGGGTTGAATACTTCGTGGCAGTACTTGGTAAAGTCTTCAAGTTCCTCTGGTGTTACAACGCCATCCTCTAAAATATCGCTAACTTTGTCGATTATCTCAAAAAACGGGTAGCGGTCATACAACCCAAGAAAACACTTTTCCATAAAGCCAAGCAATACAATAAAATCCTCAAATTGTATCGCGCCATCCTTGCTTGCTTCTTCAATTGCCATTTTAAGCATTCGAAGCGCCCGTGTTTCAAGTGAAAGATTTGTGGCTTCCCGCTGGCTATAGTCGCGCCTAATCCTGTTTCGCATTGCATCAGCGTCAAACGTGGTCAAATAGCCAGCAAGCAAAGTTTCGGGGCAATTACAAAGAAACTTTTGTAGTATCTTTGCGGCGGCAAGGCAATCATTTCCAGAATCGTGATGATTACCAAGGTCGATGCCCAACGCACTGCAAACAGTCGGCAACTTGAAATCAGTCAATCCAGGAATAAATTGTTTTGACAGTTTGACAGTATCAATATAGCGGAATGGCTTTGCATCAATTCCATAAGCGGAAAGCGTCTTAGCCAATACGCTCAAATCGAAGGTCAGCCCGTGCCCCGCCACTATGTCATCAAACAATCCGCTTTTCCTTTCCCAAAACTCCGCAAACGTTGGTTTTCCCGCAACATTGTTTTTACAAATGCCGTGTTTGGCCGTGTTCCTTTCGCAGAAATCACATTCGGGGTTTATAAGGTAATTCTCGCTTTCGATAATCTGCCCATTTTCCATTCGCGTTATGCCAATTGAGCAAATACGGGAATGAAACTTATCTGGCGTTTCAATGTCAAAGACGGTAATGTTCTCAAACATGATTTCCAATCCCTTCTGCTTATGGCGCTTTCACCGATGAAAACGATAGGCTAATATAATGCGTCATGCGGAATTGCAAATCATATGGGCATAAAAAAACTCTCAAGGTGATTTGCCTGGGAAGGGGGGAGAAAACCGCCATGGTAGCGGCGTGCGAAAAGGAATGGCGGCCTTCACAGCATTTGTATTGTATTTCCGGAGCATCAGTTCAAATTACACACACATGCTCCTACTCTCAGCCATGCGTTGGCATGGCTGAGAGTATACTGCCCTCCTGGCGAAGGATGGACATCGTGGAGATAAGTGGCATAGACGAATGGCCGGCAAGTGATGCATGTCTTGTCAGGAGTGCAGGAGCCTTAAATCGGTCTGAAATAGAACAGATAACTCGTCGTATGTATTGAGGGTAGAATGCAGGAAAGGGCGGTTTTAAGAAAACAGACATCATCTCGTCGAACACAGTTTTCGAGGGT
>JAEEXV010000315.1 GCA_016287975.1 Lentisphaeria bacterium | reverse complement strand
CGCTCTACCTCGCCCTGCAGGCGGAGACGCCCCCGCGCGGGAAACTCGGGAGCAGCACGCGCTGGATCAATCTGCATGACTCGATGGAGCTGTGGTTCGCTCCGCCGCAGGCGCTGCGCACCATTGAATCCCTGAAGTTCGGCGCCTTCCAGATAATCATCGACTTCCAGGGGAAGTTCCTCGCGGAGCACAACGCCCCCGGCTATGGCCTGAGTTCGCGCCCGTGGCGTCACAACGCTCGCATCCAGACCCGCGTCGAAGGGCGGCTCTGGACGATGGAGATGGCCTTCCCGATGAAGGCGATGGGCGTCGAGGGGGCGCCCGAGGGCGACTGGCGCATCTTTGTCTGCCGCAACTATGGCATCACCCCGAGCTTCCAGGGGCCGATGAGCGACGTGGGCAGTTTTAACGACCCCGGCTCCTACTCCGTCTTCCGGCTGTCGAAGGACAACCTGGCGGTCCAGCACCTCTACGGGGGCGAGACGCGGCTGCCGCTGCGCTTCCGCGTCGCCAACGGTGGCAACCACCCCGCCACGGTGCCGATCAAGGTGGCGCTCTCCGACGGCAAGGAGATGACCGTCTCCAAACAGGTGTCGGTCGCGCCCGGTGCGGCCGTGGAGCAGGACTTCACCGAGGAGTGCGCGGCGGAAGGCAGCAAGTGCAAAATCTCCTTCCAGGCGGGTGGTCTGAGCCGCGTGCTCACGTGGACCCCGCCGACCCAGGCGATCTGGCGCAACACCGAATCCTACCAGACCTTCTTCTGCAGCATGGACGCCGGCAAGAAGCAGCTCGTCGACTATGCGACCGGAAGCGAACCGCAGGTCAAGGTGTCGCCGGCCCTCGCGGGGGCCTTCCCCTCCGTGCAGGGCCCCATGGCCTCGCGCCAGGTGCTCGACCTCACCGGTCACGTAATCGAGTTCCCCAAGACCAAGCTCTCCTCGCCGGGCGCGGTCGCCTTCTGGATGCGGGTTTCGGCGCCGCTGGCGCAGGGCAAGCAGTACCGCCGCCTCTTCGGCACCATCTACAAGAACAGCGGCTACCTCTACTTCCAGGAGCAGAAGGACGGGGGGCTCCTCCTCGGCTTCCAGAACTTCGGGCTGAAGAACAACGGCGCCAAGAACGTCGTCCTGGGCCGCCGTCCCCAGCCCGGGCAGTGGCTGCACATCGCGATCAACTTCCAGCCGGACGCCTTCGAACTCTACATCGACGGCATCCGCCGCGCCGCCCTCCAGCACAACCTGAAGCCGGACTTCGCCAACGCCGGCGGCGCCCTCATCTGCAACGCCGCCTTCGCGGACTTCACCATTTACTTGCGGCCGCTCTCCGCCGCGGAGATCACCGGCCTCTCGCAGGGCGACAAGCCCATCACCGGCACCGTCTCCTGGTACCAGAGCCTCGGCAAGCCCGTCGCGGACCTGGTGCTCGACTGCAAGGCGATTCCCGAAAAGAAACTGGAACTGCAAATCCGCAACGCCAAGGACGCGAAGGTCGCGACCTTCCCGCTCGACTTCACCGCCGCCCCCAGCCATGTCGTGAACGGCCGCGAAATGGCCACCCTCCACGCCATCCTGCCGCTGAACCGGAAACTGCCGGACGGCAAGTACTCCTTCTTCATCGCGGCGCCCAAGGCCTCCTATCCAATATATGAGCGCTCCTTTGACGTCAAGCACTATCCGTGGATGGGCAACAAGATCGGCAAGGCCGACCGGCTGCTCCCCGGCTTCACCCCGCTGAAACGCAACGGCAACCGCCTCTCCGCCGTGCTCAAGGAGATGACCCTGGGCAAGTCCGGACTGCCCGAAGCCGTGGTCGCCAACGGCGAGCCCGTCCTGGCGCGCCCCGTCGCGGTCGTCGCCGAGGCGAACGGCAAGCCGCTCGCCTGGAAGTGCCAGGCGCCCTCCTTCACGAAGGAATCCCCGACCGTAATCACCGCCGAGAACACCCTCGAGTGCGACGCGCTCAAGATCTCGGCGAAGATCCGCATGGAGCAGGACGGGCTCCTGCGCTACGACTGGACGCTCCGCCCGGGCAAGGGCCCCCTCCCGACGCGCCTCTACGTCGACATCCCGGTGCGCGCGGAGGTCGCGACTCTCTACCATCCCATCGGCGAGGGCATCCGCCACAACCCGGCGGGCTTCGTCCCCAAAGGGCAGGGGCTGCTCTTCTCCAGCCGCAAAGTCCCGCAGAACCACTTCGACAGTTTCCTGCCCTACATCTGGGTCGGCAATGAATACTGCGGCATCTGCTACGCGGCCGACTGGGACAAGGGCTGGTGCCACTCCAAGGAGCGCGACGGCGTCGAATTGCTCCGCGAAGCCGACGGCACGGTCGTCATCCGCCTCAATCTGCTCAACGCCCCCCGGAAACTCCAGAAGGACAACACCATCACCTTCGCGCTTCTGGCCTCGCCCGTCAAGCCCATGCCGAAAGGCTGGCGCGGCTGGCGTGACCACTTCACCAAGAAGGGCACCCAGATCTCCCGCGCGATGTACTCGAACTTCTACTGGGGCTGCTTCTACACTTGGACGGGCCGCTATCCCGCCTTCTGCGACTTCACCATCTGGGACAAGATGTTCGAGGCGCAGAAGACCGGCGTCATCGACACGGCATACATGAACGAGTGGATCGAGCGCCTCATGAAGGCCTACGGCACCCGCGAACTGGTCTGGCTGAACAGCAAGCCGCTCGAAGAGGCGCGCTCCTTCGTCACCAACCACATCCGCGGCGGCTTCAATATCACGTCCGGACTGCACGACTGCATCGACAAGAGCATCGTCTACTGCTACACCTGCGACGGCGAGGCCACCGCGCGCCTGCCCGAATACCCCGTCATGCGCGACGAATGGCAGAGCGGGCTTCTGATCAACGAATCCTACGTCGATTACGCCCTCTACTACCTCGACAAGATGCTGGAGCACGGCTTCAAGGGCATCTACAACGACAACGTCTTCCTGCAGAGCAGCAACAGCTGGGCGACCGGCGGCGCGTGGATCGACGAAACCGGCACCGTCCACCCCGGCCTGGGGCTGTGGCGCTGCCGCGAATTCAACCGTCGCCAGGCGGTCGCCATGGTGGACCGCGGCCTGAAGCCGTGGATCACCATGCACCACACCAACACCAACCTGCTGCCCACGG
>JAEEXV010000314.1 GCA_016287975.1 Lentisphaeria bacterium | reverse complement strand
CTCCGGCGGCGTCGCGCACCAGCGCCGTCCCCTCCAGCACCAGCGCCACGCCAGGCACCGCCTCCTCCGCGCGCAAATGCAGCGCCGCATCCCGCAAGAGGCTCACCTCGAAGTTGGGCGTGGGCGGCGTGTAGCGGAAAATGCGCCCCGCTCCCGCCGCGCGTTCATGGCGCGGCAACGGCATCGCCCCGTGACGCGAGAAGTCCACCGTCGCCAGCAGCGTCGGCACATCCACCGCCTTCGGCGTGAGCCCCGCGCGGATCACATTGTCCGAATTGCTCATGCACTCCAGTCCGACCCCATGCAGGTAGGCGTGCGGGGTGTTCGGCGCCAGGAAGAGACCCTCCCCTGGCGCCAGCCGAACATGGCAGAGGACAAAAGCAAAAAGCGTTCCACGGTCGCCTGGATGCTCCGACAGCAGACGCAAGAACAGTCGGTCCGAATCACTGCCCCCGTCTCCGACCGCCTCCGCCAACTCCGCCAGCGCCGCCCGCATCTCCGCCTCCTCCCACGCGAAGAGCGCCGCACAGCAACCGCGCAGATTTGTCGCATCTGCGCCATTTTGCCACACCTTTAGCCATGGCCTCAACGCCGCATGGCGCTCCAGTTCGCCGCGCACTTCCTCCGCCGTGCGGAAGCCGTCCAGCGCCTCGAAGGGGGTCAGCGCCAGGATGAGTTCCGCCTTGTCGTTGGCGTCGGGGTAGAGTTCAGGGTGCGCGGCGTGGAGCCGCACCGCCGTCGCGGCGTCGGGGTGGCTCTGAATCGAGAGCGGATGGGAGCATGCGAGCACCTTGAGCAGGAAGGGCAGCGTGCCCGCCGCCGCAAACCGCTTTCCGAGCCACGCGCCGGGGTCCGCCTGGAACAGCTCCGTCAACGGCATCGTCCGTCCGTCCGCCAGCGCCGCCTGCGACGGCAGCGACGGGTGCGCCCCGAGCCAGAGTTCGGCCCACGGCTCGTCGCCTGCCTTCTTCCCCAGCAAATCCGCGATTGCGGGGATCCGCCCGTCCGACTGCCGTTCGCCCCAATCATAGTGGCGGACGCCGCCTTCGATCCGCAGGAAGGCCCGTGGAGTGGCGGGCACGGGGTGGGGAGTGGTTTCCATTGCTGTTATTGCCATTGTTCCCGAAGCACCTCGATGGCGCGGTGCATTCTCCAGAGCGCGGTGCCCAGCGGGATGCCGCAGCGTTCGGCGATTTCGCGGAACGGCAGATCCTGGTTCAGGCGGAACTCCACGACAGTCCGCAGTTCCTGCGGCAGTTGCGCCACCAGCTGATGCAGCACCTGCGCGTCATTCGAGGCGGAGAGCTCCGTCTGTGGCGTCGTTTCCGTCTGTCCGCCGAGGCCAGGAAGGCTTTCGCCGCTGACCTCGAAGCGGCGGTGCCTGGCATAGTCGATGGAGAGATTGCAGGTCACCCGACGCAGCCATGGCGCAAGGCTGTCCCCCTTCAGCTCGGCAGGCGTGTCGTTCAGCAGTTTCAGGAAGACCTCCTGGCTGACGTCCCGCGCCAGATCCGACGAGGGCAGATACGGCGCGGCCCATCCCTGGATGCGCTTTTCATAGCGCGCGAAGAGCACTTCGAAAGCGCGGATGTCCTCCTTTTCCCGCAGACGCCGCAGCAGTTCCGAGTCCGCGGCCTCCGTATAATCCCCGCCGCCTGCCTCGGAAATCGCCGCCTGCAGACGCTGGGATGGCACATTGTCTGGCGTCACGTCACTTCTCCGCCCTGGCGGCATTTCATCCACAAGTCCCCTCGGGCCGCAGGGCGCGGGCCCGAGGGGGCAATACGCAAATCCGACTCTTTCCCTACGCGATCACCTTCAGCCAGCCGTGCGTGTCAGGCGCCTTGCCCCACTGGATCGCGGTGTAGGCGTCATACAGCTTCTGGAAGACGGGGCCGCAGCCGTCGCCAGTCGGCAGCACATAGTGCTTGCCAGTGCTCAGGCGCACGATCTCGCTGACGGGAGTGATCACCACCGCCGTGCCGCACGCGGCGACCTCGGCGAAGGACTCGATCTCCGCCTCGAAGTCGATCGGGCGCACCTCGACGGGGATCCCCAGGTCCTTCGCGACCTGCTGTAGGCCGTTGTTCGTCACGCTCGGCAGCACCGACGGCGACGCGGGCGTCACATACTTCCCGTCCTTCGTGATCGCCAGGAAGTTCGAGGAGCCGAACTCCTCGATGTACTTGTGCTGCGCGGGATCCAGGTAGAGGTCGACGGCATAGCCCGCCTCCTTGGCCTTCTCGTGCGGCAGCAGGCTCGCCGCGTAGTTGCCCGCGAGCTTCACCATGCCCGTCCCGTGCGGCGCCGCGCGGTCATATTCGTCCACAATGCACGCCTTGACCGCCTGCAGGCCGCCCTTGTAGTAGGCGCCGACGGGGGTCACCAGGACGATGAAGGTGTATTCGTCCGCAGGGGCGACGCCGATCTGGGGGGACGAGCCGAACAGCAGGGGGCGGATGTAGAGGGTCGCGCCCGTGCCGTATGGGGGCACATAGTCGATGTTGGCCTTCACGACGCGTTCGACCGCCTTGCAGAAGAGCGCCTCGGGAACGGGGGCCATGCAGGTGCGGTAGGCCGAGTTCATCAGTCGGCGCGCGTTCATCTCCATGCGGAAGACGCGGATCTTGCCGTCTTCGCCGCGATAGGCCTTCAGGCCCTCGAAGGCCTCCTGGCCGTAGTGGAGGCATTCCGCCGCGATCGACAAGGTGACGTATGGCTCCGTCTTGAGTTCGCCCTTGTCCCAGGCGCCGTCCTTCCAGTGATACTCGATGTGGCAAGCAGTAGGAAGATACGAGAAAGTCAGTTTCGACCAGTCGATATCCATAAGACCAATGATTCCTTCCCTAGTCAACGATTTTGGAACAACAACAGCCGCAGACCCCTGCGGCACTCGCTAAAAGTTCCTTAATATAGTGCGTCTTTACGGAGGCATGGCCCATCGGCGGGCTTTTTTGGGGCGCGCCGATTTTTCTGTGTCCGCCGCAGGGCGGTTTTCGGGAATACGGCTATATTAAAAACCTGTTTTTTCCAGCGGAGGGTGCGGATGTGGGGCAGGTCGGACTTTTTGCGGATGGGCTATGGGCGGTTTTTTCGGCGTTGTTTCGCGTGACGAGTGCGTGGCGGATCTCTTCTACGGGACGGACTACCATTCCCACCTGGGCAATATGCGCGGGGGGCTGATGGTCTACGGGGAGGATGGCTTCAAGCGGGTGATCCACGACATCCGCAACGACCAGTTCCGCGCGAAGTTCGATGCCAACCTGGACAGTCTCCACGGGAGGATGGGCATCGGCTGCATCTCGGACACCGACAGCCAGCCGCTGACGATTTCCGCCGAGAGCGGCTTCTTCGGCATCACGATGGTCGGCGTCATCAACAACCGCGACGAACTGCGCGACGAGTTCTTCCAGACCACGCGCGCTCATTTCTCCGAGATGTGCAACGGGGACGTGAGCCCGACGGAGATCGCGGCGTCGCTGATCGCCAGCCGCCCGAAACTGGCGGATGGCCTGCGGTATATGCAGGATCGGATCGCGGGGTCGTGCTCGGTGCTGCTGCTGACGAAGGAAGGCGTGTATGCGTGCCGCGACAAGGCGGGGCGCACGCCGATTGTGATCGGGCGCAAGGCGGACGGGAGCCTCGCGGCGGCCTTCGAGTCGTGCGCGCTGCACAACCTGGGCTACCGCATCGTGCGCTGGCTGCGCGCGGGCGAGGCGGTGCTGCTGGACGGGGCGGACTTCGAGATCAAGCCCGTGCTGGAGCCGCGCAGGCATTGCCGAATGTGCGCGTTCATGTGGATCTACTACGGCTTCCCCGCCTCGGCGTACGACGGCATCAACGTCGAGGAGGTGCGCTACCGCTGCGGCGAGCATCTGGCGGAGCACGACAACGGGCTGGAGCTCGACGCGGTGGCGGGCGTGCCTGATTCGGGCACGGCGCACGCTCTGGGCTATGCGGGGGTGGCGCGGCTGCCGTATCGGCGTTCGTTCGTGAAATACACTCCGACGTGGCCGCGGAGCTTCATCTCCGATTCGCAGACGACGCGGCGCCATGTCGCGAAGATGAAGCTGATCCCGATCCAGGACTTCATCCGCGGGCAGCGGCTGCTCTTCTGCGAGGATTCGATCGTGCGCGGCACGCAGCTCAAGGACACCTTCGCGCGGCTGCCCGAGTGGGGCGCGAAGGAGGTGCATGTGCGCGCCGCCTGCCCGCCGATCCTCTTCGGCTGCAAGTTCCTGAACTTCTCGCCGTCCCACTCCGCGCTGGAACTGGTCGCGCGGCGCGCGATCTACGCCCTGGAGGGCGGCAAGGAGGACGAGGCGCATCTGCAGGAGTACTTCGACTGCCATTCGCCGAAATACAAGGCGATGGTGGAGAAGGTCCGCGAGGAGATGGGCTTCACCTCGCTCAAATACCAGTCGCTGGAGGAGATGATCGAGGCGATCGGCGTCCCCGAAGGCGAACTGTGCACCTACTGCTGGAACGGCCGCGAATAGCACGCCGTCCCTTAGTCCTTTTCCGTCCCTTAGGTCCCTTCCGTCCCTTAGTCCTTTGGTCCCTTGGGTCCGTCCCTTAGGTCCCTTCCGTCCCTTAGTCCTTTGGTCCCTTGGGTCCGTCCCTTAGGTCCCTTCCGTCCCTTAGGTCCCTTTTTCAAGATCCCCTTCATTTGGAGCACCCCCCATGGCAGACGAACTGCAGGCATTGTTCGACCGCATCGACAAGGAAGCCATCCGCAAGGCGGAGGCCGACAAGGCGAAGATCCTCGCGGACGCGAAGGCGGAGGCGGAGCGCATCGTGGCGCAGGCCAACGAGGAGGCCGCGCAGGCGAAGGCGGCGGCCGCCGCCGAGGCGGAGACGATGCGGAAGAAGTCCGAGGAGGCGCTGCGTCAGGCGGGGCGGGAGATTCTGCTGGAGGTGCGCGGCGAGTTCGAACGGCGCGTGGCTGGCGCGGTGGCGTCGCTGCTGAAAGCGACGCTGAAGCCAGAGGCGCTGGCGGGGATTCTCGCCACGGTCTGCGGCAACTACCTGGCGAAGAACGGTTCGACCGACGACATTTCGGCGCTGGTGCCAGCGGAGCAGCTGTCGGTGCTGGAGGATGCGGTGAAGGCGCAGTTGGCGGCGGAGTTGAAGGCGAAGGTGTCGCTGGCGCCGTCGAAGGCGCTGTCAGGCGGCTTCCAGTTGAAGTTCAACGGCGCGGACGTGGTCTACGACTTCAGCGACGCGGCGCTGGCGGAGGCCATCGCGGCGCATCTCTCGCCGGCGCTGGGCGCGCTGATCTCGCAGCCTGAGGACGCCCGCAAGTAGCATTTCCCCTGCCGACGGACACGACGAATGGCAACCGACTTCTTCTATTTCCTCTCGACCCTCCCGCTGCTGAAACTCTCGGGCGAGGGCGCGCCGACGGCGGCGGAGTTCCTGAAGAACTGCCGCGAACGGCTGGCGCCCGCGGAGGCGGCGCTGGTGGAGCGGCTGCGGCTGGTGCCGCCAGCCGCGCCAGAGGCGGCGGATCTGAAGGAGCCCGCGGTGCGGGGGTGGT
>JAEEXV010000313.1 GCA_016287975.1 Lentisphaeria bacterium | reverse complement strand
GTCCGCCACGACGGCGACCTGCGAGACCGACGCGTTGCGGGTGGCCATCGCCCGAATGGGGGCCAGCTTACGGAACAGGGCGAAGATCTGGGGATCGTTGTACCAGTCGCGCGCGAAGTCCATATACCAGCATCCCGCGTTGCGGCAGAGGGTCTGCGTGAAGTCGCGCGCCAGCGTGGTGACCGACTGCGCGGAGGTGGAGACGTGCGTGTAATACGGATCCTCCACGGACAGGTGGGTGCGGCTGTCGTGCTCCTGGATGGCGATCTTTCCCCGCAGGGCATAGCTCTCCACGGGACTGCGCCCGAGCTCCGCGTCGTCCACCTCGCGGTTGGAATAGAGGTTCGGGGAGGCCTGCCAGTCCACGACACCGGAGGCCAGGACGGCCTCGTTTTCAAGATGCCAGGCCTCGACGGGGAACTCCATCCCAAAGAGGTAGCCGTGGTAGTTGCCGCAGAGCTTGCGGAAATGCGAGGCCTCCTTGACCGCCCGATTGCAGGCGAGCACCAAATCGCGCATCTCGCGCTGCATCGTGCAGAGGAAGTCAATCACGGGGCGGTTCTTCACCGGGTCGCGGAGGGTCATTCCGCCCACGATGGAGTCAAGTCTCGCCTGGGCGGAAGGGATTTCGGCGGTCTTCAGGGTGACATGCGGGTCGTTCCAGGCCGCCTGCAAGGCCGCGTCGGAGTGGTATTTCGAGGCGAGATAGTCCTGGAACGCCGCGCGCATCGCAGGGCAGCATCCCGGCAGGCCATTCCTCATCCCGAAGTAGTGCCATTCGCGGTAGATGCCGAAGTCCACGCGATAACTGAAGACACGCTTTCCAGCGGGGATGGACTCCACGAATGCGACCACGCGCCGAAGGGCGCCCGTGACGTCCCGCCGCCATTTCCGCGAGGCGAAGGAGGCCGCGCGGACATTCAGGATGGCGTCCCTGGCCTTCGGATCCACGCCGCCGTTGGCGTAGTCGGTGAGTTCGCCTGGATTTGCCCGGATCCACCACCCGACGTCATTGGTGGTGATGGAGAGGTTGAGATAGGCGTCGGGGTTGAGCAGCAGCGCGCGGTAGAGCGTGGAGGAGATGTACTGCTCGTCCAGGGAGCCGTCGGCCCGCCAGCATTCGTTCAGGCCGATGCCGAGGCTGAGCAGGTCGATGCCCCCCCGATGGAAATTCGCGATTTTCTCCTGGGTGTTCTTCTGGTCGTATTTCCAGGGATACGGCGCATTGTAGAGCAGCGCGTCCACCTTGCGGCCATTCAGGACAATCTTCGGATTCGTGTCGGGCAGCACCTCGATGGCGGCGGTCAGTTCGGGCTCCGAGTCCAGCTTCGCAAGCAGCGCCTCCATCGTCATGGGAGCCCCCTGCGCCACGGAAACGGGTGAAAAGACCATCGCCGACAAGGCGACGCACAGCATTGGAATCAGCGTTTTCATCTTATCGGCGTCCACCTTGCGAGAACAGGATCCCGTTTCTGGAATCCGCGGAATGCGCCCTGCCCTGGAAGAAAGCAGGAGAGCGCAGCCTGTCGCCTACAGGATCGCCGCGTCGGGCAGCCTTCCGCGCATCACGTATTCGTGGTGCATGGTCAGTTCCGGCAGATATTCGGCGGCGAACTCCTCGGCGATGGCGAGGCGCTCGGGTGCGGCCAGCGTCTCCTGCAGCAGCAGGTATCCGATGAAGGCGATGGTCTCCATGCGAACCAGATGGCTCGCCATCTGGTCGAAGAAGCGGCTGTCGTCGTTATGCGCCTCGACCGCCGCGATCGCCTCCGACAGTTTCCCGCGCCCCGCCGCGAACTCCGCTGCCAGCTCCACCGCGCGCCCCGCAAACGGCAGCGCCGCGAGTTCCGCGTACCGCGGCTCCAGCGCGCGCTTCATCACGCCCGCGATCGCCGCCACCACCTGCAACTGGCTCGTCCCCTCGTAGATGTTCGTGATGCGTGCATCCCGATAGTAGCGCTCCGCGAGCTTGTCGCGCATGTAGCCCTTGCCGCCGTGCACCTGGATGCCGTCGTAGGCGACCTGGTTGCACATCTCCGTCGTGAAGTACTTCGCCATCGGCGTCAGCGCGTCCGCCATTCGCCCATACTGCTTCACCAGCGCGCGGTCCTGGTCGTCCCCCGTCCCGCGCAAGATGCGCCCGTCATGCGCGTCGCGCAGATCGACCACGCGGCTCGTCTCATAGAGCAGCGTCCGCCCCGCCAGGACGCCAATGCGCATCCGCACCAGCAGCGCCGAGACCGCGCCGATCTGCGCGATCGGCTTGTGGAACTGCACCCGCTGCGATGCATACTCCTTCGCGCAGCGATAGGCGGCCTCCGCGATCCCGACCGCCTGCGAGGCGATCGCGAGGCGCGCGCCGTTCATCAGGCTCATCACATAGCGGATGAGGCCCAGGCGGCGCGAACCCACCAGTTCCGCGGGCACATGGTCGAAAGTCAGTTCGCAGGTCGGCGAGCCGTGGATGCCCAGTTTGTCCTCGATGCCGCTGATCTTCAGCTGCGGGCACGAGCGCACCAGGAACATCGAGAGGCCGCGCCCGTCGCTCGTCCCCTCCTCCGAGCGTGCCAGCACCAGAAGCGCCTTCGCGCGGCCGTTCGTGATGAAGCGC
Organism: Lentisphaeria bacterium; assembly: GCA_016287975.1. Next base: position 1,216 of record JAEEXV010000313.1, on the reverse strand, counting down.
TTCTTGCCGTCGATGAACCAATTGCCCGCCTCGTCCTGCGTCGCCTTGGTCTGCACCGACTGCAGGTCGCTGCCCGCCTCAGGCTCCGTCAGCGCCATCGCGCCGTCCACCTCGCCCGAGGCGAAGAGCGGCAGCATCCGCGCGCGCTGGTCGTCGCTGCCGAAGCGGCACAGCGTCTCGGCGATCGACTGCAGCCCGAAGAGGTTCTGCAACGAGGCGTCCGCCCGCGAGACCATCTCCGTCATCATCGAGTAGACCGTCGTGGGCAGATTCAGTCCGCCGTAGCGCCGCGGCAGCGTGACCCCGCACAGCCCCGCCTCCCGCAGCGCCCGCAGGTTTTCCTGCGTGCCATGCGGATACTCGACCCAGGAGCCAGCCAGGTGGACATTGTCGCGGTCCACCTGCGTCGCGCGCGGCGCGAACTCCTCGGCGGAGAGCCGTCCTGCCTGCAGCAGCCGTTCGCGGCACTCGGCCTCGGCCGCCGTCAGGCTCGCGGGGCCGCCTTCCTGCGTGAAGTCGTCATTCCGAAGCCGCAGCACCTCGTCCAGCCCCGCGTGCTCGAAGTGGAATTGCAGATCCGCATTGTCGGTGTAGAAGTTCGCGTTCATGGTCGTCTTGAAATGGAAGATGGGTTGCCTGCGCCCGCTGGCGCATCATCGTTAATATAACCCGCCCCTCCCCCCCCGCACGCCCATCCGGCGGCATGTCGGCGGGACGCCCATGGGGCCTCTACCACTCCGCCGTCTCGCCGTCCTGGGCGAGGAGGAATCCGTGGCCTGCGGCGAGGCGTCGGGCGGCCTCGCGCTCCTGGGGCCAGAGTGTCCAGGCGAGATGGTCGAGGTAGATGGCGGCGCCGGGGGCGAGGATGCCGAGGTTCGCGAAGGTGCGCCGCTGGATGTCCAGCATGTCGAGGTTGCAGTGCTCGAAGATGCGGTAGTCGCCCGAGGCGGACATGGTGCAGTCCCAGACCAGCGCGTCCAGCGTATGCTTCCGCAGTCGGCGGTAGGCGGCGTAGGTGGTCCAGGCGCCGTCGAGCGCATAGTAGAGTTTGCGGCCACAGGCGAGGTCGTGCAGCAGGTAGTGAACGCAGGGCTCCTCCGGATCCTCGACCAGGTGCATCGCCGGCAGCGGCAGGCACTCGAAGCCCGCCGCGCGGAAGGCCTCGCCTGGCGTGAGCGCGTGCAGGCGCGCGGACGGGACGCCCGCCTCGGCCAGC
>JAEEXV010000039.1 GCA_016287975.1 Lentisphaeria bacterium | reverse complement strand
TTCGCCGAGTGCGGCCATAGCGACGGGATCCTGTAGTAATGGTCGGAGCACAAGCTGGCTTCGGACACTTTCCCGTGTCGCACGGCTAAGGGCCGGGAGGGGAGATGGCGTCGGGGCGGCGCGCGCGCACGCCGAGGCGAGGAGCCGCATCTACGACGGCGAGATCTACACCGTCTCGGGGCTGATGAAAGGCGCGTCGTCCGAGGAGATCACGATGATCGCGCACATGTACGAGCCGTTCCTGCCCGATGACGCGGCGGGCGGCGCCGTGATCTGCGAACTGTGCCGCGCGATCCAGGCGCTCATCGCGCAGGGCAAACTCCCGCCGCTGCGCAAATCCCTGCGGATCGTCCTCTCGATGGAGCGCTACGGCTTCCACGAGTATTTCCTGGGGGCGCGCGACCGCCGCACGCTGACGGTCTTCAGTTTCGACAGCTGCTGCCACTTCGCGGGCGGCGGCGACCTGCCGCGCCTGCGCATCCGCCAGTCGTCCATGCTGCAGGCGTCGTTCCTCGACCTCTATCTACCCGCGCTGCTCCGACGGCACCTCCCCGACCTGCCCTTCGCCGTGGAACGCGGCAATCTCTCCGACGACACCTTCTGCTCCGACGACTTCTTCGGGATCCCGTCGCTGTGGCCGCACTCGGCGAACATGCGCTACCACCACAACGCAGGGCCTGCATTCCATGACGCCGACTGGGACCTCGCCTACGATGTGGCGCGGCTGATGGGGACGCTCGTCGGCACCATCGCCACCGCCGACGAGGCCGGATTCCGCAAGATCGCGCGCGACTGCGCGGCGCTCGCCGCCGAGGAACTGCGCACCCGCGCCGCCGTCATCCAGTATGAACTCGGCCTCGACCGCCTCAGCCGCCGCGACGCCGCCGAGAAACTCCGCTTCCAGGCACGCCGCCTGACCGACCAGCTCGTCTCGATCGACCAGTTCTCGCCCGGCGCATTCGCCGCCGCCGACACCGCCGAACTGGATGCAATCGCCGAGCGCGCCGCCGCCATGCTGCCGACCGTCACCGGCGAACGCGACCTCCACAACGCCGTCGCGCAGGCCGCCCGCGTCATCCCCAAGCGACTGGTCCCCGGGACGCTGCTCTCACTTGTCCGTGTGCCGCAGCCGGAGCGCCAGGGTTGCTCGCTCCCTGATCTGCTCTATCTCCTTCTCGACGGCAAGCGCACGCTTTACGATGCCGCCAAACTCTACGAATACGAGATGGACAAACGCTTCACGGATGCCGACTTCGCCCAGTTCCTGGTTGAAATCCAATATCTCGAGCGGTATGGGTATGTCAGCATAAAGCGCTGTTCCCCATAAGGGTAGGTCTTGGCACCAGGCGGGGGTGCGTTCGCCGCTGCGCGGCGCGCTCCACCCTCGGCCTATTCTGGCCGCCGCTGCGCGGCTCATGCCATGCCGAAATTGCTCCAAAGAGCAACGCAGTGCTTCAATCAGGCGGCAATTACCTCCCCTCTTGGGGAACAGAGCATGGCATAAAGAGGGCGTAAGGAAGAAGGGGCCATGTCCGATTCCCCGGCGGGAGCCGGGGACGGACGCTCCAAACGACGGGAGGCATAGCCCCCGTCTCCCCCGTCTTCCCCGGCGGGGGATGGGGGCAGGCTATTTGGCGTAGGCCTCGACCTCCATGAGGTGCGGGGGCTGCTTCGGGTTGTTCCAGGGCGGGATGAGGAGGCGGAGCTTCTTGACCTGGCGGGGTGCGAAGGCCGCCTCGGTGCGCGGGGTAGTAGCGCCCTTGACGGCGGCGACGGTCTTCCACGCGCCGCCCTCCTCGACTTGCACCTCGTAGTCCTTGAGGGAGGTGTCCTCGGAATAGACCACGACGCGGCCGATGACAGCGGGCTTCACGGGGGTGAACTCGACCCAGGCGGGCTGTCCCGGGTGGGCGGGAGTCCAGAAGAACCACTGGTAGCCCTTGTCCCAGAGGCCGATTTCCAGACCGTCGCAGAGGTGCCAGCGGGCGGTCTGGCGGTTGCGACCGTAGGTGGCGCCGTCGGAGGAAACATTGATGTGGACGGCGCGGTCGGTCTGGCGCTGGAAGAAGAGATTGCCGGGCTTCCGGCGCCTGGCCCACGCCTCCTCAATGCGGCGGCAGACGGAAGCGATGGGTTCGAAGCCCGGATCCTTTCCAGTGGTGTAGATGTGCCCGCCGCACGGATGGAAGGCGTCGATGACCTTGCCGTTTTGGACGGGGACGGTGCGCTCCTCGCCGATCACGACGAGCGATTTGACGGAGGCCGGCAGCCCCTGCACGGTGAACTCGTAGCGCCCCTCGTCCATCGAGACGTTGGAGGCGAAGAAATAGGCGGCGCCCTGGTATTCATGGGCGCGCAGGAGGAGTTTCGGGTTGGGGGAGGAGAGTTTCAGCGGGGTGTCGGGGGTGTTGACGACCTTGAGGAGCCACGCGGCCTCGCGGTCGGCGGCGGGGAAGCCGATGGCGGCCTCGGGATAGCCGTCGACGGAACGGTCGTAGGGGAACATGGCCTTGATGCCGGCGGCGAGCGCCATGACGTTCTGGTCGCGCAGTTCCTCGTAGGAGATGATGCGGCTGTTGGCGGGGCCGTAGCCGTAGTCCAGCTGGTTGAAGCCCATGCGCATGAAGAGGAATGACGACTTGTGGCCGACGGCCGCCTGCTTGCGCTTGCCCCCTTCGAGGTGCGTGACGATGCTGGTGCAGTCGTTGTACTTGAAGTCGTCGACGACACGAGGATACGGATGGTGGATGTTGAGGTCGGCGCTGTCGATGTAGTCGTAGAACTTGGTGGCATCGCTGATCATCACGGGATGATACGGGTCGGCCTCGCGGATGGTCTCGTAGAGTTGCCGCAGGGCGGCGGGGTGGACGGAACGCGAACTGGGCTCGTCGGTCATGTAGTAGCAGAAGAGGTTCTTCCGGACGCAGGCCTTGGCGACGAGGGCGCGGACCTCCGCGATGAGTTCCGGCGGCAGGGTGGCCTGCTGCAGCATCTTGGTCTTGGCGGGCGTGCGCAGGATCGAGCCGAAAAGGAAGTTGGCGTCCACCAGCATCTTGTCCTGGTGCGGCGGCTGGAGGGCGCCGAAGCCATGGCTGATGACGGCGGTGCAGTGGGGGCCGTATGCATCGGCGCCGCGGAACCAACCTGAGTTGACGTAGAAGGGCCTGCCGTCGATGAACCAGTTGCCGTATTGGTCCATCCAGACCTCGCCCGGCTGGTGCGGGAGTTTCCACAGGAAGGTGGAGGTGCTGCCGAAAGGCACCGGCTTGCCGCCCTTGACCAGCGTCGCCTTGAGGGTGTAGCGCCCGTCCGGCAGTTGCGTGGTCGCAAGAGCAAAGGGCACGGCGGCGGCGGCAGGCTTGGTCGAAGACCAGGCGGCCTTGCCGGTGGCGGCGTCGAGGATTTCCGCCGTGATCTGGGCGCCTTTGCATTGGTCGGCGGGCAGCGAGTTCTTCACCGTGAAGCGCACTTCGGTCAGTTTCTGGCTGGCGAAGACCGTGTTGCGATACCACGGCACCTGCATGTCGATGGCGAGCGGCGCCAGGCGGACGGAGACCTTGCGGTCGGTGTAGGCGAGCGTGCGGCCATTCTCGTCCTCGGCGCGCACGCACAGGAGGTGGTCGCCCTCGCCATCGTGCGTGACGGGATTGAGTTCAAGGCGCTGGGTGGCGCCGTCGGCGAGGGTGAAGCGCTTCTTGACGTTGAAGGTGTATTTGCGGTCGGAGAGGCGGCAGAGCCACGCTTCGATCGCACCCTTGAGCGGCTTGCCGGTGGCGTTCGTGACGGCGACCGACGGCGTGGTCTGGATCTTGCCGCCGGGGACGGCGATGGAAGTCGCGGCTGCCTCGTGGAAGGCATATTGGATGGATTTGAGGTCGAAGTCGACGCCGTTCAACGGCAGGAACGATCCGCCGATGTTGTAGTTGCCATTGGCGACGGAGGAATCCTCGCGGTCCATGCCGACCGGGCGCGCATCGCGGCAGACGTTGATGTTCCAGCCGGAGGGGACTTTGGCACGGGCGGCGGCGAAGTTGTAGAAGGGGATGGCGATCTCGACGGTGTAGGCCGCCGCTTCCCAGGCGACCTTCGCGCTCCACTGGCCGTTCCAGGCGGGGACGAAGAGGATACCGCCCTGCTCGCAGACCTCGTCGGCGATGTCGCCGTTGGAGGAGACCATGAAGTGATAGTAGAAGTCCTGGTTGCGGCCGGGGTCGAGCATCACCTCGATGCTCTCCTGCTGGTAGAGGCCGCCGTCCCGCGGACGCGCATCCGCGACGCGTGGAAGCGCGCCATTGGAGAGGGCGCAGCGAATGCCGAAATAGAGGTTGCGCTCGTCAAAGAGGCATTTGACCGAGGTCGGCTGCACCGCCGGCGTCCCCTTCTTATGCACGAAGAAGGCGGTGTATTCCGGCGCGGCGCCCCACGCCTCGTCAGTGAGTTTGCCGTCAATGAACGGGGTCTTGACGGCGCGCACGGCGGTCAAGCCCGCGCACCAGCCGATGCAGGTGAACCAAAAGGCGAAAATGACGGCAAGGCGGTGTTTCATGACTGTTCCTGGAATAAAAGCAGTTGTTCAGTGCCGCCGGCTTGCGCCGGCGGCACGCATGGGCATCGCGGGGCTCGCGCCCCGCGCACAGGACAAGGAGGCGCGCCCTTAGTCGGTGAACTTGGCGTGCTGGATGATCTCCTCCTGGGTCATGGGATAGTTGTAGATCTTGAGTTCGTCAATGGCGCCGTTGAGGCCGGAGCCCTTGCCGCCGAAGGCGCCGCCGACGGTGAGGGTCGGATACTTGGACTTGGGCGGGTCCATGGCGAGGCCGGTCTTTTCGCAGCGGAGGTCGCCGTCCAGGTAGATGCGGCTGGTCTTGGTGGCGCCGTCATAGGTGATGGCGACATGCCGCCACTGGTTGCGGATGTCCTGGCTGTATTTGGCGCGG
>JAEEXV010000312.1 GCA_016287975.1 Lentisphaeria bacterium | reverse complement strand
GGGGTCTCCGAAAGATGGGTCTGGGGTCCTGGGTCTGGGGTCGCGATGGGGCTGGGGTCTGAAGTCTGGGGTCTCCGAAAGATGGGTCTGGGGTCTGAAGTCTGGGGTCCCCGAAAGATGGGTCTGGGGTCCTAGGTCCTGGGTCCTGGGTCCTGGGTCCTGGGTCCTGGGTCCTGGGTCCCCGATGGGTCTGCGCGTGAAACATCCAAGTTGAAACATGGTTCACGGTTTTAGGTCTATATTAACGCAAAAGTCGTTTCGCCCTGCATCCCCTTCTTTCACCCTTCGCTGAAATCCCATGCCATCCACCGTCTATCGCTGCTATGTCGAGAAGCGCCCGGGCTTTGACGTCGAGGCGCGCAACCTGCTTGCCGACCTCCAGGAGACCCTCGGCCTCAAGGAACTGACTGGACTGCGCCTGCTCAAGCGCTACGACCTCTCGGGGCTCACCGACGCCGAGTTCGCGGCGGCGAAGGATTCGGTACTCTCGGAGCCCAACTGCGACACCGTCTACGTCGATGCGCATCCTGAGTTCGAGGGTGCGGTGTGGTTCGCGGTGGAGCCGCTGCCAGGGCAGTACGACGTGCGCGCCGATTCGGCGGCGCAGTGCATCCAGCTGCTGACGCAGAAGGAGCGCCCGCTGGTGCGCACCGCGACGCTCTACGCGCTCTTCGGCGCGCTCTCCGCGGAGGCGGTCGCGCGGGTCAAGGGCTATATCATCAACCCCGTCGAGAGCCGCGAGGCGGTGATGGGCGTCAAGCCCGACACCCTCGAAATGACCTCGACGACGCCCCCCGACGTGCGCGTCCTGGATGGATTCCGCCAACTGGACGCCGCGGGCATCGCCGCGATGGTCAAGGAGTTCGGCCTCGCCATGAGCAACGAGGACCTCGCCTTCTGCCAGGAGTATTTCCGCGACGAGGAGAAGCGCGATCCCACCTTCACCGAGATCAAGGTCCTGGACACCTACTGGTCCGACCACTGCCGCCACACCACCTTCCACACCAGCCTCGACCACATCGCGTGGCCCGCGGGCTCCCCCTACGCCCAGCCCATCCGCGCCTCCTACGCGGACTACCTCGGCCTGCGCAAGGAACTCGGACGCGAGGAGAAGACCCTCTGCCTCATGGACGTCGCCACCATCGGCGCCCGCATCCTCAAGAAGCAGGGCAAGCTCGACAACCTCGACGCCTCCGATGAAATCAACGCCTGCTCCATCGTCGCGGAGGCCGAGGTGGACGGCGTGGTCTCGCCGTGGCTGATCATGTTCAAGAACGAGACCCACAACCACCCGACCGAGATCGAGCCCTTCGGCGGCGCGGCGACCTGCCTCGGCGGCGCCATCCGCGACCCGCTCTCGGGGCGCGCCTACGTCTACCAGGCGATGCGCATCACTGGCGCCGCCGACCCCAGGACGCCCGTCGAGGAGACCATCCCAGGCAAACTCCCGCAGCGCAAGATCACGCGCACCGCCGCGGCTGGCTATTCGTCCTACGGCAACCAGATCGGCCTCGCCACAGGAAAGGTGCAGGAGTACTACCATCCTGGCTTCACCGCCAAGCGCATGGAACTCGGCGCCGTCATCGCCGCCGCCCCGCAGGCCAATGTCCGCCGCGGACAGCCCGCCCCTGGCGACGCCATCCTGCTGATCGGCGGCCGCACTGGCCGCGACGGCTGCGGCGGCGCGACCGGCTCCTCCAAGGCGCACACCGAGGAATCGCTCACCACCTGCGGCGCCGAAGTCCAGAAAGGCAACCCCCTGACCGAGCGCAACATCCAGCGCCTCTTCCGACGCGCCGAGTTCGCGCGCCTCGTCAAGCGCTGCAACGACTTCGGAGCGGGCGGCGTCTCCGTCGCCATCGGCGAACTCGCCCCAGGCCTCGACGTCAACCTCGACCTCGTCCCCAAGAAATACGACGGGCTCGACGGCACCGAGCTAGCCATCTCCGAATCCCAGGAGCGCATGGCCGTCGTCGTCGCGGCCGCCGACGTCCCCAAGGCGCTGGCACTGGCCGCCGAGGAGAACCTGGAGGCGACCGAGGTCGCGCACGTGACCGCAGAACCGCGCCTGGTGCTGCAGTGGCGCGGCAAGCCCATCGTCTCCATCTCGCGCCGCTTCCTCGACACCAACGGCGCCACCCAGCACACCAGCGTGCGCGTCCCCGCCCCCGACGAAGCCGCGAACCCCTTCCGCGCGCCCGAGGTCGGCGACCTCCTCTGCCACTGGCTCGACAACCTCTCCGACCTCAACGTCTGCTCCCAGAAGGGCCTCGTCGAGCGCTTCGACGGCACCATCGGCGCCGCCACCGTGCTGGAGCCCTTCGGCGGCAAGATGCGCCTCACGCCCAGCGAGGCGATGTCCGCGAAACTGCCAGTCGCGGGCAAGACCGACTTCTGCACGCTGATGAGCCACGGCTACGACCCCCAGATCTGCTCGTGGAGCCCCTACCACGGCGCCATCTACTCGGTCGTCGAGGCCCTCGCCAAGATCGCCGCCGCGGGCGGCGATTCCTCGCAGGCGCGCCTCTCCTTCCAGGAATACTTCGAGCACCTGGAGTTCGTCCCCGAGCGCTGGGGGCGACCCCTCGCCGCGCTCCTGGGAGGACTCCGAGCGCAGATGGAGTTCGGCACCGCCGCCATCGGCGGCAAGGACTCCATGTCCGGCACCTTCGAGCACCTGACCGTCCCGCCGACCCTCGTCGCCTTCGCGGTCGTCCCCGCCGACGCGCGCAATGTCGTCAGCCCCGAGTTCAAGGGCGCGGGCCATGTCGTTTCGCTGCTCAAGGCCGAACGCCTCGCCGACGGCACGCCGGACTTCGAGGCGCTGCGCCGCAACTTCGCGCTGCTGCACAGTTATATCCTGCAGGGAAAGGTGCTTGCGGCGCAGACCGTCGGCCATGGCGGCGTCGCCGCCGCCCTCTCGAAGATGTGCTTCGGCAACCTCGTCGGCTTCACTGGCGGAGAGGCCCTCGACGACGGGGACTACTTCGTCCCCGCGCCTGGAGCCATCCTGGTCGAATCCGAGACCGAGCTGCCCGAAATCCCCGTCTTCGGACGCACGACCGCCGAACCCGCGATCGTCATCCGCTCGATGCGCCTGCCGCTGAAGGCCGCCATCCCTGCGTGGGAACGCCCGCTGGAGAAGATCTTCCCGACCGTTCTGCCCGATTCGCCGCGCGCCACCTGGCAGCCGTATGACAAGCGCGGCGCCGCGCGCCCCGCCGTCAAGGTCGCGAAGCCGCGCGTCGTGATCCCCGTCTTCCCTGGCACCAACTGCGAGGTCGACACCGCGCGCGCCTTCGCCAACGCGGGCGCCGTCCCCGAACTGGTGCTGATGCGCAACCTCACCGCCGCCGACATCGAGGAGGCCGTCGCGCGCCTCGAAAAGGCCATCGCCAACGCCCAGATCGTCGCTTTCCCAGGCGGCTTCTCTGGAGGCGACGAACCCGACGGCTCAGGCAAGTTCATCGCCACCACCTTCCGCAACCCCCGCATCCGCGACGCCATGATGCGCCTCCTCCAGGAGCGCGACGGCCTCGCGCTGGGCATCTGCAACGGCTTCCAGGCGCTCATCAAGCTCGGACTCGTCCCATACGGCGAAATCCGACCGGCCCTCGCCCCCGATGACCCGACGCTCACCTTCAACACCCTCGGACGCCACGCCGCTACCATGGTCAACACCGTCGTCGCCTCGGTCAAGTCCCCGTGGCTCGCGCACGCCGAGATCGGCGAGGTCCACACTGTCGCCATCTCCCACGGCGAGGGACGCTTCCACGCCTCCCCCGAGCAGGTCGCCGAACTCCTCAGGAACGGCCAGGTCGCATTCCAGTACGCGACGCTCGACGGCAAGCCCGCCAACGCCATGCCCTGGAACCCCAACGGATCGGTCGACGCCATCGAGGGCATCACCTCCCCCGACGGACGCGTCCTCGGCAAGATGGGCCACTCCGAGCGCTCCTGGGACACCGATATCGGCAAGAATGTCCCGGGCAACAAGGAACAGGGCATCTTCCGCTCAGGCGTCGAATACTTCGCGTAGCCCGGGCCATCTTGACCCGGAAGCCAAGCCGCCGATTGCCCCGCCGGCTTTTCGCCGGCGGCACACAACCGCCTACCATTCCACCCCGCGCATTCCCCGCCCCCGCGGCATTCCCGCCGCTTGGCCCGCCGGCTTTTCGCCGGCGGCACACAACCGCCTACCATTCCACCCCGCGCGGATTCGGCGGATTCCCCGCCCCCGCGGCATTTCCGCCGCCTGGCCCGCCGGCTTTTCGCCGGTGGCACACAACCGCCCACCATTCCACCCCGCCCAGATTCGGCGGATTCCCCGCCCCGCGGCATTTCCCCGCTTGGCCCGCCGGCTTTTCGCCGGCGGCACACAACCGCCTACCATTCCACCCCGCGCGGATTCGGCGGATCCATCGACCCGCACCCCATATCGCGCAGGCTCCGCCATTCGCTCGGCGTGTGCCGGCGGGCTTGCCCGCCGGCAAAGCCCCGATCACCCGCGCCATTTGCGCCGCTTGGCCCGCCGGCTTTTCGCCGGCGGCACACAACCGCCTACCATTCCACCCCGCGCGGATTCGGCGGATTCCCCGCCCCCGCG